>JBMNSN010000002.1:0-197784 GCA_050945215.1 Fermentimonas sp. | reverse complement strand
TTGACAATGTACGATTCGAGATTAAGGCTTCATAATCAGGTTTACGAGGAGGTTAGACATCACTTTAAAGAGTTGGTCTTTAAGACTGTTATTAAAAGAAACGTTACACTTAGTGAATCGCAGAGTTATGCACAGCCGGCATTGATGTATGATGCAGGTTCTAATGGTGCAATCAACTACCTACAGTTGGCAAATGAGCTTATCGTAAAAAATGGCTAACTTTGTGGAATATACTGATTGATTTATATGGCGAAAAAAAATGCTTTAGGAAGAGGTTTGGATGCGTTGATAACTTATGGTGATTCGGACACTCAAGGGTCATCTTCCATAAATGAGGTCGAGTTAGATAAGATAATGCCTAATCCTGACCAGCCAAGACGCACTTTTGATGAAGAGGCATTGAGGGAGTTATCTGCATCGATAAAGTCGATAGGCTTGGTTCAGCCCATTACATTAAGGAAAAGAGATGATAATTCGTACGAGATAATTGCCGGAGAAAGAAGGTATAGGGCATCGAAGATGGCAGGACTGAAAACTGTTCCTGCTTATATCAAGACTGTGGATGACGATGAAATCATGGAGATGGCTCTGATAGAGAACATTCAACGTGAGGATCTTAATTCTATAGAGATTGCGCTTGCGTATCAGAAACTTATTGATAATTTGTCTCTTACGCAGGAACAACTTAGCGAAAGGGTAGGAAAGAAGCGTGCTACAGTAAGCAACTATTTGCGTTTGCTGAAGTTGCCAGCAGAGGTACAGATGGGTGTTAAGAACAGAAAGATAGATATGGGACATGCGCGTGCATTAGTGACTTTGAGTGACCCGGTTGCACAGCTACGATTGTATAATCTTATATTGAGTGATGGATTATCTGTGAGGAGTGTAGAGTCGTTGGTTCGTGAAGTATCTGATGGAGGTTCGCTTGACGATCTAATAAAGCAGAAAACTGCGACTAAAGGTAAGAACAGGAAGTCAATTAGCTCGACTACTGATGTAAGCGATGATTTCGCAGAGTTAAAAAAGCATCTCTCTTCATACTTCCAGACCGATGTACAGTTCAACTACAATAAAAAGGGTAAAGGTAAGATTACCATACCATTTAATTCTCCTGAGGAGTTGGAGCGTATTATTGTGATGTTTGATAAAATGAAAAAGTAGGGTAATAGGTGGTATGAGGGCTATAATTGTTATAGTATGCACCTTGTTTGTGTTTGGTGTTTCATCGCTCAAGGCTCAAGAGGCGGTAGGAAGGCCATCGGCACAAGATAGTATTATTGTTGTTGGTGATTCGGTAGTTGTTGAGACAGATTCGGTTGTAGTAACAGCTGATAGCACAGCGATTGCTAAAAAAGTAAATGATATATTGTTTTCAGATTCATTCTTTGCTCCGTCGTACATGTTTAAGCCTTCGGCAAAAAAAGCGGTTATATTCTCTGCAATATTTCCCGGTTTGGGCCAGGCATACAATAGAAAATACTGGAAACTGCCTTTAGTGTACGGAGGATTTGTAGGATTTGCATATGCGATCAATTGGAACAATGGGTATTACAGAGATTATCTTAAGGCTTATCAGGATATATTAGATGGAAATCCTGATACTAATGATTGGCACAATATGTTACCATACGGAATGGATCCAAACAGCGTGGATAAGAAATGGTTTACGGATGTGCTTAAACAGAGAAAAGACTATTATAGGTATTATAGAGATTTTAGTATAATTGGAACTGCTGCTTGGTACGTTTTAGTGATGATTGATGCGTATGTAGATGCTCAATTGTTTGATTTTAATATGAGTACAGACTTGTCTATGAGGGTAGGCCCGGCAGTTATTGGCAACAAGGAACAAAGTTTATTAGGAGGTTCTTATGGTTTGCGTTGTAGTATAAATTTTTAAGTCTATCGATTATGATTAGGACGTATGTATTAATTGTGTTAGGTCTATTTTTATGTATCAATGTTTCTTTTGCACAAGATGTTAAAACCGAAGAACATATACCAACGGTTGCTGATAGTGTTGAGGACAACTCAATAGTTTATCCGGAGAGTATGACGGAAAACCTGGCTAAGCTATTGCATGAATGGCAGATAGATATGTCTAAGCCTGATGACGCATGCAGTCGAGGTAGTAATGTTATTTTTGCCGATAGTGTTTATGCCAAGAGGTTATATGACTTGCCCACAGAGATGGAACTTATTTATAATCCTGTGGTCAGGCAATACATTGATATGTATGCCAACAGAAAGAGAGAACAGGTGAGCTATATGCTCGCTCTTGGAGATTATTATTTCCCTATGTTTGAGGAGGAGCTTGATAAGCAGGGGTTGCCAATGGAGTTAAAATATCTACCTGTTATTGAGTCGGCCTTAAACCCTTCGGCAGTTTCGAGGGTGGGAGCTACGGGGTTGTGGCAGTTTATGTTGAAGACAGGCAAAGGCTACGGGCTTGAGGTTAATACTTTGGTGGATGAGAGAAGGGATCCGGCTAAATCAACTGCTGCCGCAGTTAGATATTTGAAAGACCTTTACTCAATATATGGGGATTGGAACCTTGTTATTGCAGCGTATAACTGCGGACCCGGTAATGTTAACAAGGCTATCGCACGTAGTGGTGGAAAACGAGATTATTGGGCAATATATAACAGACTTCCCAGGGAAACGAGAGGATATGTGCCTGCATTTATTGCAGCTAACTATATAATGAATCATCATGATGACCATAATATTTGCCCTGTGAGTTTTGTGGGCGCCACAGCATTGGACACTATACATGTTGATAAACCGGTTCATTTTGAACAGATATCTGCGGTATTGAATATTCCTGTTAGTGAGATAAAAAGGCTTAATCCACAATTCAAGAAGGATAGGATACCGGCTAACAATAAGAGCTATGTTCTTGTGTTGCCTACAGAGACTATGGTTGCCTATATACAGCATAATGATTCTATCATGGATTATGATAGAAATAAATATTTTACACATCGAATGTATCTTACTGACGCCACTGCTACCAATGTAGGAGGCTTTTCTGGCAGCGGAGAGAATGTGTATTATAAGGTTAGAAGAGGTGATAATCTGTCTTCAATAGCTAGAAAGAATGGTACCACTGTTTCTAAGATTAAATCATGGAATGGATTAAAATCGGATAGGCTTAGTGTTGGCAAGAGCTTAATAGTAGGTAAGAGACCTATTGTTGTAAATGAAAATAAAAGTGTTCAGTTAGCACAAGTCAACAATGGCGGAACAGTTGAAACTGTCAATAAGTACTATAGAGTCAGGAAAGGGGATACTTTGGGAGATATAGCCAGGAAGAACAATGTTGCGCTGGCACAGATAAGATCGTGGAATGGCTTGAAGTCTTCAAGAATAAATATAGGTGATCAACTTATTGTAGGTCAGGAAATGAAACCTGTGGAGACCAAGAATGATATAGAAGTTAAACATCAGTCAAATACTCCACAAGTAAGTAGCTCAGGCACGAGTGGGGGTAGTATTATTAGTGATTACATCAACAAGCAGATTGAGGAGAAACTCGATATAAACTTGGAAGCTGAAACGGAACCAGAGACTGACACCGATATCGATACTGTTGATCTTGAGATAGACTCTGAAGCTAGTAATTCGGAGGTTCCTAATTAACTAATACTTTTTTTGCTACTTCGGTTCCATCTATCGTTTTTACCTTTGCAATGTAGACACCCTTAGGCAGACCGACAGATGATATGGATGTTCTAGTCATACTCATCTCTGCCTTTTCGTGATTTATTATTTGTCCCGTTACACTGAATATTTGCCATTCCAGTATATCGTCGTTAGATTCGATGAATATTCTCTTTAATTCGTTTGAATGGTAAACGGATATATTTGTTTTTACTTTGTCCTTTAGAACATTAGTTTTTGTGGAGCCTATAACGTATGGAGATATGTACAAAGAAGTGTTTAAGGGGTTCACTATGTTATCGGAGGTATTTATCCATCCTTGAGGGTTTTTAATCCATGCGGTTGAGTGCATGTTTGCCCCAATCTTACGAGGTTCAGCATTGAGAACAGAAAATCCGTTTGGAATGTTGTTGATATCTCTTACAGATATGTAGAATTTGCCGGAAACATATACCGGAGAACTAAATGAGGTGTAGTTCTCTACATTATGTTTCATGTTCCTGTTCCCTAAGTTTGTAGAACTATTTGAATAGTACATAAAACTATTATCAAGAGGTGTTTCAAACAACTTAACTGATGGTCCATTTTCTCCAGTATAAACACTTAATATTACGTTAGTAAGTGAAAAATTTTCGGTGGGAGATGATGCGACAAACACTCCGGCAAGAGGTGTCAGCTTGTCGGTATAAAACTCTTCAGCGAATTCGGTGAAACCATATCTGTTGTTAGTTTTGAACATAGGGACGGATTCGAAGAACGTTTCTGAAGCCGTTTCATCAAGACTGAAATTGTGGCTCTTTGTGAATGGTTGGTCTGCGTATGGGTTTAAACCATTGATTGAACGAGTGCCCGAATTTGTTGGATCTAAGTAGTGACTTATAGGGTTGGGGTTGTTTAAAGAACCTTCGACCATCCAGAATTTGCTGAGAGCTGCATATACATCGGGTCCTTTAGGTGATGAACAATAAGATTCCCCACCTGTGAGGGTCCCTATGATTCTTTTCTTGCTGTCTACGAGAGGTGAACCGGATGAACCTTGCTCAGTTGCTCCCTCATCCCATGCTTTAACAACCCAGTGCGCATTAGGTTCCATATTGTATTTTGGTACACTGAAAGAGCCGATGGTGATGTTGTCGTTTTCAATAGCAATCTTTTTGACTCCTCCGTTTGGATGGTGAATTCCATCGAATGGAGCAGAGGGTGACGTTTCGGAATTCCAACCTAAGTAGTATGGTTGATATTCTTTGGGAGGGATGTCTTTTAATTTGAGTAGAGATATGTCATGTTTTTCGCTTATCAGTACTGAATCTGCTGAAGCGACTGACATCTGGATTGGACCTCTTATATCTGTTTCACAACTTGGAGAGTTGTAATTGAAGAAAGCTACTATACTACCGGCTATTATGTCGTATTGGCTTCTATCCCCGATCATTTTGGGATTGAAGTCGTAGTTTAGACAGTGAGTAGCTGTTAGTAAGTATGGCGTTCCATTGTTAGAACTATTGTTGACCAATGAGCCTGTACAGAAAACCTTTCCGTCAATAATTAATGATACCACACCACTTCCAGCTTGGATGTTTTCGGGGTAGCAGTTAATGTTTGGATGACAATCTTGAACAGGTTCTCGAGGCTCTAATGCGCGGAATATACCTATAAAATCGTGATTAATTTCACCTATCTCAATCTCTCCTTCATCTACCTTTGTTAATGGAACTTGATATTCCACTACAAGCTCGTCTCCTGCTATTGGTTGTACGGGCAGTATGTTTAGGTCAGTATTGTTTTCGCTTGTGTAAGAGCCGAGTATTTGTGATTGGTCGGTGTTGTAAACATATACTCTTGCCCCATCAGGGAGTTTGAATTTAGAGAATAGTATATTTATAGAAAATGCACCTTTTGAACGAATACCTATTCTCCATACGTTCATGTCATTGTGAATAAATGTAATTCCAGAGTTGTCTGGACGCAAATGAACATCAAATTTGTGGGCGAACTCGAGACTTTTGAAACGGTTATAGTCCTGTTGCGAGCGAAGCACATCCTCCTGATGGTCAAATGATGGCATCTCAATAAAAAAGTTGTCTTTTTGAGATGATGATTTTGATATTTGGGTATATGACAACGGCAGTGGACGACCTCCGTGGCTTATTTGTCCAAGAATGTTCAATGAAAAAAGACACAGTGTTATTATAGAAATAACTCTATGAAAATATTGATGATGTATGTTAGTTTTAATAGTAGATTGCATGGAACTCAAAATTAAGTACAAATGTAAGACATTATTAATAAATTGAAGTATTTTTGTCATTGTAAATTATTATTATGAATACACTAAAAGAAATATTAGATCAAAAGGTTGAGAAATATAACAATCCATCGTTTATAGAAAATGATCCGATTTCTATTCCTCATAAGTTTTTGAAGAAACAAGATATTGAGATAATGGGTTTTTTTGCTGCAATATTGGCATGGGGGCAAAGAAAGACTATTATTAATAAGTGCTTAGAGTTGGCAGATAGGTTTGGCAATGAACCGTATGAATTTATGAGAAATTGTGAAGATGCCGATTTGAAAGTATTAGAAGGATTTAAGCACAGGACATTTAATGATACCGATTTGTTGTATTTTGTTGATTTTTTCAAAAGGTTTTACTCTAAGGAAGATTCTCTGGAAGAGGCTTTTTTAACTGATGGAAAATTTATATCGATAGAACACTCGTTAGTTAATTTTGAAAAACTATTCTTCGATAGTCCGTACGCACCACATAGAACAAGGAAACATGTTGCTACTCCTGCACGAAACTCTGCATGTAAGAGATTAAATATGTTTTTGAGATGGATGGTAAGGAAGGATGACAAGGGAGTGGATTTTGGCTTGTGGAGCAAGATCCCTAAGAGTGAGTTGATATGTCCTATTGATGTACACGTTGATAGAACAGCCAGAAAGCTCGGACTTATAACCCGAAAGCAAACAGATTGGCAGACAGCATTAGAACTGACACAGAATCTGAAAATGTTTGATAGTGAAGATCCTGTGAAGTATGATTTTGCACTTTTTGGTGTGTCTGTTGAGGGAGCATTAGATATGATTTGATTATTGTTTTTGTTAATCAATAAAAAAGGGTGTTTTTGAACACCCTTTTGTAGTATTTTTTTGTGTATTTATATACTAATTATTCGTCGCCAAACTCCATTAAGTAGGCTTTAATGAAAGCATCAATATCTCCGTCCATAACTCCGTTTACATCGGAGGTTTGGTGGTTGGTTCTATGGTCTTTGACGCGACGGTCGTCAAAAACATAACTTCTTATCTGTGAGCCCCATTCAATTTTCTTTTTAGAGGCTTCTACTTCTGCCTGAGCAGCTTTTCGTCTTGTTAATTCAATTTCATACAATTGCGATTTTAGTAATCGAATGGCGTTATCCCTATTATCGTGTTGTGATCTGCTCTCCGTATTTTCGATAACTATTTCTTGTTCCTCTCCTGTGTCAGGGTCTTTATAAATATAGTGCAATCTTACGCCGGTTTCCACTTTGTTGACATTCTGACCACCAGCACCTGAAGATCGGAATGTGTCCCAAGTGATGTCAGCGGTGTTAAGTTCAATCTCAATAGAGTCATCTACCAAAGGAACAACAAATACTGCAGCAAAAGATGTCATTCTTTTGCCTTGAGCATTGAAAGGAGAAACCCTTACCAGTCTATGGACACCGTTTTCGCTTTTAAGGAAGCCATATGCCAGATTACCTTCAATTTGAAGAGTCGCTGTTTTTATTCCGGCATCGTCACCATCCTGCCAGTTGGTTACTGTAGTCTTATAATTGTGTTTTTCACACCATCTTTGATACATTCGGAAGAGCATAGATGCCCAGTCTTGGCTTTCTGTGCCACCTGCTCCTGCATTTATTTTAAGGACAGCCCCCAATTTGTCTTCTTCGCGACGGAGCATGTTTTTAAGTTCCAGATCTTCCAATAGTTTAAGTACATGCTCGTAGTTTTTGTCAACCTCAGCCTCTGTAATTATGCCTTCTTTAATGAAATCAAAAGCAAGTTCGAGTTCTTCTGTCGCTGACTTTACTTCATTGTAGGATTCTATCCAGAACTTTAAGTCCCGAACGACTTTCATTTGTGCTTCCGCAGCTTTTGAGTCATTCCAAAAGTCAGGTGATTGCGTACGTAGCTCTTCTTCTTCTAACTGAATTTTCTTGGAGTCGATGTCAAAGATACCCCCTCAGCGCTTTCTCGCGCTCTTGAACGTCTTTTAATTGTTCTGCAGTAATCATTATTTTAGTTGTTATATATAATTATTTTTTCTCCTGCCTTTAGCACATCAGTTATGTTGGGATTCCAGTCTCTGATTTGGCTGATTGAACAGCCATATTTTTTTGATATTGAGAATAGAGTCTCTCCTGGCAATGTAGTGTGTACCAGATAGTTAGCCGGTGTCGGGACAACCTCGGTTTCTCTCCTTATTGCTGAATCTTTTTTGGCTTTATTAGGGATAGTATTGTGTTTCCCTTCTAAAGGAGGGTTTTTTAAAGGATTTGTTTGAACCACTACCGTTGACTCATATTCATTATTTTCTTGATTTGTGTATTCGGTAAGTACTAGCCCCTGTGGTTCGGAAGTTTGTTGGTTTTTATTTTTTACGTTAGGCCATTCAACCTTATCGTTTTTTGTTTTTGAGTTTGGAATTTTGGTTGCATAAGAAGCATTGTCTTCCAATATTCTACCACCTCGAAGATATCGGGAAGCATAGTATGGTTCAGTTGATTTTGTGTATATAACTCCGTTTGAAGTTGATGCGTGAATGAATCTAAAGTTGCCGTTAGGATATATATCCGTTACTATGCCTACGTGTCCAACTTTCCCGTTTTTTACTCTTCCTTCGAAAAATACCAGGTCGCCCTTCTGAAGTTTATCTCTTCTGTCTATGGTTTTTGCTTGTCTGTCTTGGTCTGATGAGCTGGCTCCGAGATTGTAACCAAAGTTTTTGAATACAAAATAGGTGAACCCAGAGCAGTCAAAGGATTTGGGCCCTTTGGATGAGTATCCATACGGCCTGCCTAAATATTGTTTGCTAAAAGCTACAATGTCGTCTTGTATTGGTGAAGTCTTGGGGCTTCTGTTCACAGTGGTTTTGTTTGAGCCACAAGATGCTAACAGCAAAGTTATAGCAATAAAATATATTGTATTGACGACTGCTTTTAGATAAGTTGACTTCAATAACATATTTATCAGTTATGTAATTGTATGCAAAAATAAAAAATAAAGTTGCTTTTGTGTAATGTTTGAGAATTTATATGCTTTAAATTCAATTTTTATGAAATAAAACGTATATTTATAGCAGAATTAATGCTTAATGTTTTTGAGATTATATGTCTGAAATAAAAAATGTAGTTTTTGATTTTGGAGGTGTACTTGTAGATTGGAATCCTAAGTATCTTTATAGAAAAGTATTCGATACGGAGGCAGAAGTGGACTTTTTTTTGGAAAATATTTGTAATTCGGATTGGAATGTGCTACAAGATGCAGGCCGTTCGTTGGATGTTGCGACACAGATACTGCAGGAAAAGCATCCGGAATTTAGTGATCAGATTGCAATGTATTATGGCAGATGGGAAGAGATGTTGGGAGGACTGATAGAGAGTAACATTAATATTTTGAGAGAGTTGAATGGAAATTATAGGCTGTATGGATTAACTAATTGGTCTGCAGAGACATTACCGATTGCAAGAAGAATGTATGATTTTTTTGAGGTGTTTGAAGGTATAGTTGTTTCGGGGGAGGAAAAGCTGGTTAAACCAGATGAGAGAATTTATAAAATATTGCTTGAAAGATACGGGATTAATGCTGCGGAGTCACTATATATTGATGACAGTTATGATAATATAGTTACAGCTAATCGTTTGGGATTCAAAACGGTTCACTTTGCCGAAAATTTGAATCTTAAGGAGTGGATGAGGAATAATAATATATTTTATTGATAAAAAATCACAAAATAGTGGTTAGCTAATTTAATATTACTAACTTTGTAAATGGAACGATATGTGGACAGATTTGAACTGCTTGCAACCACAGAAAAAAATGCTAAAATGATTCCGCATACTTTTTTAGGTTTTCAGTTCATTTTTGTGTATGTCCATTAGCGAAGTCGTTTTTAATAAACGGGCTCGTTTTGCTTTTGCATTGCGAGTTATTGTATAATGAGTAAAACTATTTGTAAATGAGTTATTTATTTACTTCTGAGTCAGTTTCAGAAGGACATCCAGACAAGGTGTCAGATCAGATCTCGGATGCAATATTGGATGAGTTTTTAGCGTATGACAAAAACTCTAAAGTAGCGTGTGAAACTTTGGTTACGACCGGACAGGTAATTTTGGCAGGAGAGGTTAAATCAAATGCTTATGTGGATGTTTCAGATGTTGCCAGAAAGGTAATAAAAAAAATAGGTTATACAAGGAGTGAGTTAGGGTTTGAAGCTTTGTCTTGCGGGGTTTTGTCAAGCATTCATGAGCAATCAGATGATATCAATATTGGTGTTGAGAGGAAAGACCCTATGGAGCAGGGTGCCGGGGATCAGGGAATGATGTTTGGCTATGCAACCAATGAGACGGACAATTTCATGCCACTAACGTTGGATTTGAGTCATGCATTATTGGTAGAGTTGGCTAACATTAGGAAAAATGAGCCGGAATTGATGCCTTATTTAAGACCAGACTCTAAGTCGCAAGTAACCATAGAGTACTCAGATGATGGAGTTCCACTTAGAATTGATACTATTGTGGTTTCTACACAACATGATGAGTTCGAGCTTCCTAAGTCAAATAGTGAGGAAGCGATTGTTGAAGCTGATGAAAAGATGCGTTCACGCATAGAGAATGATGTAAAGACAATTCTTATTCCGAGAGTTAAGAGCAAATACAAGGTAAGAAAGGATATTCATAAGCTTTTTGAAGGCGATATTAAGTATTATGTGAACCCTACGGGCCGATTTGTTATTGGTGGTCCGAGCGGAGATACGGGTTTGACCGGACGAAAAATAATTGTTGACACTTATGGTGGTAAAGCAATGCATGGAGGTGGTGCTTTTTCTGGGAAGGACCCATCTAAGGTGGATAGATCGGCTGCATACGCAGCAAGGCACATAGCTAAAAATATGGTAGCTGCAGGAATATCATCAGAGGTGTTGATTCAGGTGTCGTATGCAATTGGTGTTGCTGAACCAATGAGCTTATATGTTAATACTTATGGAAAGAGTGGTTTAGGTATGTCTGATGCAGAAATTGCAAAGAAAGTATCGACCCTGTTCGATATGAGACCTAAAGCAATTGAAGACAGGTTGAAGTTGAGAAATCCTATTTACTTGGAAACAGCTACGTATGGGCACATGGGAAGGGAACCTAAAATTGTGAAAAAAGAATTTAGTTCTCGATATATGAAAGAACCATTGAACATAGAAGTCGAGCTATTTACATGGGAAAAACTTGACTATGTCGACAAAATAAAAGAAGCTTTTGATTTGAAATGACTGAAATTAGAAACAAGTCTGTAGTAATATATTGTGCATCGAGCGATAATATTGATAAATCATATATTGATATGGCTTATGAGCTCGGTGCATTGTTAGCAAAGGAGGGTATTGCCACAATAACAGGTGCCGGCAAGCAAGGTTTGATGGGTGCGATAAACAACTCTGTATTGGAGAATGGCGGTAAGGCGATTGGTATTATCCCTGAGTTTATGAAAGAAGCCGGTTGGTGTCATGAAAGTCTCTCGGAGACTATTGTGACGAAAACTATGCATGAAAGGAAAGAAAAAATGGCTCAACTTGCGAGTGCTGCAATAGCTTTGCCAGGAGGTTTTGGAACTTTGGAAGAACTAGCAGAGATTACTACGTGGAAGCAACTTGGTTTGTATAGGAAGCCTGTTATTTTGTTTAATATGAATAACTATTACAATCATCTGATTAGTTTCATTGACAACATGATAAAGGATGGTTTTTTGAAAAAAGAATATAAGAGATTGTTGCAGATTTCGAGCACCGCTGAAGGGGTAATCGATGTTTTGAGAAGTGGGGAGGATTGGAACCCTGATTTTTTAAAATATTGATTTTTTATTTATGTTTGATATTAGAAATTTACGTATAAGTTTTATAAAATGAGTTTGGACTCTCTCAGGAATGTAGTGCCATTTTATCTTGATACAATAGGTGATCAAGTTGAAGAGCATGGCTTTAACTGGGAGTTTGGGCATTTTGATTATTTACCTACGGATGATAGTGGTTTGCTATTTAGTGTAGATTCGACCTATAGTGTTGTACCTGCGTCAATTTATAATGGGATAAAAGGTGCTACTATATCGTACTCAGCTACCTATAATACTATAATATTTTTCCTTTTTGTACTTTGTTTGGGTATAGTTTCTCTAATATACAATAAAGAAGGAGCTGTGCTTACAAATAACTTTAAGTCGTTATTGTATAGCGGAAGAAAGAATTCGACAAATTTTAAGGAACAAGTCTCTGATAGTGAGATTTGGGGCGAATTTTTGTTGTTGATACAGTTTGTCTTTGTAGTAGGTGTTGTTTTTTTTACTTATGCATTGGATGTTGGGCTTATATTTGAAACAGCAATAGGAAAGATATTAAGTTTTGTCGCTATACTATTGAGTATAGTAGTTTTTATAGGTTTGAAAGTCGGCGGATATAAAATTATTTCACTTTTCTTTTTAAGTAAAGATATTGATGACTGGATTGGCAGATACTTGAATATTGTTGGTCTATTAGGTTTGGTGATGTTGTTCCCTGCAGTCCTTCTGTCCTATCTTCCAGAGCATCGAGAGTCGATTTATATGTCTATTTTTATAATATTTTTTATTAGTCGAATAGTTGTATCTATAGAGTTGTTTAAAGTTTTTGCTAAAAATAAGGTCGGCTCGTTGTATTTTTTTTCGTATCTTTGCGGCATTGAAATAGCTCCCTATGTATTATATTACAAATTGATGCTTTCAATGACTTTTATTTTACGAAATACTATTTTATGAACGTTCGGAAAGTTAATAATATTCTCATATCACAGCCTAAGCCATCTGGAGAGAAATCGCCTTACTATGATTTAGCAGAGAAATATGGCTTAGACGTCAAGTTTTATCCATTTATAGTTGTTGAAAGATTACCAATAAAAGAATTTAGAGCACAACGAATTAACATTTTAGATTTTTCGGCAATAGTTTTTACTGCAAGAACTGCAGTGGATAAGTTTTTCTCGATTTGCCAGGAATTGAAGATTGTTGTTCCTGAGAGTATGAAATACTTTTGTGTTTCGGAGACAATAGCTCTGTACCTGCAGAAGTATATTGTTTATAGGAAAAGGAAGATATTTTTCAGTCAAACAGGTCGCATAGATGGTTTGGATAGTCCATTAACTAAACATTCTAAGGAGAAGTTCCTTTTGCCTGTTCCTGAAGAGCACAGTGATGAGGTGCCAAATTTTTTGGAGAGTAAAGGTATTAACTTTACAAAAAGTGTGATGTATAGGACGGTAAGCAACAAGTTTCCAAAAGAGGAGAATATGGACTATGATATGGTGGTGTTTTTCAGTCCATTGGGTATTCAATCTTTGTTTGATAATTTTCCTGATTATAAACAAGATGATAGAGCAATAGGTTGTTTTGGTTCTACTACTGCGAAGGCGATAGAAAGTGCCGGATTGAGATTGGATTGTGAAGCTCCCCAACCTGAGTTTCCATCTATGGTTGCAGCATTAGAGGCATTTATTAAAGATAATCATAAACACTACTCATAGATTTTAGCTGTTCTGTTATATAGTACTCTGTTATTTTCTCTATAAGAAATTATTATTCAGTTGTAGTTTTACGTTTATCGTTTTTTATGCAAGACATTAACCTTTATAGTTTCGAAAAAAAAGAAAAAGTAACAGGTAAAAATAGGATAGATAATCTATTTGAAAATGGCAGTTCATTCGTTTCTTATCCTTTGAGAGTTGTTTATTTTAAAGAAAATATACAGCCAGAGTCTGAGAGCCTAATATCTGTAATGGTTAGTATACCAAAAAAGAGAATTAAGTTATCAGTAAGACGAAATAGATTAAAACGATTGGTTAGAGAGGCATATCGACAAAACAAGAGCAGATTATATGACTATTGTTTAGAAAATGGCATACGATGTGATATTGCTTTTGTATATTTGAAAGATGAAATTGTTGACTATGAAAATATACGAAAATCAGTTGTTAAGGCATTAGAGACTATAATGAAATAATATTTTATGTTTCGTAAGATTGTAGATGTGTTTAATAAAATAGTTTCGTGGATTCTGCTAATCCCGATATATTTTTACAGAGGTGTCATTTCTCCGATTATGCCACCATCATGTAGATATACGCCTACATGTTCGAGATATGCCATAGAAGCAATAAAAAAACATGGACCTTTTGTAGGGTTTTATCTTTCTGCTAAAAGAATTATTAGTTGTAATCCATGGGGAGGATCGGGTTATGACCCTGTGCCGGAGCCTAAAAGGAAAAAGAATTCGAAAGTTTAATAGATATGATTTTTTACGATATTCACACACATAAATCGTACGACGAGGATCAAGATTCGCCGGATCATTTATGTATTTATGATGTATATCCATTGGAGTTTGAAGTAAGAAAAGAGCTTAACGCTAAACAATATTTCTCGTGCGGTATTCATCCGTGGTATTCAGAGAACAGTACTAATCAATTTCCGTATCTTAGAGAGATACTACCAGATGAAAGAATCATTGCTATTGGAGAGGCAGGCTTTGATAAGCTGAAAGGCCCAAGCCTGGAGATACAAGAGCCGGTATTTAGAGAACACATTATTTTATCGGAACAACTAAACAAGCCTTTAATAATTCATGCTGTTAAGGCATGGGATAGATTAATTAAGATTAAGCAGGAATTTAAGCCGGAAAATCCTTGGATTATTCATGGATATAGAGGGAGCAAGGTGGAATTAACCAAATGGTTGGTTAACGAAGGTTTCTATTTTTCGTTAGGAGAAAATATAAATATAGATACCACTCAAGTTATTCCTCTAGACAGGTTGTTTTGCGAGACAGACGAAAGTGAAGTTTCAATAGAAGATATTTATATGCAAGTGGCCCATGCATTGAATATCAGCCTTGTGGAGTTTGCGAGCATTGTCTCTAAAAATGTTGAGAAGGTGTTCCCTATGTTGTATCGAGAGTTTGATTACGATTCTTTGTTAGAAGAATAATTTACTTTCTTCCGAAGTCGGCAGGAATTTCGCCCCATTCAGATGTGTTCCATTTGACTATTTTGATGTCGTAAGTGTTAGATTTTAACCAGTATTCGGCTCGTGCAATTAGTTCGAATATTCTTTCGTTTCGATAGGTTTTAGCTAATTTAGTGTTGCATTTTTTCTTTTCGACCCACTTGATTGCAGTTTTGCTATCGCTGTAGATAGTGTAGCCCTCATTGTTGTTTTTTAGTATAGCCAGAGCGTGTACTATTGCTAGAAACTCGCCAATATTGTTAGTTCCATCGGTAAAAGGACCTTGTCTGAATAGCTCTTGACCTGTGTAGGTGTCAACTCCTCTGTACTCCATCAGTCCTGGATTTCCGCTGCATGCTGCATCCACAGCGATGCTTTTTTGAGCTATGCCGACAATTTTGTAGTTGGTGAGTTTTTTGCCCTGTTTTTTTGATTTACTTGAGTTGATATAATAGTAAGGCGAATCGTTAAAAGCATCTTTTGCTTCTTCAAAAGATGCAAAGGACTTATATACTGCTTTTTCGTAACCCATTACGTTGTCTTTACAATCGTTCCAATTGTCATAAATTCCAGGGTTTTTACCTGACCAGACGACGTAGTATTTTTTATTTTTTGCCAAAATAGAATAATTACATTGAGTCGAGAATATATGGAGACAATTCTTCCATTTCGCCTTTTCTTGCAGCATCCTCAACAGTTACAATACTGTCTACGATGAATTTTGTGTAGCCTCGCCAAGGTATTGTGCCAAAGTACTCTTTATAATGCAGTTGTACGTTTTTGCCACTTAGCAACATTAGTTCTTTGGCTATTTTTTCATCTTTGACAGAAAATTCAAATTGGTTTGATTGTAATCCACCAGGTTTGTCGGCTCGGTAACCTGTTTGAATAAGTTTACCCTCGTAGGTTTTGAATATTACACCTTTATAAACTATATAGTTAAGTTCTCCTGATTTTACACCAGTTCCGAAAACATAATAGTATCGAACATAAACAAATATAGCCAATGCTAAAACTAGAATTCCTATCAGCCATTTAAGAAATTTGTGATTTCTTTTTTTTGTTGGTTTAATATCGTCCATATTTATAGAGATTTATTGACAAAGATACTTTTTTTTTGAATTGTTCATAAAAGTGTTGTGAGAAATGTGTAACGGTTGGTCAAAAATGACTATATTTGTTACTGTAAAAAGAGCAGGTTATTTCTTTATGCTAAAGATATTACTATTATGAGAAAGATACTATTTATTTTCTTTGTTTTTGTTGGTTCAGTGTTAGCTGTTTCGCAGGATGCATACAAATTTACTGTAGTTAAGGAAAATCCTATTACATCGATTAAGAATCAAGCCAGTTCCGGAACCTGTTGGAGTTTTTCGGGTGTTGGAGTGTTAGAATCAGAACTAATAAGGAGAGGTAAAGGAGAGTACGATTTGTCGGAAATGTATATAGTTAGGAAGAACTATGAGGATAAAGCAATGAAATATGCGAGGCTTCATGGTCATCTGAATTTTGCCGGAGGAGGTTCATTTGCCGATGTTTTTGAAACTATTGATGATTTTGGGTTGATTCCAGAAGAGGCATACAAAGGGTTGAACTATGGGTCAGATACGCATAATCATGGTGAGTTAGATAAGGTATTAGCGAGCTATATGGAGTCAATGGTTGGTTCTAACAGTCTTTCAACTGCTTGGTTTGAAGGGTTTAAGGGTATTCTGGATTCATATCTGGGAAAGGTGCCGGAGAAGTTTTCTTATGATGGAGTAACCTATACACCACAATCATTTGCTAAACATTTAGGTATTGATAAAGATTCATATATATCACTCACGTCATTTACACATCATGAGTTTTATAAGCCTTTTGCGATTGAGGTTCCAGACAATTGGAGATGGGCAAGATCATATAACCTTCCATTGGATGAGCTTATTGAGGTTATGGATAATGCCATAATGAATGGATATACCATAGCTTGGGCGACAGATGTAAGCGAGGTTGGTTTTTCTCGTTTAGGTCTTGCAATTGTTCCAGACGAGAATTCTCCTGAAAATGCAGGTTCGGATCAAGAAAGATGGTTGGGACAATCGGCAAGGGAAAGAGATGCAGAACTACGTTCAAGAGTAGGCCATGAAGTGTTGAAGGAGAAGGATATAAATCAAGAGCTTCGTCAGGTTGGGTTTGATACTTATAAGACGACGGATGACCACGGAATGCAGATATATGGTTTGGCTAAGGATCAGAATGGCAATAAATTTTATGTGGTGAAAAATTCTTGGGGAGAGACAGGACCATATAAAGGATTGTGGTATGCTTCAGAACCATTTGTGAGGTATAAAACGATTAGTATAGTGGTTCATAAAGATGCGATACCAAAGAATATATTAAGTAAAATTGATCTATAAAAGACCAGGCCGTTATGGATATTAAAAGCCTCTATGCCATATTTTCAAAATATCCACGGATTAGTACAGATTCAAGAGTTTGTTCTAAGGATTCGATTTTCTTTGCTTTGCGGGGAGAAACGTTTAACGGAAATATATTTGCAGAAAAAGCATTAGAATTGGGTTGTTCGTATGCTGTTGTGGATGAAGATGTAGAAGTCGAGAAACATTATAGTGAGAAGATAATTAGAGTTGATAATACTCTAAAAGCTCTGCAGCAGCTGGCTAATTACCATAAGAGGAAACTCAAAATACCGATTCTTGCAATTACGGGTACTAATGGTAAGACAACTACAAAAGAGTTGATAGCCATAACACTATCAAAAGAGTTTAAGGTGGCATTTACTCAAGGAAATCTAAATAACCAAATAGGTGTTCCGTTGACGTTGCTGTCGATGAATAAATCACATGAAATAGGGGTGATTGAAATGGGTGCAAGTCATCCAGGAGACATAAAAGAGCTATGTGAAATTGCTGAACCAGACTTTGGAATCATAACCAATATTGGCAAAGCCCATATTGAAGGGTTTAAGAGCTTTGAGAATATCATAGAGACGAAGTGTGAACTATACAAATACATTGGCGAAAATGGGGGTAAAGTATTTGTTAACAAGGATAATGATATTCTTTTGGCAAGGTCAGAGGGTATGAATAGAATACTTTACGGTAAAAATGATTCTTCGCTGTTTGCCTCTGGTGTTATGGCAAATGCTACTCCTTTCTTAGAGTTTGATTGGAGTTTTTTTGATAGTTCATATAGAGTGAAAACTAAGCTTGTAGGAGAATTTAATTTTGAAAATGCTCTCGCTGCGGTTGCTGTAGGTAAGTTTTTCGGAATCAATGCTGAAAGAATAAGTAGTGCTTTAGAAGAGTATGAACCTACTAATCATAGGTCACAGTTTAAACGTACGGACAAGAATGATTTAATCATTGATGCATATAATGCTAACCCAACGAGTATGAAGGCGTCCCTTGATTTCTTTTCTTCTTTGCCATCAAGTATGCCCAAGGCAGTGATATTGGGTGAGATGAAGGAATTAGGAGACTCGGGAAAAGATGAGCATCACAAGATGGTGGCATACTTGAAAAAACAACCTTATGAACTTATTTACCTTATAGGTAAAGAGTTTGAAGGAGTGGATGTTGGAGAAAATATGCTGAGATTTGCAGATGTTAATGAATTGATTGATTACCTGGAGTCAAATCCTTTGACAGGCCACTATATTCTGTTGAAAGGTTCTCACTCAGTTCAATTAGAGAAAGCAATTGAGTATATTTGATTCTGTTGAACTAATTAAATTTAATATCAAATATTACGATTTCGGAAACAGTGCCGATGCGATATTGTGGTCCGACGAGACCTATACCGGAAGTGACGTAGAAATTTGTATTGTTCTTTGTTTTCTGTCCGTGCGCTATTTCAAAAGTAAGGTCCGTAGCAATATTGCCAGGGAAAGCTTGACCGTGATGGGTGTGGCCATATAATGCAAGATCTGCTTTGGCGTCAGCCTCTTCACTCAGATTGTCGGGAGTGTGATTGAGAACTATTAAAGGTAGGTCAGGATTAATTTTGTATTTCTTCTTTATATTTTCAAGAGACAGTCTGTTTTTTATGATTTTATCTTCTCTGCCAATTATATAAAAGGCGCTGTCTATCAATACTGCAGAGTCTCGTAGCATTTTGATGCCTGATTTGTTGATTAACTTGAATTTCTCTTCACGTTCGAAACGATATTCATGATTGCCGGGACATGCGTAGACCCCGAGAGGCGCATTAATTTTTTTCATTGTATTGATCATTTGTCTATCAATTACAGGCTGTATCTGTGAGTCGATAATATCACCTCCAATTAGAATGATATCCGGGTTTTGAGAATCAACAAGTTTAATTATTTTATCAAGATGTGTTTCGTTAATCATCCATCCGAGATGTACGTCAGCAAAGAATGCTATTTTTAATGAGTCGAGATTATTAGCAGTCTTATTTATTGTTATTGGTATGTGTTTGATGACAGGATGTCTGAACTTATAGTTGCCAATAACCATAACAATTAGGACAAATACAATTGGGAGTAAAAAACTGTATATCTTGTTTTTTAGTGTTTTGCTACTGTATTTCCAGGGTTTGCCTTTTATTATTCTGTAAATTATGTAAGTAAGGTCTATAATTAGCCATATTCCGCATGTGTATAGTAAGAACAACATCCAGCTTGTTCCTAAGAAACGTAGTGTTTGAGTGAGATTAGGAGGAAGATTTTTATAAAAAATGAATACTGTAAGATATGAAAAGAACTCAAGTCCAAGTATTATAGATAGTATAACCCTGGCATATTTTTTGTTTTGAAATGCATTCCACCCTTTTAGGAAAAATAGAATGTTTAGTGTTAAGTGAACAATAAGTGCATTAATAAGTGCTCGCATATTTTATATATTTGGGTGGCAATCAGTCAAATGTATTGCCTAATAATGTCATAATTATCAATCAATAATTGTAGATTGCTACTTTATAATTTGAGTAGTGATTGTAGTTGTTGTCAACATATTAACAGCTATCTTTCAATATTGTTATAATTAGGCTTTGGAAAAATGAAAATTTATTATTTGTAATAATATCTTGATGAAGTCTCAATGATAACATAGACTTTACATCATATGTTGATAAAGATGGTAACCCAAATGGGTACTGACATGTCGATAATCAATCCATGTAATACCGAAATTGCCACATACTCATTGCCAGAATATTTTGCAATGATGGGGAGAGTGGTATCCATCGTTGTGGCTCCACCTGCCGAGATGGGAGCCAACTTTCCAAAATATTTTACCATCAGTGGGGCAAATATCAGAACGAAAAATTCTCTTATTATGTTTGACAACAGAGCTAATGTGCCCAATTCTACTCCTTTGGATTCAGTTATGATAATGCTTGATAAAGAATAATAAGCGAATCCTGCACCAATGCTTAAGCAGTCAGTTACACTTCTGTTTTGAAGAAAGAAACTGACTATGGAGACACCTGCAAATGTGCCTATGGTGGTTGCAAGTGGTACCATCACGATTTTCCATTTTAATCTTTTAATATAGTGCCGGATGCTTTTATTTAAACCAATTTGAATTCCTACGAACAGTAGCAAAAGAAGTAGTAGGATTTTGGATAGATGTTCATTTAGAATATCTGTAGTAATGTTCTGAGTGACAGCTATTATGATGCCAAGTGCGAATATAGATAAGTATAGTATGGATTGTTTCATTAGTTTAGGATTTATGCCGATGATGATTATAGTTATTCTTCTTCTTTGAAGTACTTACTATATACCCATTTTGCCAACAGAAGACTTCCTAATGTTGCCCCAAGAGTTATGATTAAAGCTTCCATACCCAGTATGCTGAAGTTGCTTACTATTTCTTCTTTGCTACCAACGTCGATACCCAGTAAAAACAATAGAATCATAATAATTACTTCGATTATTTTGTTTGTGTATGCTATTATTTTGCTTTTTCTTGTTGCAAATCCGATTGCTATTCCAAGTAGAATTGCTAAGAATATATATACCATAATATTGAATTTTTAAGTGCTTTTTAGCATCTTTAAACTAAAAGACGTGCCATTTTGAATAATATAGGAAAGCAAAGATACAATTATAAGATGGAAGATGATTTTGTAGAATAAAAAGATTAATTTTGTAGAATTTTTAAAGGTTTGATTTATTAATTACTATTATGAGGTTTTTTGAGAAAGTATTGTCATTGGTTTTATTGTTAAGTTCAGGGTTAGCAACAATATCGGCACAGAATATATCAGTAATAGGCAGGTTGATATCGTCAGGTGATAAGATGGCTCTTCCGTATGCTACGATTACTGTTTTTGGAGACTCAGATTCGAAGGATGTTGTGAAGAAGTTTGCAACAGACGATAAAGGTCAGTTTAAGACAGATTTGAGTGCAGGAAAGTATGTGTTTGAGTTTAACTATGTGGGTATGGAGATGCGCAACATCAATGTTGATTTGTTTTCTTCGGTTAACAACAAACATGACCTAGGCGATATAGAACTGGCAGAGAGCTCGATGGAGCTTGAAGAAGTTAGTGTGACGGCACAAAGGCCTCTTGTTAAGGTAGAAATAGATAAACTTACATATAGTGCTCAAGATGACCCCGAGGCGACCACTTCGAACGTGCTTGACATGCTTAGGAAAGTACCTTTGGTTACGGTGGATGGAGATGAGCAGATTCAACTGAAAGGTTCTTCAAGTTTTAAAGTATATATAAATGGAAAACCTTCTAATATGCTTTCTTCGAGCCCTTCGCAGGTGTTGAAGAGTATGCCGGCGAGCAACATAAAGGATATTGAGGTGATAACAGATCCGGGTGCAAAATATGATGCAGAAGGTGTAAGTGGAATAATAAATATTGTTACAGAAAAGAGGGTTGATGATGGATATTCCGGTTCGGTAGGAGGAAATGTTGATTCACACGGAGGTTATGGAGCTAATGCATATTTGGCAACCAAATATGGGAAATTTGGTTTTACGGGGAATGCAGGCTATCATAATCATAAAAGTCCGTCAGCTGAGACAAGTTTTATAAGAGATGAGTTTGGCACTGATGTCAAAAATACTTTGACGCAAGATGGTTTTTCAAAAAATAATACAGAGCATTTAATTTTTAATGGTTCAATGAGTTATGAGCCAGATACTCTGAATCTTTTTAATATGTCAGTATCAAAGTTTATATCTGACGTTACTTCATCTTCGGATCAGAATGTTGTTTCAGGTCCTGCCAGGCCATATAAGTATAGCTCGGCAGCTAACGGTAGCGGAGAATTCGGGGGTATTAATTTTTCATTTGACTATCAACGTAGTTTTAAGAAAAAGGGCGAAATGTTAACAGGATCGTACAGGTTTGAGAGGAATCCAAATAACAACGAGTATGATATGTCGTATGAGGTAGAACCAGGAGGTACTTTTTATCTGCCTGATGGCTATAAAACAAAGAGCATTAATGATGCAGGAGGTGATGAGCATACATTCCAGATAGATTACGTGAATCCTTTGACAGATATTCATAACATTGAGACAGGAGTTAAATACATATACAGAGATAATAGCAGTAGGACAGACAATACTTTTTTTGATGTTAATGATAAGACATGGAAGCCAGATTTAGATAAAAAGAATGATTTGGATCATAAACAATATATTACATCGGCATATGCAGGGTATAGTCTAAAAAAAGATAAAATTGGAATTAAGTTGGGAACGAGGCTTGAGCATACAAAGCAGGAAATTCACTTTATGACGAATGAGTCAGATGATATTGTGAATACCAACTTCACAGATATTGTACCATCGGCAACTATATCTTATCAGATGGGTGCTACGAATAATTTGAGGGCAGGATATAACATGAGAATATCTCGTCCCGGTATTTGGTATTTGAATCCGTATGTAAATGATTTTGATCCGAATAATATTAGTTATGGTAATCCAAATTTGGAATCAGAGCAACAACATAATATCAATATTAACTTCGGCTCTTTTTCTCAAAAACTAAACATTAATGCTACTATAAATTATTCATTCACAAAGAACGCGATTACACCCTATAGTTTTATTGCTCAGCAAGATATGGAAGACGGAACATCTACTACGGTTACGCATAATACATTTGATAATATTGGCAAGAACCATGTTGTAGGTACTAATGTATATGTTAACTGGACTCCATTTGACATGTTGAGAACGTATTTTAATGGAGGAATAGACTATTCCGATATTAAGAGTAATAAAAATGAAGAATTGAAAAATAATGGTTTTTCGGGGCGTATTTTTGGAGGTGCTACTATTACATTGCCTAAAGACTTTTTGTTTATGACGAATGCCGGTGGGTTTTGGAGCAGAGTTCAGCTTCAGACAACGCAATCACCTTTTTATTTCTACTCGTTTAGTGTACAAAAAAGTTTCTTTGAAAAGAAATTGGATATTAATTTAAGTGCAAATAATATTTTCTCCGAATTTTTAGATCTTACCAGGACTACAACAGGAGAGGGATTTGTTCAGAAATCTAAGACATTGATGCCTGTTAGGTCATTTGGTATAAGATTAACGTACAGGTTTGGAGATCTTAATTCGTCCGTTAAACGTGTACAGAGGAGTATCTCTAATGATGACGTAATGAGTGGTGGAGACTCAGATGGTGATCACGGAGGAGGACATTCAGATGGCCATTAGAAAATGAGGATAGATATTATAACTGTTTTCCCAGAAATTGTAGAGGGCTCTTTGAATAACAGCATATTGAAGAGGGCTCAGGACAAGGAATTGGTGGAATTCGGGCTACATAATATTAGAGATTATACGTTGGATAAACATAAAAGAGTTGATGATTATCCATATGGTGGAGAAGCAGGAATGATTCTGCAAGTGGAGCCAATAGACAGGGTTATAACATCGCTTAAGGAAAATAGAGAATATGATGAGATAATATTTGTGTCACCCGATGGTGAGAGATTTACACAAGGTGTTGCAAATGAGTTGTCATTGTTAGGTAATATCATTATATTGTGTGGTCACTATAAGGGTGTAGATTACAGAGTTAGAGAGCATCTTATTACAAGAGAAATATCAATAGGGGATTATGTTATTACCGGAGGAGAGTTAGCAGCTGCAATTATCTCTGATGCAGTAGTTAGACTGTTACCAGGTGTTATAGGTGATGAGCAGTCGGCATTGTCAGACTCTTTTCAAGATAATCTACTTGCTCCACCTGTATATACAAGGCCGGCAGAGTACAAGGGATGGAAAGTTCCTGACGTTTTGTTGTCGGGACACGAACAAAAGATTATAGAGTGGCGACATGAGCAAGCTGTTGAGCGTACAAAACGACTCAGGCCTGATTTGCTAAAGTAGTAATGCACTATTATTTAGAACAAGTGTGATTAGAATTATGTAATTATCTATTTTAATGGAATTTATAAGAACAGATATTGAAGGATTGGTTTTGATAAAGCCTAAAATTTTTTCTGACAACAGAGGGTATTTTTTTGAATCATTTTCGCAGAGGGAATTCGAAAACAATGTATCTGATACTATATTTGTGCAAGACAATGAGAGTTATTCTAAATACGGAGTTCTTAGAGGATTACATTTTCAGAAAGGACCTTATGCACAGGCCAAACTGGTTAGAGTTGTAAAAGGTAATATATTAGATGTTGTAGTTGATATTAGGCCAGAATCTCCAACGTTTTTAAAGCATTATTCTGTTGAGCTTTCTGACTATAATAAAATGATGTTGTATATTCCACGAGGTTTTGCACACGGATTTGTTGTGCTGAGCGAAGATGCGATATTTCAATATAAGTGTGATAATTACTACCATCCTGACTCTGAGGGAGCTATTAGGTGGGACGACCCTTTATTGGGAATAGACTGGATATTGGATGACAAGGATTTGATATTATCAGATAAAGATAAAATGAGTCCTTTTAGTAAAGATTGTTTTGAGTTGTGAATGTAGTTAAGTTAATGAATAAATGACTTTGAGGTGTAATTATTAGAAAATTAGAAAGCTAAGATTATGTATGAAGCATATAAAATTTAGCTTTATTATTAATATAAACTTATCTACTTTTGTAAAGCAGTAGAACTTTAATTTGTATATGATGAGCAGAGACAGTAAAATCTTTGAAATTTTAGGAAAAGAGCGTGAACGTCAAATCAAGGGTATTGAGTTGATAGCCTCAGAGAACTTTGTTAGCGATCAAGTGATGGAGGCAGCAGGTTCAATCATGACCAATAAATATGCGGAAGGATATCCCGGAAGAAGATATTATGGAGGCTGTGAGTTTGTGGACATGAGCGAGCAACTGGCTATTGATAGGTTGAAAAAGCTTTTTAATGCAGAATGGGTTAATGTGCAACCACACTCAGGCGCTCAGGCTAATTCGGCAGTATTTCTTGCTTGCTTGAAAGCAGGTGATAAGTTTTTAGGGCTTAATCTTTCACATGGCGGACACTTAACGCATGGTTCACCAGTCAATTTTTCCGGATTGATGTTTAATCCAATAGAATATAACGTTAGACAGGATAATCAATATGTTGATTATGATCAGTTGGAAGCTGAGGCAAGAAAAGAGAAACCTAAATTGATAATTGCAGGTGCCTCGGCCTACTCACGTGAATGGGATTATAAGAGAATTCGCAAAGTTGCCGACGAGATAGGAGCTATATTTATGGTTGATATGGCTCATCCAGCAGGATTGATTGCAGCAGGATTACTTGAAAATCCGTTAAAGTATGCACATATTGTAACATCAACAACACACAAAACGCTGAGAGGACCACGTGGTGGTGTGATATTGATGGGTAAAGATTTTGAAAATCCTTGGGGAGAAAAGACTCCGAAAGGTGATGTTAAAATGATGTCGGCTATGCTTGATTCAGCTGTTTTCCCAGGAATGCAGGGTGGTCCTTTGGAACATATTATTGCAGCTAAGGCAGTGGCTTTCCATGAAGCATTGCAGCCTGAGTTTAAGGAATATCAAAAGCAGGTCAAGAAAAATGCTGCAGTAATGGCACAAGCATTTGCAGATTTGGGTTATAAAGTTGTTTCAGGTGGAACTGACAATCATATAATTCTTGTTGATTTGAGAACTAAATTCCCAGAATTGACCGGTAAGCAAGGAGAAAATGCATTAGTTAAGGCTGATATTACGATTAACAAGAATATGGTTCCATTCGACGATAGATCGCCATTCCAGACGTCAGGCTTGAGATTTGGTACACCTGCTATTACTACTCGAGGACTTAAAGAAGACTCTATGCCGATGATTGTGGAGTTGATAGATAAAGTTCTTTCTAATCCTGAAGATGATAGCAATATCAAAGCAGTCCGTAGTAAGGTGAACGATAAAATGAAAGAGTATCCGCTTTTTGCCTGGTAAGGTTAGATTTGTAGAATATATTATAACGAGGAATGGTTTGTTTGAACTGTTCCTCGTTTTGTTTATTTTTGTCGATAGTCTAAGTGTATTATATTATTAAGTTTCTATGAATAGTGTATTGAATACAGAGATACAATTTGTCCCGGGTGTTGGTCCTAAGAGAGCAGCATTGCTTAATAAGGAGATAGATGTTTTTACGATAGGGGATTTGTTGAGATGGTATCCATACAGATATATTGATAGAACTCGGTATTATTATATTCATGAGATTGATAGTTCCAATGCTTACATTCAGATAAAAGGAAGAATTGCCAGTTTTGAGAGTGTTGGTGAGGGACGACGTAGACGATTAATAGCACACTTTACGGATGGTACTGGTTTTGTGGATCTGGTATGGTTTCAAGGTATCAGGTTTATAGAAAGTAAGCTTAAGCTTAATCAGGAGTATGTGGTTTTTGGGAAGCCTAATTTATTTAATAATAGATGGAATATTGCGCATCCTGAGATTGACCCATTCATGAATAATGAGGAAGAAACAAAAGGACTAATGCCATTGTACAGTACCACTGAAAAGATGAAAGCTCATTATCTTAATTCTAAAGCAATACATAAAATAATGTCTGGTGCTTTAGATATGATAAAAGGAAGTGTAATTGAAACATTATCACACGATATTATTAAGAGTGAGAATCTTATGTCGTATAGTGATGCCATTGAAAATATCCATTTTCCTAAATCACAGAGCTTATTAAGCGCTGCTATGTATAGGTTAAAGTTCGAAGAATTATTTTATATTCAGCTAAACATTGCGAGTTATTCGAAAGACAGGAAACAGAAACTTGATGGCTTTGTATTTGAGAGAGTGGGAGATAATTTAAACTCATTTTATAAAAACCAATTGCCTTTTGAGTTGACGAATGCTCAGAAAAGAGTAATAAAGGAAATACGTCAAGATGTCAGATCAGGCAGTCAAATGAATAGATTGCTACAAGGAGATGTTGGAAGTGGAAAGACCTTGGTGGCTTTGATGTGTATGCTTATTGCTCTGGATAATGGATATCAGTCGTGCATAATGGCGCCTACTGAAATTCTTGCATCTCAGCACTTTGAGAGTTTTAGAAAGTTCCTTGGGAGTATGGATGTTAGAGTAGAGTTGCTAACGGGGTCGACAAAAAAGAAGGACCGTGTTGAACTGCATAAATCGTTGCAGTCAGGCGAGGTGAATATTTTGATTGGTACCCACGCTTTGTTAGAGGATGAAGTTAAGTTTAATAATTTGGGCTTGGTGGTTATTGATGAGCAACATCGCTTTGGAGTTGCACAGAGAGCCAGGTTGTGGACAAAAAATCATCAGCCTCCACATATACTTGTGATGACAGCGACACCAATACCAAGAACATTGGCCATGACTGTATATGGAGATTTGGAAGTCTCAGTTATAGATGAGTTACCTCCAGGTAGAAAGCCTGTTAAGACTATACACGTTTTTGATAAAAAGAAAGGACGACTTTATGAGTTCATCAGGAGTGAAATAGTAAAAGGACGTCAGGTTTATATAGTTTATCCACTGATTGAAGAAAGTGAGAAGTTAGACTTGAAGAACTTAGAAGATGGTTATGAAGAAATAAGAAAAGTGTTCCCTGAGTTTAATGTTGTTAAGATGCATGGAAAGATGAAGCCTATTGAGAAGGATGAAGTTATGCAACAGTTTGTTGAGGGTAAGGCTCAAATAATGGTTTCGACAACAGTGATAGAGGTTGGTGTGAATGTTCCTAATGCAAGTTTGATGGTCATAGAAAGTGCTCAAAGATTTGGATTGTCTCAGTTGCATCAGTTGAGAGGACGAGTTGGCAGAGGTGCCGAGCAGTCATATTGTGTATTGATTACACCTTATGAGATTTCTTCTGATACTCGCAAAAGGATGGAAATTATGACTGAAACAAACGATGGATTTGTTATTGCCGAAGCAGATATGAAACTTAGGGGACCGGGTGATTTGGAAGGTACTCAGCAAAGTGGAATTCCATTTGACTTGAAAATTGCAGATCTCGTTCGTGATAGTAGTGTTCTGTACAGAGCAAGGGAAGTTGTTGATAAATTGATGGAAGATGACCCCAAATTAAATGCCCCAGAACACAAGGTTCTGAGGCAAAATCTTGCCAAGATGGGAGGAAACAGATATGGGTGGGGAAGAATCAGTTAAACATCGAATAGGATATTTTACTAAATCTATTTTAAAGTATAATTTATACCACCTGATAACCAAAAGCCCGGTTGAGGTATGTTGCCTATGTCGACCTGAATAACATCGAATATATTGTTTGCATTTACAAATAAATTTAAGTTATTCAAATTATAGTTCATTTTTATATCAACTATAGAGAATGGTTTGAAGTTAACCCTTTCTCCAGCAACAAGATCTTTATATTCTATATAACTTCCGTTTCTTTCCTGCCATCTATAATAACATGAGATAGTAAGGCTATTTAGAATAGTATAGTGTAGATCGGCGGTGAACTTGTGGCGTAGGTGATTTAATGCATAGTTAGAAATTAGTGTATCATCAACTCGGTTTTGATCCAGGTACATGTATCCTGCATTGAGTTGTAGTGGTACTGTTTTTGAAATGATTTTGCTCATATCTGCGGATATAGCAACTTCGATACCTTTTTTATCGAGCTGAGTGTGATTTGTCGATTCCCATTTATCTTCTTCGTTTTTCTTTACCCAATCGATCATGTTTTTACCTTTCATGTAGAAAACTGAAAGTGAACCATTGATGCCATTGTGGCTGTATTTTGACCCAAACTCGAAGGCTTCAGACTTTTCAGCATGAAGGTTTACATTACCTATATGAGTTTTAGTGGTATAATATAAATCTGTGAAAGTAGGCATCCTCGTTGCAGTGTTCCACGATGCATATATGCTGAATTTATCATTGAACCTGTAAGTGCTGTTTATTGAAGGATAAAAGTTGAATTTATTGATAATAGCTGTATTATAGTTCAATAATCCACCAATTGAAATAGTTCCTGATTTGAACAAGAAATTGTGCTCAGCAAAATAGCTTATGTTGCTTCTATTATCTGACTTTGTGTATTTGTCAATAGCTTCCTCCATATCTTTGCCAAGTACGTTACTTAAGATGCCTTCGTTTCGGAATTCCCCGCCAAAGTTGGTCAACCCCAGTTTTGAAGCGTATTGCATATTTAGATTTACACCAAAAACTTCACTTCTATGATAGTTGTGGTTTGTGTACCAGTCAGGTATGTTTTGCGTTCCATCTCTAAAGAGTTGGAACTCATCATAATGCCTGCTCCAAAAAATATGTGGAGTCAGTTTTAGTTTGCCATAACTTTCGGCTTTGATTGAGAAAAATAATCTTCTTGTCTTATCGAATTGGTTTGGGTAAGATGCGGAGTAAAAGGTGTTTGCTCCATATTTTTTATCGTTAACTCCGGCTTGAAGATATAGTTTTGAGTTGTTTATATTCGACATGCTTTGCCAAAATATATTATGGATATCATAGTCGCTATTTTTTATATATCCGTCAGAGTGTTTATAACCTATGGAAAGTGATTGAGTTGTGTTGTTGAGGTTATAAGAGCCTCTGCCTTCTATTCCGAAAAGTCCGTGCATTCCTCCTTGTAGTTCTAAGAATGCACTATTTTGTATGTCATTTTTGGTAATAATGTTTATACCTCCTGAAAATGCACTTGCCCCAAATGCTAGAGATGAAGGACCTTGGATAACCTCTATTTGTTTTATGTCGGAAAGATTTATGGGAAGGTCGAAGCTGTAGTGGCCGGTATGTGGATTTGAAAGGTTAACGCCATTTATTAGTATTGCTGTTTGGTCGAAAGAACCACCTCTGAGTGATATGTCTGATTGTACACCATGAGGCCCGCGTTGAAGTATGTCTATTCCTGCATTATAGTCGAGTAAATCCTCTATACTTCTGACTGGTTTATGCGATAAATCCCTGCTTGTAATAATTGTGACCTGTTTTGCTACTAAATTGACAGGTAATGCTGCTTTTGATGCAGTTACAGTTAATTCCTCAAGTTCTGCAGTAGGTATGGAGTCTGTTGTATTGTGATATTCTTTTTTATCAACTATGTCATTTGTTGCAGCGCTGGCACTGAGTAGCGTTGAGCCTGCCAAGACGCCTATAGTTATGGATTTTTGAATGCTATTGAATACACTATACGCCTTTCGCGAGAACTTTTTAAATCTGTAAGTCTGTATTGAAAATACTTTTTTCTTCATAATAATACTTTTTGTGATCAGAATGATTAATACTAAATGCTTCTCTATATTACTAATAAATTACTTGCAATAGTGAAATAAATATATACACCTACGATATCTGAGAGAGATGTAATAAGTGGTGCACTTGCTGTTGCAGGGTCAAGTTTAAGTTTTGTAAAAATAAAAGGCAGAAGCATGCCTATCATACTACCAAACATAACTGCCAGCACCATTGTTAATGACACGACTAGAGTTATTTCTGGAGATCGCAATCCGGCAACTATCGAAACACCTAAGCCCATTGTTAAACCCAGGAGCAGAGATACTAAGAACTCTTTGCCCAATAGTTTCAGCCAATCTTCCATTTCTACATCACCCATAGCCAAAGCTCTAATCATCAGAGTGGCAGATTGAGAACCGGCGTTACCACTACTGTCAATAATTAGTGGCAAGAAAAATATCAATGATACAACAGACTGGATTGTGTTTTCGAAATTTGATATTATTGCACCGGAAAAGATGTTAACAAAAACCAGAGCCATAAGCCATCCTGCACGTTTCTTATAGAGATAAGAGACTGTGGCCTGAGTAGGACTGGTAACGGCTTCCTGCACAGCACCAAATTTATGGAAGTCTTCGGTGTCCTCTTCTTCTGCTATATCGAGGATGTCATCGACAGTGACTATGCCTAGTAGAATTCCTGAAGTATCGACTACAGGCAGAGCAACACGATTGTAATCTTTAAAAACTTTAATTGCTGTTTCCTGATCGTCTAAGGCACTCAGAGCGATGAATTTGTTGTCGATTAGGTCTTCTATCTTTTTATTAGAATCAGCCAATATGATGTCACGAATTCTTATATCATCAATCAACTTCCAATTTTTATCTACTACATACAGCACGTTAAGTGTCTCAGAATCTTGTCCAAATTTTCTTATGTGTTCTATTGTTTCTGTTACGGTGAAAAATGGCTTTACAGCAACATATTGTGGAGTCATCAATCTACCAATACTATCCTCAGGATAACCTAACAGTTGAGTGGTTTGCTTTAGATTCTCAGGATTCAGAAGTTGCATTAGCTGTTGTGCAATATTGCCAGGTAGTTCTTCGAAGAACGCCGTTCTGTCGTCTGGAGCCATATCATTCATTAACTCAGAAAGACGCGTTGCATGATTTGCCAACCCTTGAATTATTTCTCCTTGTTTATATGGGATTAACTCTTGGAACACCTCTTTGGCCTCTTGTCTTGACAAAAATCTGAAAAATATAGTAGAATTTAGTTCGCTACTCTGTTCTATTAATGTAACTATTTCTGGAACATCTAGATTAGTCAGGTCGCTTTTAAGCTCTTTCCATTTCTTGTTTTTAATAAGTTCCTGGAATTTCTTTTCATATTCTGCCATTTTGTACCTCCTTAATTTATTGTTATTAATTTACTGACAACCTTCGCAATTATTATTGTGTAAATAAGTGTATCTGTCAAATGCAAATGACGAGTATGGTGGCTATTTTTCGAAAAAAGAAAAATGAACCTTGCCATACTTTTTCATTAACTTGAAGTTGGGTTGATTTTGGAAGTCGTGTTTACTCGAATGTTCAAGTATGAAAATACCACCGGGCCTAAGAATCTCTTTGCTTAAAATTATGCTTGGAAGTGAATCTACTTCTTCCATGAGATATGGAGGATCAGCAAAGATTAGATTGAAAGTAGACTTACATTTGTCTATGTATTTAAATGAATCAGCATTTATTGTATATATATCTTCAGCTGATAGTAATTGCTTAGTTTTATTTATAAACTGCCAGTTTTTGTGATTTTTCTCAACACTGACGACTGTACTACAACCCCTCGATAATAATTCGAAAGATATACTTCCCGTTCCTGAAAACAAATCTAATGCATCTGTATTTGACCAGTCGACCATATTATTAAGTACATTAAACAGACCTTCTTTAGCAAAATCTGTTGTTGGCCTTGCTTTTAAGTCTGTTGGCGTCAGTATCCTTCTCGATTTATATTTGCCTCCGACTATTCTCATACTCGTGTTAAAATATCGGTTGGAATGTTTTTTATATCATCTATAGGTTGAACTTTTGGAAGTAACTCAATTAGCTCAACATTTCGAATTAATTTCTCTAATTCTTTTATAATAGTGATGTGACGATAGTGGAATCCAGATATGAATATTTTATCATTTTCCTGATCTAGTCCGTGCTCATTCCATACATTAAATATGTGATATATGGAATTTGTATCGCTTGAATTCCTAATAGCAGTACAAGATGCTATGTCGTGCTTATAATAACACATTAAAGATAAATAGTCAGAATTGAAGTCTATGAACAATGTATTAATGTCGGCTTTATCTGCATATCCATTATACAAATTCATTAGATATGTGCTATAATGCCTAAAAACAGGATTATTTAGGTGTCTTAGTAGAAAAGAGTAAACTTCTTCGTCAATGCCGAATAGTGTAATCAAGTCGTTTTTGGGGGACTCATCAAATAGTATGATTTTTTTTGGTGAATGAAAACAAAAGTTTGATATACTGTTTGCTTTATGTTCATTCCAATATTCTTTTGGTATAATGGTAAATTGGCTGTCTACTATAGTTACAGATGTCTCATTGAATATTTGGCTGAAGAATCCGAAATCGAAAATCAATTTCTTCAAGCTGTCGATATATGGTATATCTTTGCTTATTGAAGTGTCCTGATAACTGAATATGCTTGAGTCACTAGGGCTATAGATACAAAAAGAAAATCCACTCGGCGTTAGCCGAATGGATAAATTATACTTTTCAGAATGTGCTAAATCAATATTATCTGGCAGAAACATGTTATTATATTAGAACTCACTATTCCCAATTACCAGCATTATTATTAGCCACTGTTAATGAACCGACTTGCATGCCAGGATATCTATCTCCAGGACGGTCAAGTACTTCTTGTATCTTCTGTCCTAATAGCTTGTTGTCAAGATCGCTTAAGTAAGCTGTGTATGGTGTTTTTGCTTCGAACACCTGAATTTTATATCCAGAAGCAGTACTTATTGAATCAACTCCCATTTCAAATCTTGTTCCTTCTGGTGCATTAGGTACAAATTGAAGTGAGTCGGGGTTTAAGTTGCGATTAGGGAAAAGGACTTGATTTGCAGGAGAGAAAATAGAGTCTCTAACCAATTGTGGTGCATTTTTTGCGTCATCCCACAAACCGGCTTCCTTGATTGAAGCAACATTTCCACTATTGATTATTTGCATTGCCTTCTCTTCTGTCATACCAGATTCAAGCTGAGCTTCGGTTAAATCTCCTGATCTAACAAGAGTAGCAATTTTACCATTCTTTACGAAGTTTATTAGTGTGTCGAAACTTGCAGTGTACGTACCTGTTGAAGAACGCAAGGCAACTTGTGCAGTACGTATGTCGATAAGCCTTTGAATTACGGCATTATCTCTTCGTTCTGATTCTGCTTTAAAATCTATTGGCACCTGTATGCTTCGCCAACTAACATAAGCTAAAAGAACAATTGCTATTGCTAAAAGCACTCTAATTACAACTTTCATGGATGTCTGTTTTTTTATTTGTGATGTAAATATTAATTTCTATTTTCTTGTTTATGACTACAAATTTAAGAAAAGAAAGATAATAATACTACTTTTACAAGAAAAATAACCAAAAAAAATGGTAAATCAGTTTTTTATTGAAAGAATAAGCAGGAATTTCTTATACAGTCTTACTTCAGACCAAGAAAAGGCTTTGGGGAAGATAACCGATTTCTTGTTCTCTGAAGATAGCAATTTATTGTTTGTTATGAAGGGGTACGCAGGGACGGGGAAGTCAACACTTGTAGGGGAGTTGGTTAAGACCATGAGGCGGTTTAAAATGAAGACTGTTTTACTTGCCCCTACGGGTAGGGCGGCAAAAGTTTTTTCGTCATATGCCGATTCGCAGGCTTATACTATACATAGGAAGATTTATAGGCAAAAGAAGTTTTCGGAGGATTCATATAACTTTGAGCTGTTGGAGAATAAGCATAGGGATACTCTTTTTATAGTGGATGAGAGTTCGATGATTAGTAATCAGTCGGCTGAATTTTCGATTTTTGGCTCGGGAAGGTTGCTTGAGGATCTTGTTAACTATGTGTACTCGGGGCAGAGGTGCAGGTTATTATTGTTGGGTGATGAGGCGCAGTTGCCGCCAGTGAAGGAGGATAATAGTCCGGCTCTGGACAAGTATGAGTTGGAGTCGATGGGGCTTAAGGTTTTAGAGGAGAAGTTGACGGAAATTGTGAGGCAGGATGTGGAGTCGGGAATTTTGGAAAATGCAACAAGAATAAGAAGTGCATTAGAAACTTTCAAAACCCATGATTATCCTAAATTGAGAATTGAAGGATACGATGATGTTAAATTGATTAGTGGGGTGGACTTGTTGGGTGAGTTGAGTGAGGCTTATGTGAGAGATGTTATGGAGGAGACTATTATTATTTCGAGAACCAACAAAAGGGTGAATGCTTATAATATGGGAGTGAGAAATAGTGTGCTATATAGGGAGGAGGAAATATCGGCAGGGGATATTTTGATGATTACAAAGAATGACTATTTCTGGATGCAGAGTTATGAAGAGGTGGATTTTTTGGCGAATGGGGAGTTTGTTGAAGTGGTGAGGGTGTTGGGATATCAGGAGCTATATGGCTTTAGATTTTGTAAGGCAAGGTTGTACCACAAGGAGTATGATATAGAGTTTGAGGCAAATATTAATCTTGATGTTTTGCACTCGGATTCGCCGGGATTGACGAGAGAACAGAATAGGTCACTTTTTCAAAGTGTGATGGAGGATTATAGTTATATTACACAGAAGAGGAAAAGGTATCAGAAAATTAAGGAGGATCCATATTTTAATGCTTTGCAGATGAAATATGGTTATGCGGTAACTTGTCATAAGGCACAGGGAGGAGAGTGGAGAAATGTTTTTTTAGACATAGGTTACATAAACGAGGCGTATTTGGGTGACAATTTTTATAGGTGGTTATATACTGCAATTACAAGGGCAACGCAGAAATTGTTTCTTATAAATTTGCCCAGTGAAATGGTGGATTTATCCAAATAATCATTACATTTGTTTAATATATTGGCATTAGTTTGTTCAGTTGATTTTGAGTGTTGTTTTGTAAAAGAATGATTTATGTCAGAAGAAAGAGTTATATATTTAGATAAGATATTGGATGAGTTGAAGTCTCTGGAGGATGTTATAAATACATCAAAGGAGAAAGATGTTTTGCCTTTTTCATTTATTAGTGATGCTTTTTTGAAAACTCAAGGTATTGCTCGTCTGTTGAAGGATTTGGAGGCTCTTCAGATAGGAGAGATGAGGTCGGAAATAGAGAAGTTGACCAGGTACACGGTTCAGTTGGAGAATGATAGAGCTAAAGATGCAGTGTTAATAGAAGATTTAAGAGAACAGATATTGAGCAAAGAAAAGGAAGTTGAAGAGGTTGTTAGTGAAAATGGAGGGGAAGAAGTAAAAGAGGAGTTTGTATTGGATGATATAGTGGTTAATCCGGAGTCAAGGTTTGACAATGACTATGCCAAAGGATTGGAGTTTCCAGTATATAGTAATAGTAGCGTAAATTATGTTCAGAAAAGAGATTCCATCCAAACCGGGAAAAAGGAAGTTTTGATGGATGAGATGAGGAGGAGTTTGAGCATAAATGACAGGTTTTTGTTTCAGAGAGAACTTTTCAACAACAGCAGAGCAGAGATGGATGATCTGTTTAACAAGGTTTACTCTTTGAAGACATACGAAGAGGCAGAGGATTACCTGAAGAGCAATATGAAATGGGATTTTGAGTCGGAAGTGGTTAAAGATTTTATGAGGGTAATAAGGAATAGTTTTAAGTAGTTTTGTATGGGAAAGTTGTTTGTGGTTCCGACACCTATAGGTAATTTGGAAGATATTACATTTAGGGCAATCAGGGTTTTGAAAGAGTGTGGTTGCATTTTGGCGGAAGATACGCGGACCAGTTTAGTTTTGATGAAGCATTACGGCATCACTACACATATGGAGTCCCATCATAAGTTTAACGAGCATAGTAAGATACACAATATAGTTGAGAGATTGAAGAGTGGTGAAGAGATAGCATTGATATCTGACGCAGGAACACCTGCAATATCCGACCCCGGGTATCTGTTGGTTAGAGAATGTGTGAACAATGGTATTGAAGTAGAGTGTTTGCCAGGTGCTACGGCTTTTGTTCCTGCGATTGTGCAATCGGGCATTCCGAGCGATAGATTTTGTTTTGAGGGTTTTCTCCCGACTAAGAAGGGGAGACATACCAGATTGCTGCAGTTGGCAGATGAAAAGCGTACTATGATTTTTTATGAATCAACATATAGGGTCAAGAAAACGTTAATACAATTTGCGGAGGTCTTTGGCGAAGACAGAAGGGCGTCAGTATCAAGAGAAATATCAAAGATATACGCAGAGACCACTACCATGACGTTGGGTGAATTGGTTGAATATTATCAAGAAATACAACCGAAGGGTGAGTTTGTTATAGTGGTGGAAGGCGATAAAAAGAAAGAAGAAACAAACAAAAAGAATTAAGAAAATGAAAAAAACCGGTTTGATATTATTTATTGCAGGTGTTTTATTTGCCTGCACGAATGTAAAGGAATCGAAGGAGTATAAAGCGCTTGAGGCTCAGCGCGACTCTCTTTTGATGAAGTCAGACAATTCAGATGCCGAAGTTGAGCAGATGATGGCTGTGATAAGCGATGTTGAGGCAAACTTTAAGAAAATTAGAGAAGCAGAGGCCTATATTTCAACACAAGCCGTACAAGGTGGAGATATAAGTCAGAACTCAAAAGAGAGTGTAGAAGAAAATTTTAAGATGATAAATGAAATTCTTAAAAAGAACAAGGCACAACTTGATGAGTTGAACAAGAAATACAAGAGCAGCAATCGTGAGGTTGCCTCGCTGAAGAATACAATCGAAAGATTGAACAGAGAGATGCAAGAAAGCTCCTCAAGATTGGTTGAGTTGCAGAATCAAATAGCTCTGAAGGATGAACAGATTGCGCAGTTATCGAATGATATTACGTCGCTTGCATTGGAGGCAGAAGAACAATCGAACAGGATACTAGAGCAGGATAAGGCTTTGAATACTGCTTATTATGTGTTTGGTACGGAGTATGAGCTGAAAGAGCAGAAGATATTGTCAGGAGGTTTTTTGAAAGCCACCAAGGTTATGAAAGATACTTTTAATAAGGATTATTTTATAACAATCGACATAAGAGAAGTAACCAACATACCACTACATGCCACAAATGCCAAGCTTTGGTCTACGCACCCCGAAGGGACATATGAGTTTGTGAAGGGGGATGATGGCAATTTGTCACTTGCAATAGCTGATACACAGCGTTTTTGGTCGCTTACAAAGTATTTGATCATAGAGGTTTGGTGATATATGTTTACTGTGTTGAGCAGTATAGTATGTAGAGTTTATTAGTTTAGTGATTAAGTTAGTAGATTTATTTTGTCACAAAAATATAGAAGTGTTTTCATAGATCTTGATGATACTCTTTGGGATATTGCCCAGAATGGAAAGAAATGTCTTGAAGGTATTTATCGAGATTATGGCTTTGATAAGTATTATCCTTCATTTGAAGAGTATTACGGTGTGTACATGCCTTCGAATAATCATTTGTGGGGGCTGTATAGAGATGGTAAGATAAAGAAAGACGAGTTAATTGTTGAGAGGTTTTTATACCCATTGAGGGAGTTTGGTGTGACCGACCCTGAATATGCGATTAAGATAAGTGATGATTTTTTGGAAAGGACAACGCATGAAACTCTGTTAGTGGATGGAGCTTTGGATTTGTTGGATTATTTGAGTCCCAAATACAAGTTATATATTCTTTCTAATGGATTTAATGAGGTTCAACATAAAAAGATTGAGAACTCGGGATTGAAGCATTATTTTGATAAAGTTTTTTTGTCGGAACAGGCCGAGATAAACAAGCCACATCCTGATTTCTTTACTTACGCATTGAAGAACAGTAATTCTGCAAGGGGCAAGACAGTGATGATAGGAGATAATTGGGAGGCAGATATCGTTGGTGCGTATATGAGCAAGATAGACCAGATATGGTTTAATCCTGAAGGTCTTGAACCTAAAGAATTTGAGCCAACTTTCACCGTTAGAAAATTGGCCCAGATAAAGGATATTCTATGAAAATCTAATGTAGATTAGCTTAGATATGGGTTAAGGCTTTCCACCCAGTTGATAATTCTTTCGTCGGTTAGTTCAGGCTCATTGTCATCGTCAAGAGGTAGTCCGACAAAATTATTGTCTACTATTGCTCTGGAGAATTCGAAGTCATAACCTTCCGGGTCTACTTTTCCAATAACTTTAGCGCCTTTTTTAGTTACAAACTCGTATAATATGCCTATTGCATCAACAAAGGAACTTGGGTATATGGCTGCATCACCCATGCCGAATATTGCAATAGTTTTGTTTGACAGATCTAATTGTTCGAACTTTGGGAAGAAATCGTTCCAGTCGTCTTGAAGGTCTTGAACACCCCAAGTAGATACACCTAAAATAAGTACATCGTTTTCTTTGAAAGCTGTTTCATCTCCATCATATATGTCCACTAATGTGGGTGAGTAGTCGCTGAGAAGCTCTGCTATTCTTTCGGCTGCATTTTTTGTGTGTTCGGTGCTTGAGCCGTAAATTATTGCTATTGATTTCATTTGTTATTCTTTTATCTAATTGTTGACTATGTTTATATTTCTATATTTTATGTTTTATTTTTTATGTTTGTTTGTGAGCATATCCCTTAGTCTTAGCAAAAAACGTTTGCTTGGGTTGCTTTTAAGATAAGACTCAATATGTCTTGCTCTTTTTTCTTCCAGTATTTCGTTGATTTCAATGAGTATGCCAGACTCCTCAACATTGCCGAATTCGTCGTTGATGGCTGTGCCAAAGAATTTCATGGTGGGGGAAAGGCTCATGTAGGCATTGATTAGAGGTGGAATGTTATATCCTAATGCTCTGACCTCTTTGTTTAGGATTTTGTAGTCTTCCTTGAAGTTTTTGCCTTTGAATAATTCCTCCATCTCGCTTATGTTGGTGCCGGTTTCAAGCGGATTTATTGGTCTCACCATTTCATCTTTGTCGGGAAAGTGTTTGTTGAGGAAATAAAGAATCATATTTCTTGCGCTTTTGTCATAGGTCCCGTACATAGTGACTTTTCCGAAGAAGTATTTTATGTCGGGGTCGATGACAGTAAGCGCACCAAGTCCATCCCAAAGATTGTCTAAAGCGAATATTCCTTTTCTGCCCATGAGAGTTGATTGATAATCAAGAGATACGAAAGATCTGCCCAACTCGACAGTGTGAGGCAGGTAGTCTTTCATGAAAGTGTCAGAAAAGTTTAATAGGTGAGCAGTAGCGAGCATTGGTTTCCCATTTTTGTCAATTTCGACATTTGAGCCATAGATGAATCTGTAGCCACCAAGAATTTCTTCATTCTCAGGGTCCCATACGATAAGTTGTTTGTAAGGCACTTCCATAGTGTCGTACTTGTCGATGTCGGCAGACAGACCGGTTCCCCCTCCATAGTGTCGAAAAGCTATTTCGCGTAATCGTCCGACCTCTTTCATGAGGTTAGGAGAGTCGTGACTTGTGAAAATGTATATTTCGTTATTTGCTTTGTTTGTACCTCTAACTCTCTTTTGAACAGTTAATTCGCTCTTAATTAAATCTTTGGCGATAGGATCAATAATCTGTTCCATAAATAAATAACTTTATTTGTTGTTACTCCATTGAGTAAACTATCTTTTTAATGTGATCTGCCCATTCGGTTGGACTTTTGCTGCTATCCAGAGTTTTATAAGATATGGGTCTACCAAATTTAACAGTAAACGTTTGGTTTTTGTTTTTGAACATCTCGTCAGGCAGATATACCATCTCTAAGTTGAATTTTATGCCTAATCTTTTCCTTAAGTTTGCTAAGTTGTAGAAGAAGTTTGAGTTTTTTCCGCTAAAGTAAATTGGAACTATGTCTCTTCCGTATTCTATTGATTTAGAAACAAAGTTTTTCAACCAATCTAAATCGACTATTTTCCCGGACTGTTTTCTTGAGCATAGTCCTGCAGGAAAAGTTATTATTTGATTGTCGGATGCATAAGCCTCATTTATTTTTATTGCAGAATTTTTAGCTTGCGCACCATGTTTATTTATGGGAATAAAAATAGATTTTAAAGGGTCGATGTAATATAAGATATCATTGACGAGATATTTGATTTTCCCGTCATACTTTTCTCCAAGTATTGTGGAAAGACATATCCCATCCAGACCTCCAAGGGGGTGATTAGAAACAAATGTGAATCTTCCGCTGTCCGGAATATTTTCTTCCCCTTCGATATTTAGTTTAATGTTGAACTCATCATCAATAAGAGCTTTCATGAAATCGATACCATCTTTATCTGATATTCTTTCGAGAATGGCATTCATTTCATCTTGATGGACAATCTTTTTAAGATACCTAATAACAAATCCGGGTATTTTCTTGTAGCTGTTTGGTGCCTTGTCTTTTAGTATGCTATCTATATCTATTCTGAAATTTTCGTTCCTACTCATTTGTCGGGATTGAACTTTATACTACTAACAAAAATAATAAAAATATTCACAAACAAGATATTAATTTACAAAAGCAAAAAGATTGATAGTGTGAAGTAAGCAGGGAGCTTATGTAGAACATATACAAATTATGATTTTGAATCATGGAGCATAATAAATTACGGTGAAGTAATAAAAATATAAAAAATCAGTATTTTCTGAAAGGCTTATCAGTAAAGGGTTTCAGGCCTGTAGATAACTTTTTGATAAAAAAATGTGTAGAAATGTGGGGAGAAGTGGATTATTTTGTAACTTTACAGCGAAATATATAAATAAATAGGGGAAAATTGAAAAATGTTGCAATTCTTAGGAAATATTGAGGCGAAGGTAGACACAAAAGGAAGGGTGTTTGTACCTGCTGTTTTTCGTAAGATATTACAGGTAGAAGGAGAGGATTATTTAGTTCTCAGAAAAGACATTTTTCAGGATTGCCTGGTTCTGTATCCAGGAACAGTTTGGGAGAAGGAAATTGATACGTTGAGGAGCAAGTTGAATAAGTGGAATAAGGAACAACAGGCGATATTTCGTCAGTTTGTGTTGGATGCAGAGAGGATAGAGATGGATGGTAGTGGAAGAATTTTGATACCCAAGAGATACTTGCAAATGGTGTTAATTGATGTAGATGTAAGGTTTTTGGGTGTTGATGATACCATAGAACTATGGGCAAAAGATAAGTTGGAGCAGCCATTGGTTGACCCGAATGAATTTTCTAAAAAAATTGAGCAGTTGATGCAAAATACTCAAGACTCTTTTATGAAATAAGTTAAATAGTGACAGGTTATGTATCATGTTCCAGTTTTACTGAAAGAGAGTGTTGATGGACTTAAGATAAATCCTGATGGGGTATATGTTGATGTTACATATGGAGGGGGAGGCCACTCACGGGAGATTTTATCGAGGCTGAGCAATAAAGGAAGACTTTTTGCTTTTGATCAAGATAAGGATGTTGAGAAAAATGTGGAGTCAGATGAACGATTGATATTTGTTAGATCCAACTTTAGTTATTTGAAGAGATTTTTGAGGTATTACGGAGTTTCGAAGATTGATGGATTGTTAGCAGATTTGGGGGTATCCTCGCACCATTTTGATAGTAAAGATAGAGGATTTTCGTTTCGAGTTGATGCTGATTTGGACATGAGAATGAATAGGTCTTCGGATAGAACGGCATCTGATGTTGTTAATAATTATTCAGAAGAAGAACTGAGTAATATGTTTTTCTTGTACGGAGAGTTGAAAAGTTCGAGGAGGATTGCATCTTCTATAGTGGAATATAGGAAGGATAAGCCAATAGAGAAAACAGGTGAGCTTGTAGATATTTTGGAGCCATTTACACGAAAAGACAAAGAAAATAAAGTATTAGCGCAGGCCTTTCAGGCATTGAGGATTGAGGTGAATGATGAGATGAAGACCTTGGAAGAGATGCTTAAGCAAGGATATGAGATTTTGGCACCAGGAGGCCGGATGTCTGTTATTTCTTATCATTCATTGGAAGACAGATTAGTTAAGAATTTTTTTAGGTCGGGAAACTTTGAGGGAGAAATAAAAAAAGACTTTTTTGGTGTGCCAGATGTGCCATTTACATTGATAAATAGGAAGGTAATAACTCCGTCGGAGGAAGAGCTGAATACGAATTCGAGGTCGAGGAGTGCAAAATTGCGTATTGTTGAAAAGATATAGGCTGTTATTATGAAATTTAAGATAGGCGATGTTAGAAAATCATTTGTACATGTTTTTGGAGGCAATGTACTAACTGAGGACTTCTTATTGAAAAATATGAGATTCATTCTAATCATTGTGCTTATCATGATAGTCTTCATAAGTCATAGATATTCTGTTATTCAAAGAATGTCTGACATAGAAAGATTGGAGGGTGTGCTTAAAGATGTTAAGTATGAGTCTTTGACAATATCTTCGAACCTGACCGAAGCGAGCAGGCAAGGAGTTATTGAGCGTAGATTAGAGGAAGCCGGAATCGATATAAAGATAAGCAATGAGCCAGTTTATTATATAGATAAAACGAAGTGATATGCAAGACCATTATTCAGATGACGAAAAAGGGAAGGGGATAATTGGTAGATATGGTGTTGTTGTCTTCTTTCTACTATTCTTACCCATAGTTATTCTTTTATCTGCCGGTAAGACAATGTTTTCGCCGGAGGGAAAGAAATGGAAAGAGGTTGGGGATAGTTTGAGTGTTATAAAAGACCGTATAATTCTTCCCAAGAGAGGAAATATTTATACCTATAATGGTAAGTTTCTTGCATCGACAGAGCCGACATACAGCATACATATGGATTTTTGGGCTGATGGATTGGCTCGAGACAGCTTGAATAAGTATGTGGACAGCCTTGCATACCAATTATCAAATAAATTTAATGATAAATCGGCCAGTCAGTATAAGAATATAATAATGAATGGTTGGGCATTGAGGGAGAAGGAAGAGAAGCAGATGAAAATCAATGAGGCCAAAGGGATAACCGAGCCTGTGAGAAAACGTTCGAGGTATGTAAAGATAATTGATAAAGATATTTCATATATCGACTTGAAAGAGATTCGCACTTTTCCTCTATGGAAATATAAGTCGAATGTCAGTGGGTTGATTGCAGAAGAAAGGAACTCTCGAAAGAAACCGTATGGTAATCTTGCTACCAGAACTGTGGGAAGTGTTTATAAGGATATTGGTAAAGGAGGAGCCAGTGGAATTGAGCTGAAGTATGACTCTTTGTTGAGAGGAGAACCAGGATTAAAATATCGTCAGAAGATAAGAGGTAAATGGATTGATGTTGTTGAGTTGCCGGCAAAAGAGGGGATGAGCATAGTTACCACTCTTGATGCGGACATTCAAGATATATCAGAAAAGAGCTTACGAGAAAAACTGATTGAGACAGATGCAGAATCGGGTACAGCAATAATTATGGAGGTTAAAACGGGAGAGATTAGAGGCATTGTCAATCTTGATAGAATAAAGGAAGGTGTTTATGCAGAGGGTAATCCTAATGCATTTTCTTATATGAATGAGCCGGGATCGACATTTAAGACTGTTACTGCAATGGTAGCACTGGATGATGGTGTGGTTACTCCTACAGATTCTTTCTATGTTGGTACAGGATTGTTTCAATATAATAAGAGATGGGTTAGAGACCATTATTGGAGGCGTGGTCAAGATAGAGGTTATCTTACTCTGGCAGAGGGTATTGAGCTTTCTTCGAACGTGGTGATGAGTAAAGTAGCATTGAAAGGATATGAAAAAAATCCTGAGAGATATGTAGACGGAATAGATAGGATAGGGCTTCGTAAGAAATTGACTTGGGATGTGCCATTGAGAGGTATTGAAGGAACATCATCGATACGTTATCCGAATGATCAGCACAATTATTGGTCGAAGACTACGCTGCCTTGGATGTCGTTTGGTTATGAAACACAAGTTCCACCTATATATATGTTGATGTTCTATAATGGTATCGCTAATAATGGAAAAATGATAAAGCCATATATAGCAAAGCAGTTTATAGAAGATGGGAAGGTAGTTAAAAACGTTGAAGCAGAAGTTGTTAATGCAAAGATGTGTAAGCCGGAAACGTTGGAACAGATTCAAGATATGCTTGTTGGTGTGGTAAATAAAGGAACTGCGAAAGTTGTAGGTTCTGACTATTTTCAGGTTGCAGGAAAGACAGGAACAGCGCAGATAGCAGAAGGAGGGAGATATGCCGGTTATTATGTTTCTTTTTGCGGATATTTTCCGGCAGAAGATCCTATGTACACAATCTTTGTTGGGTTGAGGAAACCTAAGGGTGTGCCTTCGGGAGGTGGTATGGCAGGAAAGGTGTTTAAAAATATTGCAGAGCAGACATATTTGAGAAAGGTTCGCCTGTCGGTTGATGATTGCGTTGTTGATAGTACATTAACGAAGCAACCACATATAAAAAGCGGTAACAGAGATTACAATAAATTAGTTGCTTCGAACTTGAACTTGCCAAACTTAGAAGGAGATGCAGGGGATAAATGGGTAAAGGTTGATTTGGCAGATGCTACTTATCAGATGAAGTCTGTAGATATTCATGATAATAGAGTCCCAGATGTTAGAGGTATGGGAGCACGAGATGCTGTGTATTTAATGGAAAAGTCGGGTTTGAGAGTTAATTTGGTTGGCTCAGGCAGAGTTAGAAATCAATCGATAATGCCCGGACACAATTTGGTTAAAGGTTCGACAGTAACGTTGACATTAAGATAAACATTTTATTTAGTGTGTCTATGAAACTAAGAAAACTTATTGAAAGGTGTGAGGTAGTGAATGTAGTAGGAGATGTGGATATAGAGATATCTTCTATTACCTCAGATTCGAGGAGTGTTGAAGAAGGCTCTTTGTTTGTAGCAATAGAGGGTATATGTACTGATGGTCATGCATATATAGGTAAGGCAATAGAGCAAAAAGCGAAGGTTGTGGTTTATGATAAACCAATAATTGAGGAGTATTTTTCAAAGGTTACTTATGTTCAGGTAAAGAATTCGTCGATTTCACTTGCGTTAATAGCTTCGGAGTGGTATGGAAATCCGTCCAGCGAAATAAAGTTGGTTGGTGTTACCGGTACCAATGGCAAGACCACTATTGCCACATCATTGTATAGAATGGTTATGAAGTTAGGATATCCGGCAGGTTTGCTTTCGACTAATGGCAATTATGTAAATGATCAGTTTCATTCTACGACACACACTACATTAGATCCAATAAAGATAAATGAATATTTGCGACATATGGTTGATGCAGGCTGCGAATATGCATTCATGGAGGTCAGTTCGCATGCTATTCATCAGAAGCGGGTTCACGGATTAAGTTTCGTTGGAGGAATTTTTACAAATTTGACTCAGGACCATCTTGATTATCACAAGAATATGCTCGAGTATAGGAATGTTAAGAAGTCGTTTTTTGATAGTCTGCCATCATCAGCCTTTGCGTTGGTTAATATTGACGACAAGAATGGTGCTGTGATGATTCAGAATAGTGAAGCGAAGAAGTACACTTATGGATTGAAAGGGATAGCAGATTATAAGGCAAAGATTTTTGAGAAACATTTTGACGGAACAGATATTGAGATTAATGGCAAACAACTTACTGTTCAGTTTGTAGGAGTTTACAATATATATAATCTTCTTGCAGTATATGGAAGTGCCAAGTTGTTAGGGTTTGGAGAAGATGAGATTCTTGAAGTTTTGTCGGCTCTGAAGCCGGTAGAGGGACGTTTTCAGACTATAAGAGATCCTAAGAGAGACATAACTGCCATAGTGGATTATGCACACACCCCCGATGCTATTTCCAATGTTCTTGTGGCGATACACGAGGTTCTTGACAAGAAGGGAAGAATAATAACTGTTGTCGGGTGTGGGGGAAATCGTGATAAGACAAAGCGTCCAATAATGGCTCGTGAGGCTGTGAAACTAAGTGATAGAGTTGTGTTTACTTCAGATAATCCGAGGTTTGAAGATCCTGAAGATATAATAAAAGATATGATAGATGGATTGACAGATGAGGAGCGGAGTTCGGTTATTTCTATAGTTGACAGGCGTGAAGCTATTAAAACAGCATGCGCGTTGGCACAATCAGGCGATGTGGTGTTGGTTGCAGGAAAGGGACACGAGGATTACCAAGAGATAAAAGGAGTTAAACATCATTTTGATGATAAGGAGGAAATAGAGAATGTTATACTATCTGTTTAGTTATTTAGATGAGTTGGACTTTCCAGGTGCAGGGATGTTTCAGTATGTGATGTTTCGCTCTGCCATGGCTGCTGTGTTTTCCCTTCTTATAGGAATATTTGCAGGAAAGAAGATTATCAGACACCTTCAAAAGAAGCAGATAGGAGAGACTATTAGAGATCTGGATCTTGAAGGTCAATATAGCAAGATAGGTACTCCTACTATGGGTGGCATCATTATCATTATGTCAATATTGATATCAATTTTTCTGTTTGGTAAGCTGGAGAATATATATATTATACTGATGATAGTCAGTACTATATGGTTGGGTGCATTGGGTTTTGCAGACGACTATATTAAGGTGTTTAAGAAAGACAAGGATGGCCTTAAAGGTAAGTTCAAGGTAATTGCACAGATAGGATTAGGTCTTATTGTAGGTTTGACAATATATTTTAGCCCAGAGATAGTTGTAAGGGAGAATACAGAAGTAAGAGTTGGGAACGTTATTGAGGACGTGACGTATATGCCCGATGAGGTTAAAACAACGAGTACAACAATACCTTTCGTTAAGAATAACAACTTTGATTATCGTTCGTTAGTGGGATGGCTTGGAGATTATGCAGATGCAGCTGTTTGGGTTGTGTTTATTATTATCGTTATTCTTATTGTTACAGCAGTTTCAAATAGTGCCAATCTTACTGATGGGTTAGATGGTTTGACTTCGGGGTCGTCGGCTGTGATAGGCGTTGCGTTAGGAATATTATCGTATGTTTCGGGGCGTGTGGACTATGCCTCATATTTGAATATAATGTATATACCGGGTAGTGACGAGCTTATGGTGTTTTCTTCTGCCTTTGTAGGAGCTTGTGTCGGTTTTTTGTGGTACAATGCATATCCTGCTCAAGTTTTTATGGGAGATACAGGCAGCTTGACACTAGGAGGTTTGATAGGAGTACTTGCTGTATTGATACACAAAGAGTTGCTCCTTCCAATACTTTGTGGAGTATTCTTTGTTGAAGCCCTGTCTGTTATTGTGCAGGTGGCATATTTTAAATATACCAAGAAAAGATATGGCGTAGGTAAGAGAGTTTTCAAAATGACGCCTTTGCACCACCACTTTCAGAAGCCAGGCAACGGAAGTATTGATGCAATCATTCAGAAGCCTTTTATGCCAATTACTGAGCCAAAGATAGTGACTCGCTTTTGGTTGGTAGGAATATTACTTGCTGTTTTAGCTGTTGCAACTCTTAAAATGAGATAATATATACGATGAGTGAAAATAAGTTGATAGTAATACTTGGCGGTGGTGAGAGTGGTGTAGGCTCCGCATTGCTTGCAAAGAAGAAAGGATTCAGAGTGTTTTTGTCGGACAGTGCAGGATTGAAAGACAAATACAAGTCTACTCTTATGTCGAATGGTATCTCTTTTGAGGAGAATGGACATAGTGTTGATAAAATATTGGAGGCTGATGAGGTAATAAAGAGTCCGGGAATACCAGATACATCATCGATTGTAAGTAGGATTGCTGAAAAAGGCATTCATATTATATCAGAGATTGAGTTTGCTTGGCGCTATACTAATGCAAAGCTGATTTGTGTGACCGGTAGTAATGGGAAGACTACCACTACACTGTTGATACATCATATTTTGAAGTCTGCAGGTCTTGATGTTGGATTGGCCGGTAATGTAGGCAGTAGTTTTGCTAAACAAGTTGCCGAAAGAGATTGTAGTTACTATGTATTGGAGCTTAGCAGTTTTCAACTTGATAGGATGTATGACTTTAGAGCTGATATTGCTGTGTTGTTAAATATTACTCCGGATCATTTGGATAGATATAACTATGAGTTTCAGAATTATATAGACTCAAAGATGCGTATCATAAGGAATCAACGTGTGGAGGACGCTTTTATATACTGGGAGGATGACCCAGTTGTTACAAGAGAACTGGAAAAACTTCAACCAGTAAGTAAGTTATATTCTTTTGCAGACCATAAGACCGGACATGCTGCCGGATATTTGGATAATGGAAAGTTCTGCATAGATACAGAAGAAGGTAAGTTTGACATGGAATTGGAGCTGTTGTCTTTGGAAGGTATGCATAATGTATACAATTCGCTTGCATCAGGGATAGTGGCAAAACTGATGGATATTAGCGATGATCAGTTGAGACAGTCCCTTTCTGACTTTAAGGGGGTTCCTCATAGATTGGAGAAGGTGGCAAGTGTAAGGGGAGTTAGTTATATTAATGATTCGAAGGCAACGAATGTAAATTCTTGCTGGTATGCACTTCAGAGTGTGAGAAGTAAAGTTGTCCTTATATTGGGTGGAGTAGATAAAGGCAATGATTACCGAGATATTGAAGATTTGGTGTTGGATAAAGTCAGTGCTTTGATATTTTTAGGAAAAGATAATAAGCGGCTTCATGATTTCTTTGATGGAAAGGTGGATACCATAGTTGATACAGATAATATGGAAGATGCTGTGAATGCAGCGTACAACGTGGCTAATAAGGGAGAAACTGTTTTACTCTCACCATGTTGTGCAAGCTTCGACTTGTTTAAAAGCTACGAAGACAGGGGAGATCAGTTTAAAGAATGTGTAAGAAGACTTTAGATAATAAATATTATGGAAAGATACGAAGAAAACGATGTACACAATGATAAAAGTGGCTCATTGATCAGTGATCTTGGGAGTAAAGTCTTTAAGGGAGATAAAGTAATATGGGCTGTTTTTTTGATATTGTGTGTTATTTCACTTGTTGAGATTTTTAGTGCGACGAGTACCATTGTATATCGTCAACAGAATCAGTGGGGCCCTATGCTCAGGCATGGTATGTTTTTGTTAGGCGGGGTTGGCATAATATTGCTGATTCATAACATACCATACAAGTATTTTTCATCGTTGATATTTGTGTTAATTGCGTCGATTGTATTGTTGTTGCTAACGCCTTTTATTGGTGAAACGGTAAATGGAGCAGATAGATGGATCTCAATATTTGGAATTACAATACAACCTTCAGAAATAGCAAAGATATCGTTGATGGGAACTATTGCATTTTTGCTTAGTCGTCAGAATGGGGAAAACGATGCACTTCTGTTTAAATGGATGATAGGTCTTATGGTGGTCGTATGTGGAATTATTGCAGTAGATAATCTTTCGACTGCTGTGTTGTTGTTTGGTGTGTGCTTTATTTTAATGTTTATAGGTAACGTTAAGATGATACGCCTTATTAAAGTTGCAGGAATAGGAGTATTAGCTGTTGGAATTTTTGTTGCTATACTGTCAATCCTTCCGAGTGGTGCGTTAGATAAAGGGCCACTTGATCGTTTTGGAACATGGAAAAATAGAATTGAGCACTTCAGTGGGAGTAAGAGTGACGGAGGATTAGATCCATCTAATCTTGTTATTACTAAGGAAAATTATCAAGTTGTTCACTCCAAGATAGCGATTGCAAATGGAGGTGTTTTAGGAGTTTTCCCCGGTAATAGCAAAGCTCGTGACTCTCTGCCACAGGCTTATTCGGATTTCATATATGCCATCATCATTGAGGAGATGGGAATTGTTGGAGGCATACTTGTCTTGTTGATGTACGTAATAATTTTGATACGCTCCGGAATGATAGCGAAGAAGATAGATAAGCTATTCCCGAAATATCTTGTGTTAGGTTCGGCTTTGATGCTGGCTATACAAGCATTTATAAATATGGCAGTGGCAGTTAACTTTATACCTGTAACCGGTCAGCCGTTGCCGTTGGTTAGTCGTGGAGGTACGTCTACTTTGATAACCTGTGCATATTTTGGCATTATACTAAGCGCATATCGTTTTGGCATCGTTAAAAAAGAGACTAAAGAAGAGTCTGTAAGCAATTTAGATAATGAGGAAACGCTGAACACAGAAGAGATATTAGATAATATTCAAGAGTCTGTTGAACAGGTTGGTGAAGAAATAACATTTGAGGTATATCAGGCATGAAAAGGGTAATAATAAGTGGAGGTGGAACCGGTGGTCATATATTTCCCGCGATATCTATAGCAAATGCTATTAAGCGTCGTTGGCCGGATGCTGAGATACTGTTTGTAGGAGCTGAGGATCGTATGGAGATGGAACGTGTTCCCGCAGCAGGCTATAAGATTGAAGGTTTACCAGTTGCCGGCTTCGATAGGAATAAGATCTTGAAAAACGTAAAAGTGTTGTTTAAACTTTTGAACAGTATGAGCAAGGCTCGTAGTATTATCAAAAGATTTAAACCGGATATTGCTATAGGAGTAGGAGGATATGCTAGTGGCCCTACTTTGCGTGTAGCAAATAACACAGGTATTCCGACACTTATTCAGGAGCAAAACTCTTATGCCGGGGTTACCAATAAACTATTGGCTAAGAAAGCCTCCAGTATATGCGTTGCTTATGAAGGTATGGAACGTTTTTTCCCTGCTGATAAGATAGTACTGACAGGCAATCCTTGTAGACAAGATTTAATTGTTTCAGACGATAATAAAAAGCAAGGATATAGTTATTTCAATCTGAATGAGAACAAACGAACAATTTTGATAGTGGGAGGTAGTTTGGGAGCGGCGTCTATCAATAATAGTGTGATGAACTCTTTAGACAAGATGAGAGCAATAGACGATGTTCAGATTATTTGGCAGTGTGGTAAGTATTATTATCAAGATATTTTAAAGCATAAAGAGCAAGGTGAGATTCCAGAAAATATAAAACTTATGGATTTCATCTCACGTATGGACTATGCATATTCAGTCGCAGATTTAATAATCTCACGTGCCGGAGCTGGATCTATTTCAGAGTTTTGTCTTTTAGGTAAGGCTGTAATACTGGTTCCGTCGCCTAATGTTGCAGAAGACCATCAAACGAAGAATGCCATGGCATTGGTTAAGAAAGATGCAGCTATAATGGTTGAAGATCGTGTTGCTGTTGACAGCCTGTTCGACATTGCTTTGCAACTTGTGAAAGATGATGATAGGCTAAGAACTCTTGAAGATAATATAGTTAAGTTAGGTATTCACGATTCAGCTGATAAGATAGTTGATGAAGTGGAAAAAATAATTGGCAAATAGATGATGGATATCAAAAATATATACTTTATAGGAATTGGTGGTATTGGGATGAGCAACCTTGCCAGGTATTTTTTGTCTAAAAACAAAAGAGTGGGAGGGTATGATCGTACTGAAACAGAATTAACCAGGTCATTAGTTGATGAAGGTGCATTGATTCACTACGAAGATGATGTAAATATGATTCCTCAAGAGTTTATGATTAAGGGAGAAACTCTTGTCGTTTATACACCGGCAATCCCAAAGACGCATACAGAGTATAATTATTTTTTATCCAGTGGCTTCAAGATGATGAAACGTGCCCAACTATTGGGAGAGATAACAAAGTCAAGTGATGCCATATGCGTTGCCGGAACACATGGTAAGACAACCACATCAAGCATGATAGCCCATTTGCTGAAGAATTCAGAAGTCGAGTGTAATGCTTTCTTAGGAGGAATAGTAAAAAACTACAATAGCAATTTGATTCTATCCGACAAAAGTCGGTTTACAGTTGTTGAGGCAGATGAATACGACAGATCGTTTCATTGGTTATCACCACATATTGCTATTGTGACATCCTGCGATCCTGATCATCTTGATATCTATGGTACAAAAGAGGCATATAGGGAAAGTTTTGAAAAGTTTGTATCCTTGGTTAAGCCCAATGGGTATCTGATAATAAAGGAAGGATTAGATATAAATGTTAATGTTGACAATTCGGTTAAGGTGTTCTCTTATTCGGAGAATTCGGGAGACTGCCATGCCGACAACATAAGGATTGGCAATGGTGAGATAGTATTTGATTATGTTTCGAAGAAAGGCATAATTAAAGATATCCAGCTTGGAGTGCCGGTAAGGATAAATATAGAAAACAGCGTTGCTGCGATTGCGGTAGCTGAAATTTGTGGTGTAACACAAGATGAGATCAAAGAATCTATCAAATCTTTTCAAGGAGTAAGACGTAGATTCGACATTCGTCTGAAGACTCCTGATGTTGTTTTTATTGATGATTATGCTCATCACCCTAATGAACTGATGGCTACCATAAAATCTATCAAAACTCTTTATCCAGATGATAAGCTACTGGCAGTGTTCCAACCACATCTGTACACCCGTACGAGAGATTTTGCAAAAGAGTTCGGAGAAAGCTTGTCACATGCTGATGAGGTAATACTTTTAGACATATATCCCGCACGAGAGGAACCTATTGAGGGAGTGTCATCTAAGTTGATATATGATAACATCAAGCTAAGCAATAAAATACTTTTATCCAAAGATGAATTGTTGTCACATCTGAAAGATATAGATATAAAAGTTTTAGTTACTTTTGGTGCAGGAGATATCGATCGTTTACTTCCTAAAATAGAAGATGCATTAAAAGATAAATATTTGAGCAAAAAGTAGTATATTGTGTAAATTTTGCTGTAGTAATGAAGAAGTTCTTGGTCATATTACTGTCGATAGTTGTTGTGGTCTATCTTATATTCTCTTTGGACTTTTTCAGCGACCTATCAGATGATAATATATGTGAAGAAATGGAGGTAGTAGTTCAGGATAGTCTGAATGCCAAATTCGTTACTAAGCAAGATATAATAGATTTGGTTAACAGGTTTAAGCTTAATCCGGTTGGTAAACAATTTAAAGATATCAATACGTTACAGATAAGAGATTCAATATTGTCAAATCGTCTCGTTGAAACGGCAGAGGTGTTTTCAACGCCTAAAGGTTCAGTTGTAATAAATATAAAGCAACGACAGCCTATTCTTAGAGTCATTTCTAACAATTCGGGTAGTTACTACGTTGACAAGGATAGGAGAGTGATGCCTGTTTCTGGTAGCTTCTCACTATATGTACCGATTGCAACTGGTAATATTGATGAGGATATGGCAAAGGGTGAACTTTATGATTTTGCCCTTTTTCTTAATGGCAATCCTGATTGGGATGCATTGATAGAGCAGATTGTGGTCAATGATAATAAGGAAATAGAACTTGTTCCCAGAGCGGGAGATTTTAGAATATTGTTAGGTCAGTTCAACGACTATCGAGCCAAACTTGATAGGTTTATGAAGTTTTCCGACAAGGTGCTTAATGTGGTAGGCTGGAACAGATATTCTGTAGTAAATTTGAAATATGACAATCAGGTCGTTTGCACGAAAGCAAAATGACTTTGAATAAGAAACAATAATATGCACATAAGTGTTTGTAGTAGAACATATAACCATTTGTAAATAATATGTCACAGTCAGAGTTTATAGCAGTTGTAGATTTAGGTACGTCTAAAATAACATGTGTTGTAGGACGCAGGAATGAAGATGGTGGAATATCCGTACTACATCATGAAACAATAGATAGTGAAAATTCGATAAGACGAGGTTTGGTATATAACATAGAGAATACCGGAGGCAAAATTGATAGGGTGGTCAGGTTGATGGAGAATAAGATGGGGCAAAAGATTGGTCAGATATATGTCTCTTTATCGGGTCAGTCACTTCAAACTCTTGAGTTTAAAGAGCTGAGGCAACTCTATAATGGAATCGTCGAAGAAGAAGATGTTAAGGCATTAATAGATTCTGCTAACAGCTTTAATAAGGACCTATTAAACAGTTCGAGCTTAGAGTTGAGATACAATTATTTAATAGGCGATGTTGAATATTTCATCGATGGTAAGTCTGAGAAGCATCCTGTAGGTGTAACCGGAAAGAATCTCGAAGGAGTATTTCAGCTTATTGTAGGTAGGCCAAATCTTCTCACAAATATCAAAAACAGCGCATCAGACAAAGCTAAGATACCGTTGGCAGGATTTATTGTTGGTGCAATAGCTTCATCTAAAATAGTATTGACAGAAGAAGACAAAGAACTTGGGTGTGCTTTGATAGACTTCGGTGCAGGTACGACAACATTGTCCATATACAAAGAAGGACTGCTAAGACGTATGGTTGTGATACCTTTTGGAGGTAAAAATATTACTAAGGATATTATGGCACTCCAATTAATGGAGAGTGAGGCAGAGCGTCTAAAGATTAAGTATGGTCAAGCAGCCGAAACACGTTCCAACTCTTTCTTTGAGTCTCCTTTCTCCAGTAAATCAGAAGTTGATGTAAAGGAGCTTAATAGAGTGATTAGCTTGAGGCTTGATGAAATTGTGGCAAACGTCAAAGAACAGATTATTTTGTCAGGTTATCAGGATAAGCTGGCAAGTGGTGCTGTGATAATAGGAGGTGCGTCTAAGTTGAAGAATATGGATGTCTACCTTAAGCAGAAGCTAAATATGCCGGTTCGAAAAGGCGTCATTAGTAAGGGCGTTATAAATAATGCTAACGAACTAGTCAATGACCCTGCCTTTACGCAAGTGTTGGGAATGTTGCTTATGGCTGAAAAGAATTGTGCATATACTGAGCCAGTAAAGGAAGAACCTCCTGTAGTTGAGGAGCAAGAAGAGACGCAGAAGCCAAATAAATCTCAAAAAAAATCTCACGGAGGCAAAGATTCAGAAAAGCCAAAAGACTCAGGAGGTAAGTTTATGAATAAAGTGGAAGGATTTTTCGGTCGATTATTTACGGAAGAATAATATTTAACACAAGTCAGTATGAACGATGATATATTAGATTTTCAGATAGATAACCAAACTGACGCAATAATAAAGGTTGTAGGCGTGGGTGGTGGTGGAGGTAATGCTGTCAATCACATGTATATGGAAGGTATTCATGATGTTTCCTTCGCATTGTGTAACACGGATAACCAAGCACTTATGAAGTCGCCGGTACCGGTAAAGTTACAGTTAGGTATACAAACTACAGGAGGCTTAGGTGCCGGTAATAAGCCCGAAATAGCACGACAAGCAGCGGAAGAAAGTATCGACAATATCAGGGATTTGTTTAGTGATGGCACACGGATGGTTTTCATTACTGCAGGTATGGGCGGTGGTACAGGAACAGGCGCTGCACCGGTTATCGCCAGAGTGGCCAAAGATATGGACATTCTAACTGTTGGTATTGTTACTATACCCTTTGTTTTTGAAGGCACCAAGAAAATATTGCAAGCGCTCAAAGGAGTAGAAGAGATTGCTAAGAATGTAGATGCCTTATTGGTTATTAATAACGAACGTTTAAGGGATATATATAGTGATTTGACTGTAATGAATGCCTTTGCAAAGGCCGATGATACGTTAACTACTGCAGCAAAAAGTATTGCTGAAATTATTACAGTTCATGGTCATGTCAATCTTGACTTTGCAGATGTGAACACAACGCTGAAAAATGGAGGTGTAGCCATCATGAGTAGTGGTATTGCTAAAGGTGCAAACCGTATCAATTTAGCTATCGATGACGCACTCAATTCTCCTCTGCTAAATAATAATGATGTATTTAACTCAAAGAAGATACTTATAAATCTATCGTTTAGTCAAGATGTGCCTCTATTGATGGAAGAAATGAATGCTTTGCACGAGTTCATGGCTAAGTTCAGTAGTGAAATAGAGGTGATTTGGGGTACCGCGATTGATGAGAATATGGGCGAAAGTGTGAAGGTCACACTTCTCGCAACAGGCTTTACTATCACCGATATTCCAGAGATTAATGAGGCAAAGGACGCATACAATAAAGAGGCAGAAGCGGAAAGAAAGAAGAAAGAAGAAGAGATGCGTAAGCAGGACGAGAAAGACAAAGAGCTTATAAAAAAATATTATGGTAAGACCGGTCTTGAAGAATTGAACACCAACAACTATAGGCATGAGCCTATTATTTTAAAATCAGATGAGCTTGATGACGATTCAATTCTTGATGCTATGGAAAAAAATCCTGTATTTAAAAGAGAACACTCTTTTAATCCAAGAACTGCTCACTTAGATTCTAAAACTCATCAAGATAGTTTGTTTTAATAATAACTTATGGAAAAATAGTAATATGGCACTTTTTGATACAATTAATGACGAAATAAAGAAAGCTATGCTTGCAAAAGACAGTGTTAGACTTGAAACACTTAGAGGAATAAAAAAAGAGTTCTTGGAAGCAATTACATCCAAAGGTGCGAAGCATGAGCTTGACGAAGAAAAGACAAATGCAATCTTGCAGAAAATGGCTAAACAAAGGCAAGATAGTGCAGATATATATAAACAACAGAATAGGGAAGACCTGGCAGAAGTAGAATTAGCACAATTAAGAGTCATCCAAGAATATCTTCCCAAACAGCTTTCTACGGAGGAGTTGGAAAAAGAAATAAAGTCAATAATCGACTCTTTAGGAGCTACATCGATAAAGGATATGGGTAAAGTTATGGGTGTGGCCACCAAAACTTTGGCAGGCAAAGCAGAAGGACGAAGAATATCAGAAGCTGTAAAAACAATACTTAATAAATAGGTTAGGCTATCTTCTAAACGGTGCGTTTTGCTTAATGAATGGTTTGGGTAGCATATTTGCCTTTTTAGCTTTCTTCTGAAGTTTATCTAACTCCTTGGTAAGATTGCTCTTGGTATCCAAATTGTCAGTCAACAGAAATAGAGATATTGATGTATCGTCAATATTCTCTATTTTAAGTACTACAGTTCTATTCTCAATAATATCATTCTTAACAATAGTGACTTTGTAGTCTTTTGAAGGATGATAATCAATCAAAAGATTATTATATCCCATCTCACTTGTCGAAATTCTAGACACCTTTGATAAGTCCGATAATAATACAGATCCATCGTTACTTGTTACTTTTCGTTCTATTGTCTTCCCCGATTTGTTCTTACTCTCAATCAATATGCTACTCACAGCATAACCATCCGGGTCAGTAACTTTAACAACACAAGTGTCTTTTCTTGTTGCATCTACTTCTTCATATGAAGACTTAAGCCCTGAAAAATCTGTTGTATTTATAATCAAAAAGTCGTCAACTACCTCAAAATTGCCTTCTCCTACTTGTGCTGTCGATAGCCCTGAAAAACCGCTAATATTAAATTTAATATTATCGCCATTAAACACCAAGTAGTCATTGTCGTTGGTATATTCACCTTCAGGTTTATTGGCTGATGCAGATAATGCAATAGTGAACAGTAAGGATAGTAAATAGTATTTTTTCATCGGATAGTCGTACTTTAACTTAATAAAGCAAAAGTAACGATTCTTTTTGTATATTCCTCAATAAATATCTGTTCGTTACTTATTACTTAACATTTTATGGTGTCGTTCCTTGCGATACAATAATGCAGTTATATGGTGAAAATATCAATATTGCTCACTTATTGAAGTAAAAAACAAAAAGGACCGTGACAACGGCCCTTTTTGAATATGTTAATTGTTATTCTTATAATCCTTTCTCAGTAAGATATCTTTCAGCATCAATAGCAGCTTTACAGCCAGTGCCTGCAGCTGTTACAGCTTGTCTGTATACTGGGTCTGCAACGTCTCCACATGCAAACACTCCTTCTACATTTGTCTTTGTAGTTGGGTGTTCAGTTTTAATATAACCCACTTCATCCAAATCCAAGTAATCTTTAAATATATCAGTATTAGGCTTATGACCAATAGCAAGGAAGAATCCATCAATCTCAATATCTACCTTTTCTTCATCAGTTTCACCCATACGTTTTACTAAGTGTGCACCCTCTACGCCGTTTTCGCCAAAGAGACCAACTGTGTTATGTTCAAACAGAATCTCAATCTTAGGATTGTTCATAACCCTGTCTTGCATGATCTGAGATGCTCTTAGATATGGTTTTCTAACTATCATATAGACTTTGCTGGCCAATGCCGATAGATAAGTAGCTTCTTCACAAGCCGTATCTCCGCCTCCAACTACAGCCACTTTCTTGTTTCTATAGAAGAACCCATCACACGTTGCACATGCAGATACTCCCATACCTGCGTATTTTGTTTCATCAGGCAAACCAAGATACTTGGCAGTTGCACCTGTAGATATAATCACTGCGTCTGCTTCAATCTCTTTCTCGCCATCTATAGTGACTTTAAGTGGATGACTTGAAAAGTCTACTGCAGTGGCTACTCCTGATCTTACATCAGTACCATATCTCTCTGCCTGTTTTTTCAAATCAGCCATCATCATTGTGCCATCAATACCCTCCGGGTATCCTGGAAAATTCTCAATCTCTGTTGTGGTCGTAAGTTGTCCTCCCGGTTGCAAACCTTCGTACAACACAGGGCTCAACGTCGCGCGTGCTGCATATATTGCAGCGGTATAACCTGCCGGTCCTGACCCTATTATCAGTGTTCTTACTTTTTCTTTCATAGCTTAATCAACTGTTATTTACTATCAAAGATATAAAAAATAGATGTGTAATTAAAAAGATATTATATTTATCTATTTGCCTTAAACAAAAAAGATTCTAGTTGTTATCTCAAGTCTACTATCTCCACGCCGCTATGCTTGGACTTATCGAATACAAACTCGTTATCGTCAAACTTATAGTTTGAGTTATAGTTGCTAATATCAAGCCTGTTCTTAGTATTGTTTGACATCGTAATGGTTACCTGCAGTAATTCTTGCGAGGTTTTATCTATAGCTACAGCGATTGAATTTATTTCGCCATTCTCCTTTATTGGTTTCATATCTATCACTGATGCATTTTTGCCGTTTATTGTCTTGTTTATAGGCTCATCAAGTATAAATCCCTGTTTATACATACCCAACAAAGCTGTAGGGCTTATTGAAGCCAATTCCTCGTTTGATGGGTTGCTTATGTTAACTTCATTAATATCTTTCATCAGTACCCATTGCGTTTTGCCATCAAACCACACGTTCATAGACTCCATCTCCAGCCTGAATTTATTACCTCTAACGTAAGCTGTTCCTTCTTGTGAACCCTGCTCTTTGCCGTTGGCATCAATATATGTTGCACTGAAGTTCAATCTTATGCCTTTAGAACCTACATATTGGTTGTAAGTCTTATCCAGCAATGCTTTGGCCTCGTTCGAGTTTTGTCCGACAGCAAGAACAGACATAAGCAAAAATGATATTATTATACTTAGATCTTTCATTTCCTTCTCAATTTCTTTTGTTGTTAGACAAAACAGATGTATGCAAGTTTAATTGAGGTCATTAAGAATCCTCTCGAGCGAGTACTCATCCTTGATGTATACTTCACGAGGCTTACTTCCTTGTATCGGACCGACGATACCTGCGGCTTCAAGTTGGTCCATCAATCTTCCAGCACGGTTGTAACCTATTGAGAATTTGCGTTGAATCAACGATGTTGACCCTTGCTGATGAACCACGATAAGTCGAGCAGCCTCATCAAAAAGGGCATCTCTGTCCGACAGGTCTGTCACACCGGATGCCGAGTCTCCATCCTCTACCACTTCAGGCAACAGATAAGCACTCTCATAACCCTGTTGAACAGCAATGTATTTTGTTATCTCGTCAAGTTCTGGTGTGTCCACAAATGCACACTGAATACGTGTCAAGATACTTCCTTGTGAGAATAACATGTCACCGCGACCTATAAGTTGATTTGCTCCGGCAACATCAAGAATGGTGCGCGAGTCTATTTGGGAGGTCACTCTAAAAGCCATCCTTGCGGGGAAGTTGGCCTTAATCGTACCTGTAATGATGTTTGTTGTAGGACGTTGCGTAGCGATAATCATGTGCATACCCACCGCACGAGCCTTTTGTGCTATTCGTGCAATCGGCATCTCTATCTCCTTGCCTGCAGTCATTATAAGGTCGCCAAACTCATCTATCACAACAACTATGTAAGGCAGGAACCTATGTCCGTTGTTGGGGTTCAGCCTGCGCTCAATAAATTTCTTATTATAGTCAGCAATGTCTCTAACCTGTGCTTTCACAAGCAGCTCATATCTGTCGTCCATCTCCTTGGTCAGTGAGTTAAGTGTCTTTGTAACTTTAGTGACGTCAGTGATTATAGGTGAAGCCTCGTCCTCCAGCTTGGCCAGATAGTGATTCTCAATGTGTCGGTAGATACTAAATTCCACCATTTTAGGGTCAATTAACACCATCTTCATTTCCGAAGGATGCTTTGAGTATAGAAGTGAGGTGATGATGGCATTAAGTCCCACAGATTTTCCTTGACCTGTAGCACCGGCAACAAGCAAGTGAGGCATCTTGGCAAGGTCAAATATGAATACCTCATTAGTAATTGTCTTTCCAAGTGCCACCGGCAATGCATACTTGCACTCCTGATATTTCTTTGATGACAGCACAGAGTGCATCGATACAATCTGCGAGTTTTTGTTAGGCACTTCAATGCCAATCGTTCCTTTTCCAGGCATAGGAGCAATGATACGAATTCCCAACGCAGACAAACTAAGGGCGATATCATCCTCAAGATTCCTAATCTTTGAAATTCTTACACCCGCTTGTGGTACGATCTCGTAAAGTGTTATTGTCGGACCAACAGTTGCTTTAATCGACGTTATCTCAATGCCATAGTTTTTAAGAGTGTTAATGATTCTATCCTTATTCTCATTCTGCTCTGCCATGTTTATCTCCCTATTGCCTTGGTCATAAACTTTCAAAAGACTGAGAGGCGGAAATTTAAATTGTGAAAGATCCTTTCTTGGGTCGTAGTTTTCTTTAGTGATATTATCCTCTTGGGCTACAGACTGACCTTTAGGCATAGCACTCGTACCTTGAACCTCATCATCTTTTGGAATGATTATTTCAAAATCACCCTCATTTTTCACAACCTCTACACGTTCAGTGATAGGTTGAGGCGTTGTGTCTACCTCCGGAGTATGGTTCTTCGTTTCATCAACAGAATTATCATAAGCCACTTCCTCAATGTCATCTTTCCTATGTCTGTTTATTGATGAAAACATATTCTTTATGGATGATGAAGCTTTCTGAAAAATATTTGGCTTCTTTTCCACAGGTTCGTTTTCAGTATCTTCATCCCTGATGAACGATGGTTTGTTCTCCACCAAAGTTTTCTGTATTGTGTATATAGAGCTTTTCCTTAGAAATACGGCAATTATTATAATGAAAAGGATTACCACAAGAAGTGTTCCAGGCCATCCTATTGTACTGTTCAAAAACTGCTCTATTTCGTTACCATGCGCACCTCCCCAAACAACATGACTGTTAGGAAATATCTTATTCAACAAGAAAGCACTGGCTATCGACCCACCAATCAATCCGAATGCAGTAACAAAAAGGGCCTTAAGTAAAGAGAAGTGGGACACCTTCATAAGCCTTAATCCCACGTATATGAAGAACATTGGAATTAACATGGAGAATATTCCAAACCCTTTGTTCACAAGTCTTTCGGCAATAAAAGCACCACCTGCACCTGTCCAGTTGTCCGGTTTGTTGGTAGATGAACGCACCAAGTCCCAGAATGATATATTGGTAACTTTGCTTTGGTCGGCTGCACCGGTAAAGAAGAATGATATAATTGCTATCAGCATAAATATACCGGTAAACGCAACTATCACACCCAGAATAAAACGAGTCCGCTCGCTCCTGAAAAAACGAAGCAAAGCCGATTCACCTTTGTTCCCGGTAGTATTTCTTTTCTTTGTTCTTTTAGCCATATAGCAATGTTTGTAATCTCATTATTGAAACTACAAATTTAGTGAAAAGAAACCTGTATTAAAAGTTTTAAAGATTCAAAATGAATACCCGGCAGTATAATTTCTGCAAATTATCCTTCCTTCTTTCCAACAAGATAAACACCTCCAATAAGTGCAACAATCCCCAAACCAATTTTAACGTATCCCATCTCTTTGCCACTTTTGTCATCAGCGGATATTTCCAGGCCTAACACTTCAACTGAGTTTGAACTTGCATTAATTTCTTTAATGCCAAAATAGCCAAGCACAATAGCGCCAATAATCAATATTATACCAATAATTTTTTTCATGTCGTTATGTTTTATTCGATGTGCTAACTAATAACATATGTATTGGTGAAAATGTTTATGAATGTTAGAAAATAAAAAGCGAAAGGCCCGCGAATCACTTCGCAGACCTTTCTTGTTAACACAATCTTCATGAAACAAACTACACTATCGAGTTGATTGCAGCGTCATAATCAGGTTCGTTCGCTATCTCAGAAACCAGTTCTGTATAAACAACCTCACCCGATGGGTTTAAAACTATAACAGTGCGAGCAAGAAGCCCTTTTAATGGGCCGTCTGTCATCAAAAGACCATAATCCTTTGCAAAGGATTCGTCTCTAAAAGTAGAAAGTGTTACAACATTTTCTATTCCCTCAGCCACGCAGAATCGTGTTGCTGCAAAAGGCAGGTCGGCAGAAATGCATAGCACTACTGTGTTGTTTAATGATGAGGCCTTCTTGTTGAAATTTCTTACTGATGCAGCGCATGTGCCTGTGTCAAGACTTGGAAAGATATTCAACACAACGTTCTTGCCTTTGTAATCTGATAACTTAACATCTGAAAGTTTAGCATCTACAAGCGTAAATTCAGGTGCTTTGGAGCCCACTGCAGGAACCTCTCCTGAAGTATTTACAGGGCCACCTTTGAATGTAACTTTTGCCATATTGCTTATATTGTTTAATTTAAAATTATTCTTAATAATACTATTCGAAAATATAAACAAAGAGGATGTTTTATTGTTCAAAACATCCTCTTTTTTAACGTTATATCACTTAATGATCTAATTTCCTCTACTTCAGCGAATTTTATCGCAACTCTTCTCTCAAATATTTTGCTGTGTATCCCTTATTGCTTTTTGCAACCTCTTCAGGTGTCCCGGTTGCTATTATTTTGCCACCTCCAGCTCCACCTTCAGGACCAAGGTCAATTATGTAATCGGCACTCTTGACTATATCCAAATTATGCTCAATCACCAAAACGGTGTTGCCCTTCTCCACAAGTTTGTTCAGCACTGTCAGCAACACTCTGATATCCTCGAAATGCAAACCAGTTGTTGGTTCATCAAGTACATAGAATGTGTTGCCTGTGTCAATTTTTGCCAACTCTGTGGCCAGTTTTACTCTTTGGCTCTCGCCTCCCGATAGGGTGGTGGATGATTGTCCCAGTTTTATGTAACCGAGCCCCACATCCTGCAGAACTCTAATCTTGTGCACGATGCTGGGTATATTTTCAAAAAAATCGACTGCGGCGTTTATAGTCATATCCAATACATCGGCAATTGATTTGCCTTTGAACCTAACTTCTAGTGTTTCTCTGTTATATCGTTTGCCGTTACATTCTTCGCACGGAACTAAAACATCAGGTAAAAAGTTCATCTCAATAGTCTTGTATCCGTTTCCCTTGCATCTTTCGCATCTTCCTCCCTTAACATTGAAAGAGAAACGCCCGGCAGAGTAACCCCTTATCTTTGACTCCGGGAGTTCTGCAAAAAGATTACGTATATCTGTAAATACACCTGTATATGTGGCGGGGTTTGAGCGTGCCGTACGACCTATTGGAGACTGGTCAACGCTGACTATCTTGTCAATGTTCTCAATGCCTTCGTAAGAATCATATGGCAGAGGGTCTTTCAACGAGCGGTAAAACTTCTGACTAAGAATGGGCTGCAAAGTCTCATTGATGAGTGTCGACTTGCCACTGCCCGACACACCGGTAACACATATAAATGTGCCGAGAGGAAAACTAACATCAACATTCTTCAGATTGTTGCCTCTTGCTCCCTTTATGCTGAAAAACTCGCCGTTGCCTTTCCTCCTTGTCTTTGGTATGGCTATCTCCAGCTTCCCGTTAAGGTAGTTGGACGTAAGACTATTCTTCTTAATCATATCGTTCGGAGCTCCTTCAAAAACGACCTCACCACCTTTGCGCCCGGCGAATGGTCCCATATCCACAATGTAATCAGACGATAGCATCATGTCCTTATCATGCTCAACCACCACAACAGTGTTCCCGCTGTCTCTCAATTTCTTCAGGGAATTTATCAGCCTATGGTTGTCACGTTGATGCAAACCTATACTAGGCTCGTCCAAAATGTAAAGTACATTAACCAGTTGCGAACCTATTTGAGTTGCAAGCCTTATGCGTTGGCTCTCTCCACCCGACAGAGAAGATGAAGCTCTTGACAATGACAAATATCCAAGGCCAACGTCCAGCAAAAACTGCAGACGTGTCATTATCTCTTTTTTTATCTCAGATGTGATAATTTTTTGACGTTCTGTTATTTTTGTATCAGACTCAGCAAACCAATCATAAAGAGTCTTTATGTCCATATTGCTAAGCTCGGCAATGTTCTTATCGTTTATCTTAAAGTGTAAAGCCTCCTTGTTAAGTCTCTGTCCATTACACTCACGACACACTGTTGTTGTAATAAACTGTTCTGCCCATTTTTGTGCTGATGCCGGAGCATCAGGGTCTTGTTGCATCTCAATATATTTTATTACTCCTTCATAATTTACCATATAGTTGGAGTTGCCAAGAGATGCATTTTTTATCTTCAATCTGTCGTCTGTTCCGTGCAATATCTCCTCTATTGCCTCCTCCGGTATATCCTTTATTGGTGTTTTTAGTGTAACTCCATACTTCTCGCATATTGCCGCTATCTGCCAAAAAAGCATGCTGCTGCGCTCCTTACCCAACGGAGCTATTCCACCCGCAGATATGCTTATATCAGGATTTGGAATTATCTTATCTCTGTCCACCTCGTCGATATAACCCAATCCGCGACATCGTGGGCATGCACCCTGTGGCGAATTGAACGAGAAATTGTGTGGCGCCGGCTCGCTGTAAGAAATTCCCGTGGTTGGACACATCAAACTGCGACTATAATGCCTGACCTCATCGGCATCAACATCCTGAATCATCAAAAGCCCTGCTCCCTGCTTCATAGCTGTTCTTATGCTCGATTGCAACTTATCGGCAAACTTGTTTGATACCACCAGTTTGTCAATAAGTATCTCTATGCTGTGGTTCTTATAGCGGTCAACCTTCATACCGGGAATTATCTCTCGTATCTCTCCGTCTACTCGCACGTTGATGTAACCCTTTTTCCTTATACTCTCAAAAAGCTCCTGATAATGTCCTTTCCTGTTTCTGACGACCGGGGCAAGAATATAAATCTTTTTGCCAATATATTTATCCAGAATAAGCTCAAGAATTTGATCGTCGGTATATTTAACCATCTTCTCGCCTGTAACATACGAATAGGCTTCTCCGGCACGTGCAAAAAGCAAACGAAGAAAGTCATATATTTCAGTTGATGTACCAACAGTAGAGCGAGGATTTTTATTGGTTGTTTTTTGCTCGATGGATATTACGGGGCTAAGCCCGGTAATCTTGTCCACGTCAGGACGTTCCATTTTGTTCAAAAAACCACGTGCATACGACGAGAAGGTCTCAACATAACGCCTTTGCCCTTCTGCATATATAGTGTCGAAGGCAAGTGACGACTTACCGCTCCCGCTCAAGCCTGTCACCACCGTAAGCGAATCTCGCGGAATGGAAACATCAATATTCTTTAGGTTGTGTACGCGTGCGCCGTACACATCAATACTGTTTTTTTCAGAACTCATTGTTTGATAACGTAAAACTAATAATCTACCTTGTTACCCAGTTAGGGTTGTGTACCTTTGGCCTGTCACCCTTGTGATAATAAAGGTCTTGTTGTGTAGGTATGAGAAGCGTATAGCTTTTGCCCGACTCATTTTTTAGTGACCTGTCCCTGAGCCATGAGTTGAAATCCTTCAACTGTGCATAAGTAACATTATGTTGTTTGGCAAAACTCACCAGGTCGGGTATGGGATAATTTACTTCCACTCTCTTAAACTCCATAGGCTTATAAAGCTGAGTAGGTTTTATAATGAAGCCATACATTTGTGGTTGCTCAAAAATCTGTTTTATGGCAAGCATACGATAATAATAGCGTGTGGTTTCCTCCACAAGCCACAGATCAAGTGCATCAGTAGCACGTTGTTTGCTAAGTTCATTGGTTATTCTTGCCTGTCCTCCATTATATGCCATTGCAGTTGCACTCCACGATCCATATTTGCTGTACGCCTGCTTTAGATATCTGCATGCAGCAACTGTTGATTTCTCAATGTTGTAGCGTTCGTCTACATTGGCATTAACCTCAAGTCCAAACTCCCTGCCGGTTGTCTGAAGAAACTGCCATAAACCGGCAGCACGTGCAGGCGATACAGCTCTGTGGTCTAGACTGCTCTCAATCAATGCCAAATACTTCAAATCATCAGGCACACCTTCACGTTTCAAAATCGGCTCAATCATAGGGAAAATTCTGTTTGCCCTCTTAAACAACAACAGAGTAGTTGAGTGGAAATATGTGAAACTATTCAGTTCCCTGTCCATTCGTTCGCGCTTATCGTATCGGTCAAACACAATCTCTTCGCCTGCAAAAGTCATTCTCTCGGGAATATCCACAGACGCAGTCATAGACAAAACCAGAGGTATATCAGGCTCAGGACCTCCGGGATTTACAACCTTCTTGCCCGAAATGAATAATATATAAATCACAACCGATGATAAAGCTATGATAATTAAAGAGGTATATAGTGATGTTTTTCTCATAATCTACTTCTACTACACATTAAACTTCTATCCTAACAAATTTACTACAAAAATGTCTAATCTCAATAACAAGTTGTGTCATATAGCTTTTTTTATGCGATATATCATATCGGTAACAAATCTTCACATAGCCTCTATCATATATACGTTTTTGTATACATAACGTATATATAATCAAGGGATGAGATAGAGAAGATGTTGATGTGGCAGAGTCTAAATATTTCTGCAATTTGTTCTTTTGAACTACTATTCTTGCATACATCAAGATGATTTATAATGGTGTTTATTAAAATGAGACGAATAGAGAAAAATAATTTTTTATGTTTTTCATGGTTGTTCTTATTTTGTTTATCTTCGTTATGCCTGTTGTGAAAGAGATAAACTTTTGTCAAAATATTTAGTTTAAATTGGTAATGCTCAATTAGGCAATGGGCCTCTAAATCGGCCGGAAGTAGATTGTTTGGAATTTATAGTGAGAGGTTTCAGCAACTATAATTTGGCAGGATTTGAATATGTGTTTGAAACTTAACCCAATAAAATATTTAGAGGAAATGTTAGACAAGAATAGGAAATGGAAGGTGCTGGATAGTGAATATTTGATAGAAAGGCCATGGCTGACGGCAAGACGCGATAAGGTGGAACTGCCTGATGGTCGCGTAATAGATGAGTACTATGTTCTAGAATATCCCGATTGGGTTAATGTTATAGCTATTACCAAGGATGGCAAATTTGTAATGGAAACACAGTATCGTCATGCTTTGGGGGTGAATAGCATAGAGTTGCCTTGTGGTGTTATGGAAGAGGGCGAAACACCTATGGAGGCTGCAAAGCGTGAACTGCTTGAAGAAACGGGATATGGGAATGGTGAATGGAGTGAGTTGATGACCATTGCGCCCAATCCGTCGACTATGAGTAATATAACACATTGCTTTCTTGCTGTTGGAGTGGAGAAAATATCTGAACCGTCATTGGACGACACCGAGGAGTTGACTGTGCATTTGATGAGCGAAGAGGAGGTGAAATTTTTGTTGGAGAACGATAAGATGTATCAAGCGTTGATGGTTGCTCCGCTTTATAGGTATTTTAGCAGGAATAAAAATAGCAAGAAATAGAATATTTATTATGAAAACAGAACTTCAGAAATGCCTTGATGGAGAGCCTTTCATGGGAGGTGACCCGGAATTGCTGGGAATGGCAGTCAACGCAAAAAGGTTGATTAAAGAGCTAAATGATATAGATTATGCCGATTTTGAATCAAAGCGTGCTATACATAAGAAGCTTTTTGGCAGCGTTGGATATGATGTTTTTATAGATATAGATTTTCATTGTGAATATGGTAAGCATATACATATTGGCAACAAGGTAATTATCAATATGAACTGTACATTTGTTGATAACAACTTAATAGAGATTGGCAACAATGTACTTATTGCTTCTAATGTGCAGATATATACAGCTACTCATTCCACAATAGCGTCAGAACGAGTTAATATTGGAAGCAAGCAAGGAGAAGAGTTTTGTCGCACGTATGCACTGCCAATAAAGATTGAGGATCATGTTTGGATAGGTGGAGGAGCCATAATTCTTCCCGGTGTTACGATTGGCAAGGGTAGTGTTATTGGTGCCGGAAGTGTGGTCACACGCTCCATCCCTGCCAATTGCGTTGCGGTGGGAAATCCTTGCAGAGTTATAAAACATATAGATAACAATGATATATAAACAGACAAAACACATACAATAGCGTATGAAATTGAAAACTTCCAACTCGGTTGTTAAGGTACATGACATAAGCAAGCTTAGGTTTAGAGACACACCCTATGTGAAGCTAATGAAAAAGAGAATTTATAACATTCTCATGGTGGCGTCGCGTTATGATATGTTCATACTTGAGGATGATGGGCGTGTTGACGAGCAGATATTCAATGAATATACATCGTTGAGTCTTCGCTATCCTCCGCGTTTCATGCAAGTTAATAATGCCAAAGAGGCACTCGAGGAGCTGAAAAGAGGCAGATATGAACTGATAATATGTATGCCTAACATGGATAATGATGACTCGTTCAACTTGGCTTTGCAGGTTAAGGAAAAATACAGCGAGATACCATTTGTTTTGCTTACACCTTTCTCCAAGTCGGTTACCCAGATACTTAGAACATCGGAACTTAGAGGTATAGACTATATATTCAGTTGGCTCGGCGATTCAGACCTTCTGCTTGCCATCATCAAGACTATTGAGGACAGAATGAATGTGGAGCATGACGTGAAGGCTGTGGGCGTGCAGACAATAATGCTGGTTGAGGACTCGGTGCGTTTTTATTCATCATCTCTGTCACTTTTGTATAAGTTTGTTTTGTCGGACTCAAAAGAGTTTGCAAAAGAGGCGCTTAACGATCACTTGCAGACGCTTAGGATGAGAGGCAGGCCTAAGATATTATTGGCAAGAACTTACGAGGAGGCGATTGATTATTACAACAAGTATGGTGATAATATGTTGGGTATCATCACCGACATGAGCTTCAACAGAGAAGGTCGAAAAGACAAGTTGGCGGGCAAGAGGCTGATAGATTTTGTTAGAACCAAGGATGAAGATATACCAATTATTTTTACATCCTCAGAAACTGCAAATATTAAGTATGTTGATTTAGAGAAAGATGTATTTATAGACAAAAACTCTAAGACTTTCCCGTTGGATCTCAATAAAGCTATAAATGAAAAATTTGGCTTTGGTGAGTTTAAGATTATAGACCCAAGCACCAAGGAGGAGATTTTCAGAATTAAGAATCTTAGAGACCTGCAGATGCGAATAAAGAGCATACCCGATGATTCTCTTTATTACCATTTGTCTAAGAACCACTTTTCGCGATTTTTCTATTCGCGGGCTATATTTCCGGTTGCAGAGATGCTGAAAAGAATTGATGTTTCGGATTATGCCAATATGAGTGATGCCAGAGAACTATTGTATGCCACCATAGTACAATATAGGCGAATGAAGAACATAGGTGTCGTTGCCGTCTTTGAGAGAGATAGGTTTGATGAGTACTCAAACTTTGCCCGTATCGGAGAGGAATCGTTGGGTGGCAAGGGTAGGGGACTTGCCTTTATTGGTTATATCGTTAAGACTCACCTTGAATTGAATAAGCATCCTAATTTACCGGTGACTACTCCCAAGACTGTGGTGTTGTGTACTGACATATTTGATGAGTTTATGCAGGCAAACAACCTTTACGGAATTGCTTTGTCGGATATGCCAGATGAGGATATACTAAATCACTTCATTGCGGCAAAGTTGCCCAAGCGTTTGGTTAGTGACTTTATGGTGTTTTTTGAGGCGACAGATTCTCCAATAGCCATACGTTCGTCAAGTTTGCTAGAAGACTCGCAATATCAGCCTTTTGCAGGTATATATTCAACCTATATGATTCCTTATGTTAAGGATAAATATATTATGGTTCGTTTGCTCAGCAATGCCATAAAAGCTGTGTATGCCTCTGCTTTCTATAAGGACAGCAAAGCCTACATGACGGCAACGCAGAATATGATTGACCAGGAGAAGATGGCCATTGTGTTGCAGGAGGTTGTTGGCTCGCAATATGGTAAATATTATTATCCGGCCGCTTCAGGGGTGGCACGCTCTATAAACTATTATCCGATTGGAAATGAGAAACCGGAGGATGGTATTGTAAACATGGCGTTTGGGTTGGGTAAATATATAGTTGATGGTGAGATGGGACTAAATTTTTCGCCGAAGCACACATCAAACATATTGCAACTCAGTACTCTTGATTTGGCTTTGAGAGATACGCAGACTCAGTTTTATGCTCTCGACCTTGAGTCCACATCAAAAGAGTTTTCTGTTGATGAGAGTTTTAATCTGCAAAAATTGAGATTGAAGGCGGCAGAAACTGATGGACCACTGAAGTTTGTTGCATCCACTTACGACCCATTAGATCAGGTTATCAGGGACGGATTTTATGAGGGGGGCAGAAAGATTGTGTCTTTCTCCCATATTTTGCAACATGATATGTTCCCGGTTGCCGAGACATTGGAAAGATTATTGAAGATAGGTGAAAAAGAGATGGGCAGACCTGTTGAAATAGAGTTTGCAATAGACATAAAAGACAGGGAGAATGCAGCTTTTTATGTGTTGCAGATAAGACCAATAGTAAATAGCAGGGAGGTGGTGAAAGAGAATCTTGAAGAGATTGACGAAAAAGATACTATACTGTTTTCACGAAATGCTTTGGGAAATGGCATAAATGACGATATTTATGACGTTGTTTATCTAAAAACAGAGGGTTTTAGTGCGGCGAATAATCCGGCGGTGGCTTTTGAGATTGAGCAACTTAATGGCAAGTTTATGGCAGATGGCAAGGAGTATGTTTTGGTTGGCCCCGGAAGGTGGGGTTCGTCGGATTCGTGGTTGGGAGTGCCTGTCAAGTGGTCACATATAAGTCAGGCTCGAGTGATTGTGGAGTCGAGCTTGGAAAACTATCGAATAGAGCCAAGTCAGGGGACACACTTTTTCCAAAACCTTACATCTATGGGTGTGGGCTATTTCACTATCAACCCATATTTGGAAGAGGAGGGTTTCTTTGATGAAGAGTTTTTGAATGCTCAGCCGGCAGTATTTGAGACGCAGTATATAAGGCATGTACGTTTTGAAAAACCATTGATAGTGAAGATCAACGGACGGAAAAAAATGGGTGTGGTGATGAAACCTTTTGCAAAATAGAGAGTCATACACAACATATTGAGCATATATTGGCAAACATATAGTTTTATGTTTGTTGAGTATTGTGTAATGATAAAAAGCTTTATTGCCACTAAAACGAAACCTAAAATGAAAAGAGCTGTTATATTTTTGCTTTCAGCAATATGTGTATTTATGATATATCCTCAAAATGTCAAGACTATGAAAAACGATTATGGAGATCTTTGGCTGAAGGTGGCGGAATATGAGAAGAAGTCGCTTCCGCAATCAGCATTAAAGGTTGTTGATGAGATTATTGAGCAAGCTATGGAAGATGATAACAGTCCGCAACTTATAAAGGCAGTAATACATAAGGGGAAATACAACATAGCCAGAGATGAGGAGAATTTCACGTCAATGTTTGACAGTCTTGATGGTATGTTGGTAAAGAGTAAAGATCCGGTTGAAAAAGCTGTTTTGCATTCCATGTTGGGTCAGCTGTATTTGGAGTATTATGACTATAATGAGTGGACCATTAACCAACGTACAGACCTAAAAGGTTTTGTTCCGGATGACATTAATGAGTGGACAAAAAATATATTTTATGACAAGGTGGTTGAACATATTATAGCCTCTTTGGAGCCTCAAGATGTTTTGGCTAATACACAGGTGGAGAGTTACTCGGCTATCATTGATATGGGTAAAGATTCGAGAGATTATTTTCCTACAATGTTTGATTTTTTGGCAGGTCGTGCAGTGCAGTACCTTGAAATGATTAAATCAGATATTGATTTGAGTCGAATGTTGGCACGCAGGGGGTTGTCGAAGAGTGATTTGTTTGTGAAGGCAAACGATTTTGTTAATATAAATCTTGACCCCGGTAAAGAGGATTACAATCTTTGGGTCTATTATGCATATCAAAAATGGTTAAAGTCGCTAATAGACAGAGGAATGAGCGAATCGGTATTGCTTACCGAATTGCACTATATAGAGAATCTTAATAGTAGTTTTAGATCAAAAATCACTAATATAGAGATTAGTCTACCGCTGCTATATGAACTTTTGGAAGATTGGAAAGATAAACCGGAGAGTGTTGAGGTTGTGGATAGGATTGCTGATTATCATCTGAGGTGGGTTGAGGATGATGAAGAAGACACAGAAGAGGACTTGAAGACTGAGCGAGCTGTTTATGATATGTTGGTTGAGTATATCGATAAATATCCTAATTACAAGCGTGTGTCGACTTTGAAGAACAGGTTGAATGATATGACAAGGTCATACGCTAATGTATCAGGAAATACAACATTCCCAATAAATGGAAAAAAGGAGTTTGAGGTTGAGTTTAAGAATATTAACTCACTTGCTGTCAAAGTTTATAAACTGAATTCGCCTCTTGATGCACTAAACCTGGAATATAACTATGAAAGAAGGACAAGATATAACAAACAATTATTGAAGACTATTTCAGTATCGTTACCCACTAATCTTGAAAAGTATGAGAAAGGCAAGGTTAATTTTTCAGTGGATGTGGATGAACCAGGTGTTTACATGTTAGATTTTGATACTAATCCTGCAGAAAAAAATAAAGATTATAATGATAATTTGATATTCGCTGTATCGAGATTTACGATTTTCTCGAGATATGTATCAGAAAATAACTATGATTTTTTTGTTGTAGACAGAAGTACAGGAGAGCCCATTGAGGACGCGGATATAAAAATATATAAGTTGCCGGGTAATTGGAGAAATTCAAAATTGACGTTAGTTGAAACGATAAAAACCGACAGACAGGGATATGCGACTTATCATAAAGATATTCCCAATAATGATGTATTCTTTCATGCAGTTAAAGGTGCCGACCAAGGCTCGTTGTTGAACAGACTACCTTATGGTTATATGGGTTATCGCGAGAGTAGAGATGATGGTAAGAGTTATGTTAATATATTCACTGATAGGGCATTGTACAGACCTGGTCAGACTGTATATTTTAAGGCTATATTGATAAGTAACTACGATGGTGAGGATAGTGTTTTGCCTAATAAGAAGCAAGATTTTACTCTGAAAGATGCCAACGGTAAAGAGATTTCCACTCAGACGCTGATAAGTAATGAGTATGGTTCTGTGAGTGGAGAGTTTGTGTTGCCAAAAGGTTTGTTGACCGGAGTTTATACGTTAGAAACAGATGGTGGAACAATTAACTTCAGGGTGGAAGAGTATAAACGTCCTACTTTTGAAGTGACCTTCGACAAGATTGACAAGACTTATAGTTTTGGCGAGGAAATAAAGTTGACAGGTAAGGTCGAAAATTTTTCAGGCATTAAGGTCCAGGATGCTACTGTTGATTGGAAAATAGAACGTCAACAGCCGTGGTGGTGGGTCTGGTACAATAGTCCTGAGCATTTTGCAGAGGGGGCGACTAATACAGACGATAATGGAGAGTTTGAGGTGTCATTTACTCCTAAGAAGAGAGATTCGCAGGACATGTCAAGATCTATATATTCATTTATTCTTACAGCTAACGTCACTGATGTTAATGGGGAGACTCAAGTGGGCAGGTACGTTGTTAATGTTGGAGATGTGTCCATGGTATTGCAAGTTGAGATGCAATCGAAGTTTAACAAAAAGAGTGATGACAAGATTGTAATAAGAGCAAAGAATCTGGATGGCAATGATATAGATGCAAAGGGCAACTATAAGTTGTACACTTTGCAACATGACGATTCTATTGGGCAGCAGTTGAGGCAAGGAGAGTTTGTGGCAGGTGAGCAGAAAGAACTTAAGGAAAAGCTGGTAAGTTTGAGTTCGGGGAGATATAGGTTGATGGTTGAGTCGAAAGATGACAGCAACGAAACAGTGGTCGGAGAAAAGGATTTTGTTCTGTTTTCCTATGAAGATGAAAAACCACCATTCAACACCAACGATTGGTATTTAGAGAAGAAACTTACTTTTTCGGAAAGTAGACCTGCGGAGGTAATTCTTGGTGCATCGGATAAGGTTAACGTGCTTTATGAGTTGTGGAACGAGAAAGAGTTGATTGAAAGAAAATGGGTTATACTGAATGCCAATAATAAGAGGTTTGAAGTTCCATATAAGAGTGAATATAAAAATGGTGTTACGTTGATGCTTACCTTTGTTAAGGATGAGAAATTCCATTCACATAGAGCAGAAATCAAGTATGAACGAGAACCAAAGAACTTGGATGTTAAGTTGGATGTATTTAGAGATAAGATATTGCCGGGTACGCAAGAGGAGTGGAGATTGACTGTTAAAGATACGAAAGGAAATCCGGCAACAGCTGAAGTACTGGCCTCTATGTACGATGCTTCACTTGATAAATTGTATGAAGCACCTGTTTGGAAAATTCGTTTGAAGAGTTTTGACAGTAATACACTTATGAACTCGCTGAACTCAGATAGGTCATTTAGAGAGGGTTATGTATGGCTACGCATTTATAAGGACAGGCTGAAAGAGTATTCATTTGACTATGATAGGCTCAACTTGTTTGGCTTGAGTTATAGTGAATATAACGGGCTACTTGAAGGAAACGTTTTTGGCTATACTGCCTCGCCCGCCCCACGGAGTACGAGGATGGCCTTAGCGGCAAAATCTTCATTAGCACTTCAAGAGATGGTTGTAGTTGAAGATCAAATGCTGGCGGCAGATGAATATGATGATGCTGAAGTTGATATGGAGGATGATGAGCAGAATGAGGAAGAGGCACAAGTGAGGAAGAATTTTAATGAGACAGCCTTCTTTTATCCTATGTTAAGAACCAACAAAGACGGAGAGACGCAGGTTTCATTTAAGGTGCCTGACAGCAATACAAGGTGGAGATTCAGAGTAGTTGCTCACGACAAAGATTTGAGGTCGGGGTATGCAGAGTCATTCAGTGTTTCGCAAAAAGAACTGATGGTGACACCAAACATGCCACGATTCTTGCGTCATGGAGATAAAACAACTATTGCTGCCAAGGTTTCCAACCTATCTGATGAGGCTCAATCGGGCATAGTTTACCTGGAACTGTTTGACCCGACCACAGAAGAGATAATCAGTAATATACAAATAGATAACAAAGAACAAAGCTTTACTTTGGAGCAACAAGCATCAACGTCTGCAGAGTGGACATTTGTTGTGCCGAAAGACATTGACGTGTTGGGAGTGAGGGTTTTTGCAAGAACCTCTGATTTCAGCGATGGAGAACAACACGCGTTGGCAGTCTTGCCCAATCGTATGCTAGTCACTGAAAGCATGAGGGTGGACGTTAAAGCCGGTGAGGAAAAGTCGTTCGAGTTTAAGGGCTTATCGGATGGGGGCTCTTCTACGAGAGATAATTACAGGTTGACTCTTGAGTTTACCTCTAATCCTGCATGGTACGCCATTCAGGCTTTGCCGGGGTTAGGTCAGCCGGTAGATGAGGATGCAATTTCTTGGTTCGCATCATATTATGCAAATAGTTTGGCAGAACATATCGGTAAAGCATATCCTCGTGTGGTTGCAATGATTGAACAATGGAAAAAACAAGGCGGTGATGCAAATACATTGTTTTCAAGCTTGGATAAAAACGAAGAGCTTAAGGCTGTGCTTTTGGAGGAAACTCCATGGGTTATGGAAGCAAAAGATGAGACAGAGCAAAAGGAGAAACTCGCTTTGTTGTTTGATATTAATCGGAGCTCATACTTGAAGAGCATTGCATTAGATAAATTGAGAGAATTACAAACATATGATGGTGGATGGAGCTGGTTTAAAGGTTTCTATCCAAATGTTGGAATTACTCAATATGTGCTTTATGGCTTCAATCAGCTGAAAGAGTTGGGAATAGGTGATTACTCTGAAGAAGTGATATCTATGCAAAACAAGGCATTGAGCTATATCGATGATGAAGCATTGAATAGGTTTGAAATAATGAAGAAATACAACAAGGATTGTAGAAAGATTAAACATGTATCGATAGTAGATTTAGAGTATCTTCTGGTTAGAGGTGCTTACCCTAATTATCCTATGAGTTCAGGGGTTAAGGAGATGATTGATTTTTATAATACGGTCATAGCTGAAAATTGGACTGAATATGATTTGTATGAGAGATCACATATTGTTATGATCATGCAGAGGTTGGGTAAAAGACCTATAATAAAAGATATCATAGATTCATACAGAGAGCATGCAACCATAACTGATGAGATGGGTATGTTTTGGGCAAACAACACGAGCAGTGTATTTATGCCACGTTCTGCTGTTACTGTGCACACATTTATAATGGATGCATTCAAAGTAGCAAATGCCGGTTCTGAAGAAATGGATATGATGAAGCAGTGGTTGTTGAAACAAAAACAGACACAACAATGGGAGTCGACTCATGCAACGTTGGATGCAGTTTATGCATTGTTGAGCAATGGCAGTGATTGGTTTAGTGAAGACGGGAAAACAAATATTGCTGTAGGCAGACAGTTAATTAGCACTGACGATGGAGAAGTGGGTACAGGATATATCAAGGAGAGTTGGAGTAAAGAGAATATATCTTCTGACATGAAGGATGTGACTGTAATACATGAAGGAAATACGCCTGCTTGGGGTGCAATGTATGTACAATATTTTGAGGATCTTGATAAGATTGGACATACAGATGCATCGTTGGATGTAGAGAAGATGATGTTTGTTGAGAAAACAGATGAGCATGGCACTAAGCTTGAGAAAATTCATGATAATGGCAGTTTGAAAGTGGGTGACAAGGTTGTAGTAAGACTTACGGTTAGAACTGATAGAGATATGGAGTTTGTTCATATAAAAGATTCCAGAGCAGTATGCTTCGAACCTACTAATCAGTTATCAGGGGTTAAGTGGCAAAATAGTGTTATGTACTATGCAACATCAAAAGATGCTTCTACCAACATGTACTTTGATGTTTTGCCGAGAGGTACATATGTGTTTGAATATTCTGTATTTGTTGTACATAAAGGGGTGTTCTCTAATGGTATCACGACAATACAGAGCATGTATGCACCTGAGTTTACTTCACATACCGCAGGAATAGTGGTAAGTGTTGAATAATTGAATCAAAAGAGAGTAGTGGTCGGTTTTTTTAGATATTAAATTGTTCAGGTTAAACTATTTTGATAAATTTGTGTTTCATAAAGAGATGAGTTTGAATACATGAATTAATATAATTTGTAAAGATATGAAAAGAATAAGCTTGGTGTTTTTGCTGTCCGTTTTTGCAATAGGATTGGCTTTGGCACAACAGCCACAGATGAAATTTGTAAAGAATGAGCATGATTTTGGAACTATAAAGGAAGAAATTGGTGCAGTAACCACAAAGTTTGAGTTCACTAACACCGGGGACAGCCCATTAATAATTCAAAGAGTTTCGGCTTCTTGTGGATGTACGACTCCTTCATATACACGTGAGCCAATATTGCCCGGGAAGAAGGGTGCTATTTCTGCAAAGTACTCAACAGTAAGACGTCCGGGAACCTTTAATAAGACGATTAGAGTATATACTAATGTTCCAGATACTGTTTACGTTCTTACCATTAAAGGTAATGTAACACCAAAAAGATAGATAGTAACTTTTTGGATTGGTAATTATGACCGAATGAAGTATATTTGTAGATGCTTCGTTCGGTTTTTTATTAGTTATATATTATGAAACACTTAGAAAATGATTCTGCATATAAGGGCCTAAAAGTAAATAAGGGGATAGTACAGCCACCAAGTATAAATCCTTATCTTAAGAAAAAAGAGAGATCAAATATTCTCTCTGTAGATGAGTATGTGGATGGCATTTTATCAGGGAATAGGGTAATTTTAAGTAAGGCAGTTACATTAGTAGAAAGCTCTTTAGCAGAGCATCATGAGATTGCTCAAAAAATAATAGAAAAGTGTATTCCTCACTCTGGAAATTCTATTAGAGTCGGGATAACCGGTGTACCCGGAGCAGGAAAGAGTACATCAATAGATGCCTTTGGAATGTATTTGTTGGAAAAGGGGCATAAATTAGCTGTACTTGCGATAGACCCATCCAGCGAAAGATCGAAAGGTAGTATTTTGGGCGATAAAACCCGTATGGAAAATCTTTCGGTTCAGGAGTCTGCATTTATAAGACCTTCACCATCAGCAGGTTCATTAGGAGGTGTTTCACGGAAAACGCGTGAGACTATTATCTTATGTGAGGCTGCAGGGTTTGATTATATCTTTGTAGAAACTGTTGGAGTAGGGCAGTCAGAGATTGCTGTTCATTCAATGGTGGATTTCTTTTTGCTTATACAGTTGTCAGGTACAGGAGACGAGCTACAAGGAATAAAGCGAGGTATCATGGAAATGGCTGATGGGATTGTCATAAACAAAGCTGACGGAGATAATGTCGAGAAGGCTAAAATAGCACAAAGACAGTTGAAGAACGCACTACATATGTTCCCTATTGGAAACTCCGGATGGACACCCGAAGTACTTACTTATTCGGGATACTATAAAATTGGCATAAAAGAGGTTTGGGATATGATTGATAGATATATTGTCTTCGTTAAAGAAAACGGCTATTTTGAGCGGAATCGTAGAGAACAATATAAGTTTATGATGTTTGAAACTATCAATCAATATCTAACTGACCGATTCTATAGTAATCCTCAAGTATCAGAGATGTTGGAAGAGCTGGAAAAAGAGGTCGTTAGTTCGAAAAAGAGTCCATATGTCGCTGCAAAGGAAATAATATTAAAATTTAATGAGTTTATTGCTAAATAATAAAATAATTATTATACCTTTGCAGATACAATATTAAGGCGCATTCTTCTAGTGGTTAGGAAAATTGTTTCTCAGGCAATGAAGAGCGGTTCGATTCCGCTATGCGCTACTAAGAAAATTTATTATTCCTCAGTTTCTTCCATATTGTGGAAGACATTCTGAACATCATCATCTTCCTCGAACTTCTCTATTAGCTTTTCAATATCTTCGCGATCAGCATCGCTAAGTACTTTAGTATCTGTAGGAATTCTTTCAAACTCTGCAGATATTATCTCATAGCCGTTCTGTTCTAAGTAGTTCTGAATATCAGCATAGGATGTAAACTCACCGTAGAGTATGATAGAATCATCTTCTGTTTCTACCTCATCCACTCCATAGTCTATTAGCTCAAGTTCCAAGCTTTCCAAGTCTATGTTGTTGCTTTTCTCTATTTTGAACACACATTTGTGATCGAAAAGAAACTCTAAACTTCCAGATGTTCCAAGTGATCCGCCATGCTTATTGAAGTAACTACGTATGTTGGCCACTGTACGAGTTGTGTTATCAGTTGCTGTTTCAATTACTATTGCAATTCCATGTGGACCATAGCCTTCATATACAACCTCTTTGTAATCACCTGAGTCTTTATCTGTTGCTCTCTTTATAGCCCTTTCAACATTCTCTTTGGGCATGTTTTCTTTTTTCGCAGTCTGTATAAGAACTCTCAATCTAGGGTTTGAGTCTGGATCCGGCCCACCTTCTTTCGCTGCTATTGTTATTTCTTTACCTAGTTTGGTAAATACTTTTGCCATGTTCCCCCACCTCTTTAGCTTTCGTGCTTTTCTATACTCAAATGCTCTTCCCATATTATATTTGTTGTATTTTTTATTACTTATTATCTAAGTTGTGCTCCAATTTTATTTTCAAGATTCTTTTGTATTTTCTTCATGACTGAGTCAATCTGATCATCTTTAAGTGTTTTCTTCTCATCTTGCAATAGAAAGTTTACTGCATACGATTTCTTTCCTTGAGGTAAGTTTTTACCTTCATAAACGTCAAAGAGAGTTACACTCTTAAGAAGCTCTTTCTCACACTTGAATGCTATCTGTTCTATGTCTGCAAACGATATATTCTCATCTACAAGCAATGCTAAGTCCCTACTAACAGCCGGGAACTTAGGAATCTCCTTAAATCTAACATTGTTTTTATTAGTTTCTCGGATTAATGTATCCCAGTCAATTTCTGCATAGAAAACTTCATTGTCAATATCAAAAATATTGCAGATATCTTTTGATATTACACCAAAGCTTCCAATATTCTTTTTATGGACATTGACACTCATGCAAACAGAGTAAACATCATTTTCAATTTGCTTATAGTACACTTGGTCATGAGTAATTCCAATCCTATTAAGAATATTTTCAACGTGTGCCTTTAGCTCAAATACTGTACTCGGTTCTTCTTTTACCACCCAGTTCTTATGAGTGCGTCTGCCTGTTAACCAAATGCCGAGGAATGTGTTCTCTGAGTACTGGGCGAGCACCTTATTCTCATCCCTTTTGCTTTCGTCATAGAAGTAACAGTTTCCAAATTCATAAAAACTCAAGTCCGTATTCTTCCTATTGCTATTGTAAGCAATGCTCTCAAGCCCCCCGAAAAGCAATGTTTGCCTCATAACTCCTAAGTCACCGCTGAGGGGATTAACCAGTTTAACGCAATTTTCAGCAGGGAATGATTTTAATTTATCATAATAGCTGGTCTTCGTCAAAGAGTTATTCATAATTTCATTGAAACCACTTGCTGTGAGCTGTTCAGAAATCAACGACTGTTTTTTATTCTTCATATCAGTAATTGTCTGATACGACATACTAGATTTCAGCGTCTGTCCAATTTCAACGTTGTTGTAGCCATATATCCTGAGTATATCCTCAATAATATCAACATCTCTGGTTACATCTGACCTGTATGTAGGTACGCGAACAGTCAATACATCCGAAGTCTCTTTTTCAATTTCTATCTCAAGACTGTCAAGAATACTTTTAACTGTGTTTTTTCCAATCTCTTTACCAATAATTGAGTTAACCTTATCGTATGATAGTTCCACTCTTGGTCTATCAATAGGGTTAGGATAAATATCGACAATATCTCCTTCTATAGTACCGCCGGCTAACTCTTTTATCAATAATGCGGCTCTTTTGATGACGTACATAGTATTATTAGGATCTGCACCTCTTTCAAACCTAAAAGATGAGTCCGTATTCAGTCCATGTCTTCTTGCCGTCTTTCTAACCCATGTAGGATGAAAGTATGCTGATTCCAGAAAGACATCCTCCGTCTTTTCTGTAACACCTGAATTCACACCTCCAAAAACTCCGGCCATGCACATACCCTCTTTTTCATTGCATATCATCAAATCTCTGTCGCTCAATTCACGCTCTTGCTCATCAAGCGTAACAAATTTTGTTTTGTCTTCTAGAGTTTTCACTATCACCGTTTCTCCCACAACTGATGCGTCAAACGCATGCATAGGATGTCCGGTTTCATGCAACACGAAGTTCGTTATATCAACTATGTTATTTATAGGTCTTAGCCCAATTAACAAAAGCTTGTTCTTCAGCCACTCTGGACTTTCTTTGACATCAACACCTCTTATTGTCAAACCTGTATATCGAGGACATGCCTCACTATTTTCAACTTTAACCTTAATGCCTCCGTCTTGTTTGTCTATCATGAAGTTGTCAACTGAAGGCTTTGTTAACTTGTATGGTTTGCCGGCTTGTTTAAGCCAGGCGGCCAAATCTCTGGCAACACCATAGTGAGATGCCGCATCAACTCTATTGGGAGTAATGTCAACTTCAATTATCCAATCGCTCTTAATATCATAGTAGTCCTTTGCTAAAGTGCCGACAGGAACATCATTTGGTAGAACAATTATACCATTATGATTATTGCTAATACCTATCTCCTTTTCAGAACAAATCATTCCAAAAGAATCAATGCCACGCAATCTCGTCTTTTTTATCTTAAAAGACTCGTCACCATCATACAAAACCGTTCCACTAGTCGCTACAACAACCTTCTGGCCAGCTGCAACATTTGGTGCTCCACAAACAATACTCAAAGGTTCACCACCTTTTTCAACTAATACCGTTGTCACACTCAAACTGTCAGCATTTGGATGCTTTTCACATGTAAGCACCTCGCCAACGACCAATCCTTCCATGCCTCCTTTGACTGTCTGTATCTCACTCAGCCCTTCAACCTCCAAACCTATACTAGTCAACACATCCGCAGTCTCCTGAGGAGTTAAATCAAACTCTAAATATTCTTTTAACCAATTGAATGAAATGTTCATAATCTACCGTACTTAAAAAGAAACTCAAAATTACAAAAAAATGATGATATTACATAGTATGCTCCCTGTACAAATATATTTTTCATCACGAAGGGTGAACTTTTGCAGTCCACCCTTCAATGAAATATGTCTGTGAAAAATATTCTATTAGTATCCTCTGATTGCCTTCACACCTGGAAGAACCTTGCCTTCAATCATTTCAAGCAATGCACCTCCACCGGTTGAAACGTATGACACCTTATCTGCATGTCCAAATTTATTTACACATGCCACAGAATCACCTCCACCAACAAGTGAAAATGCTCCGTTCTTCGTAGCTTCTACTATTGCATCGGATACATCACGTGAACCCTTGTCAAAGTTGTCGAATTCAAAAACACCCACTGGTCCGTTCCATAGAATAGTTTTAGATTTCTTTATTACATCAGCAAATGCCTCAGAAGATTTAGGACCTATGTCCAACCCTTCCCATCCGTCAGGAATTTCCTTAACAGGAGCATACTTTGTATTGGCATCATTAGCAAATTTGTCTGCTATTTTAGCGTCAGTTGCCAAAACCAAGTTGACGCCTTTTTCTTTTGCTAACTCAACAAGTTCTTTTGCCAAATCAAGCTTGTCATCTTCAACTATGGAGTCACCAATCTTGCCACCGAAAGCCTTGGCAAAAGTGTATGTCATGCCTCCTGCCAAAATAAGATTGTCTACCTTATCCAATAGGTTCTTGATAATTTCTATCTTTGTAGAAACTTTAGAACCACCCATTATAGCAGTAAAAGGACGTTCGGTATCCTTCATTACCTTTTCAACAGAATCAATTTCTTTCTGTAACAAATAGCCAAATAGTTTATGTTCCTTGTCAAAATGGTCTGCAATTAAAGCCGTTGATGCGTGAGCACGATGAGCAGTACCAAAAGCGTCATTTACATATACATCTGCATAAGAAGCTAATTTTTCAGTAAACTCTTTTTGAGACTCTTTTAATTCTTTCTTTGCTTTAGCTACTTCCTCTTCAGAAGCATCTTCGCTCAAACCTCTTGGTTTACCTTCTTCATCTGCATAAAAGCGAAGGTTCTCTAGCAATAAAGCCTCGCCTGGTTGAAGCGCAGCAACTTTTTCACTGGTGGCTTCACCAATGCAATCTTCTGCAAATTTAACGTCAACACCTAATAGTTCGGAAACGTGATTTAATATGTGTTTTAAAGAAAACTTGTCTGTAGGACCCTTAGGCCTTCCCAAGTGCGAGCCGATGATAACGCTTCCGCCATCCTCTAAAATCTTCTTTAGTGTAGGTATAGCGGCACGTATGCGAGTGTCGTCTGTTATGTTAAAATCCTCATCAAGTGGCACATTGAAGTCCACCCTAACAAATGCCTTTTTGTCGGCAAAATTAAATGAATCCATTGTTTGCATAGTTTCCTCTTTTATTTATTCTTGAAAAACAATCGGTTTAATGTCTCTTTCTTGTCAGTTAATAACCTCATATCTTTTGATACAAAGATACAATAAAAAGATAAATTACAACCTTTTGCAATACTATATTTATCTAAAAAAACACCTATTTTACTACTACCTCATAAGTTACGTCTATAGCTTTTTTATAAAGCGCCAACACTCCGCAATACTTGTCAAACGATAGTTGACATGCTCTCTCAAGTTTCTTCTTCGGCAAGTCGTTGCCCTCAAATTCATAAACGACCTTCATCGATGTATATAGCTTAGGATCTTCTTCCGCCACTTCTCCGTCAATCCTAATCTCAAAACCCTTTATGTCAATCTTCATCTTCCTGATGATTTCAACTACGTCAAGTCCTGAGCATCCGGCTGCAGCAACCAAAAGGAGCTTTTTAGGTCTTGGCCCTGCATCGTCTCCATTAGCTTCTTTTCCAAGGTCAATGGTCACCTTGTGCCCATCAAGGTCTGTGTCAAAAATATTGTTTTCCCTCCAAATCGTTCTTGTCGTATGTGTCATATGTCTATGTAAATTTATTTTGTAACTAATATCCTATAATATTAAACAGCGCTCACGCATTTTTAGTTTGATATTTCTGTTTTGCTGATTATTTACATTAAAATAATAAAAAATAGATTGTTTGTTCTGTCAAAAGGGTTACATTTGATTTCTATTTGTTATTTTCGCATATAAACATCAAAATAATATGATTGATAGTAACGCAAAAGTGCTGATTATTTACACCGGCGGAACAATAGGAATGATTCAAAACAAAAAAACCGGTGCACTTGAGCCATATAGTTTTGATAACTTGAATCAAAACATGCCTGAAATTCAGTTCTTAAGCTTCGGTGTTGAAAGCATTCAATTCGACCCGCCTATTGACTCTTCTGATGTGACTTTCGAAAGCTGGACCCAGATACTTCGTATCATTGAGGAGCAATACCAAAATTTCGACGGATTTGTAATATTGCATGGCACCGACACTATGGCTTATACTGCTTCAGCTTTAAGCTTTATGTGCGAAAATCTTACCAAACCAATCATACTTACAGGCTCACAACTGCCAATTGGCAAACTACGAACCGATGCCAAAGAAAATCTTATAACAGCGCTCGAGATTGCTGCTGATAAAGATGCCGACGGACATCCTCTGGTCCCCGAAGTGTCAATATATATGCAGAATCTTCTCATGCGTGGTTGCAGAGCAACAAAGATTAACGCTGACAGCTTCAGTGCTTTCAACAGCCCAAATTGCAACTATTTGGCCGAAACTGGAATAGATATTATATTCAACGATAATGATATCATAAAACCAAAATTCAACGAACCCACCAAATTTAATTATAACCTCGACCCAAATGTCGTTGTCTTGAAACTGTTCCCCGGTATTACCGAAAGAACCGTACAAGCAATATTAAATATTGAAGGTCTCAAGGGTGTAGTTCTTGAAACTTACGGAAGTGGCAATTCGCCGGTATTTCCCTGGTTCATGAAACTGGTGAAAGATGCAGTAGACAGAGGCGTTGTTATTGTTAGCGTAACTCAATGTCTTTACGGAAGTGCCGAGATGTATAGATACAACAACGGACAAAAACTCGAAAATCTGGGCGTCGTAAGTGGCCACGATATGACTACCGAAGCAACATTGATGAAAATGATAACTCTTTTCGGAAACAATAAAAGTAGCCAAGAAGTAAAACAGCTGATGCATGTTTCTCTCAGAGGTGAAATAGATACGCGTTCGAGGATTATCAACATTTAACCATAAACTGTTGTTCTAATAAGTATGAGACTCTCAAAATCTCATTAATCTAGCGGTCAGTACGGACTGTATTTGTAACATAGAATAATAGATAGGTTATTTAAAAGAAAATATATGGAAAATCTTGATTATGGGATTGTAGGAAATTGTAGAACGGCTGCATTAATTTCTAAACGTGGAAGCTTAGATTGGTTATGTTTTCCCGATTTCGACTCTCCTTCAATCTTCGCTAAACTGCTTGACAAAGAAAAAGGTGGAAGCTTTCATTTTGAAGTCTCTGATGATTATAATGTAACTCAAAGGTATAACGGTGATACAAATATTCTCATGACTCGTTTTGAGTCTCCCGAGCATGGCTTTATCGTGTTCGACTATATGCCTCGATACAAAACAGCTGATGAGGCACACTACTATATGCCTCCGGAAATCCACAGATACATTCGTGTAACTAAAGGCACTCCCACAGTAAAGGTGATCTACGACCCGCAAATAAACTATGCTCGCGAGGAAACAAAGCACGAAATCGTTGGAGATTATATTAAAACCTTCTCTGTTGAAGACTCTGAAGACAAGGCTTATCTATATACAAGTCTCGACAAAGATAAAATATTGAACAGAGAAGATATACAACTTAATGGGCACGAGTTCTTCTTGCTGTCCTACAATCAAAAGCTGGTTGAAATAAACACTAATCGCATCCTGACAGAATATGAGCGGACTAAAGTTTATTGGCTGAACTTTGTTAATCGTTCAAAACAATATGTTGAGTATAACGATATGATAAGACGTAGCTTACTGGTCCTAAAACTCTTGTCTTACCAAGAGTCTGGTGCCATGTTGGCTGCCATCACAACCAGCTTGCCCGAAACCATAGGTGAAACTCGCAACTGGGATTACAGGTTCTGTTGGCTTCGAGATGCCTCAATGTCAATTGACACGCTAATGTTCATGCGACAGTCTTCTGCCGCCGAAAGATTTATAGGATTCATAAAAAAGATAATGAAATCTTCTCGCGATGAGCCTATTCAAATAATGTATGGCATACGTGGTGAAAAGGACTTGACCGAAGAGATTTTACCGCATCTCAGTGGTTACGAAAACTCTTCACCTGTCCGAATAGGTAATGCTGCCTACTATCAGATTCAAAACGACTCCATAGGTTACCTCTTGGACGTTATATATAAATATTATCTCTACTTTCCCGGCACTCTCGATGAAGTGGAGGAGATATGGGAAATTATAAAGAACCTCGTGCGTGTAGTTCTTGCAGCATGGCGCAAGCCTGACCGCAGTATATGGGAATATCGTACAAGGGAAGCACATTTCGTTTTCTCTAAAGTGATGAGCTGGGTGGCAGTCGACCGTGCATCGTTGATAGCGGAACTTCTTCAAAGGGATAGTTATGCCGCTCTGTGGCGAAAAGAAGCCGATATTATCAAGGCCGAGGTCCACGAAAAAGGCTGGAATGAAGAGTTGCAGACATTCACTCAAGCCTACGATAACACCGATGCCGATTCTTCATTATTGCTTATGTATTTCTATGATTTTATAGAAACTAACAACCCTAGATATATAAGCACGGTTAAATATATCAAAGAACAGCTTTATCATGAGGGTCTCATGTATAGATATAAAGCCGAAGATGATTTTGGCCTTCCGTCGTCATCATTTACAATATGCACATTCTGGCTTATCGATGCACTTTTTGTTATTGGGGAAAAAGAAGAAGCAAAGGAAATATTCGAAAGGATGATAACATATTCCAATCACGTAGGTCTATTTAGTGAAGATCTTGATTTCAAAACTAAACGAAAACTCGGAAATATTCCTCAAGCATACTCTCATTTGGCTTTCATCAACACTGCGGTTCTATTTTCAGAAGAAAAAAAACTATCAAAGTTTATAAGACCTTAGTTGCAATAAAGCTGATAAATACCACAATGGCAGGATCCTCACAGGTCCTGCCATTGTTATACGTATTTGAATAATTGTGACTCTTGTAAAACCTTAAAATACTATTTTATCAGATTAGATAAGAATGGTACAACAGAAGACTGAAGTGGTATCCTGTATTTTGCCGCAGGCGAAAAGTTACCCACCTTTATGCTTATGCCGTCGTCTGGCATCGCTCTAAACATATCCTCGTCAGTGGTGTCATCACCAATCGCAAGCACAAAGTCATAATTATTCTTTTCCATCAATCTCTGAACCTCACTTCCTTTTGTGAAATCAGGTGGCTTTATTTCTACAACCTTGTTGCCTGGTATAATCTGGAGGTTCAATCTTGAACATGGACCAATCAACGCATTTATCAATTGTTGCGACCTTAGTTCTGCCAACCAAATATCCACATTCCTATAGTGCCATACAAGCGAAGCCTCTTTTTTCTCCATACGTGACCCCGGAGTCTTATCTATAGTGTGCCTCACAATATCTAATATCTCCTCGTCAAAAGTGTTTTCACTAGTCTGATTCTTATGCCACACATCGTTCTCTTTGTAAAACATTCCATGTTCAGCTGCAAAATCAATGTCGAGTCCGCTAAACCACTTGTCCAAAATGTTGTGATTCCTCCCACTATTTATCACTACCTTATTCCTTTCATCAGCCGACATCTTTTTCAGTAATTCAATGACTTCAGCCTTTGGGGCGGCATCTTCCGGATTCTTGAAAAACGGAGAAAGCGTTCCATCATAATCAAGTATAATCAGCCTCGATTCAGCATCATCATACGACTTCTTAATCTGTGTCAACTGTCTTTTGCCAACAATTTTTTGTAAAATCTCATTATTCTGAGTCTTTATTGACATCAGCTCTTTTACGAAGTCGTTAGCCCATTTCTTTACATTTTGTTTTGAAATGTGCTGTTGCATGGCACCCAGTCTTTCACTTTTTTCTTCCATGGGCATATTCAATGCCTCAATTATAGAACTTTCTATCTCATTTGTGTCATTGGGATTGATGATGATGGCATCTTGTAGCTCTATTGTGGCTCCGGCCATCTCGCTCAATATCAAAACACCTGGTTTGTCATATTTGGTAGCTAAATATTCTTTTGCCACAAGGTTCATTCCGTCCCTCAGTGGTGTAACCATGGCAATGTCAGCTATGTCATACATAGCAATCAACTCATCAAACTCAAAACTCCTATAGAAATAGAAAATAGGAGTCCACCCCAGCTTGGAGTATTTGCCATTTATCTCTCCTATAGCTCTGTCAATCTTTGTTTTAAGCTCTGCATAAATATCCACGTTGTCGCGCGATGGAACAACAATCATAGCCAGTGAAACCTTTTCGTGATATTCCGGATTGTTATCCAAAAATTGAGCAAAACCCTCAACCCTATGCAAAATACCCTTGCTGTAATCAAGTCTGTCTACCGATATTATTATGGTTCTGTTACCTAACTGCTCCTTCAAAAGTCTTGACTTTTCCTTAACCTCTGGCATCCTCGGAGCATCGTGATATTTGTCATAGTTGATCCCCATAGGAAAAGCGTCCACATGGACAATCCTGTTGTCTAAGCTAATCTCATCCAGGTTGCAGTTTAAGTTCAATACACGATAAATCGCACTGATGAAGTGTCTCATATAGTCATGAGTGTGAAACCCAATCAAATCGGCACCCAACAATCCGTTAAGTATTTCCTCCCTTTCGGGCAACACTCTAAACAACTCATACGAAGGGAATGGAATGTGATGAAAATAGCCAATATTTGCCTTTGGCCTCTTGTCTCTTATCTTTTTGGGCAACAACATAAGTTGGTAGTCTTGCACCCAAACTATGTCGTCATCGTCAATAAATCGCAAAGCCTCATTGCAAAACAAGTCGTTCACAGCTTGATATGCCTCCCAATAATCCGCCTTGTACTCAATATAAGAGAAAAAATAATGACACAATGGCCATATGGTACTGTTGCTGTACCCTTCATAATAATTCTCTATCTGTTCTGAAGAAAGAAATACAGGATGAAAATTCATCTCGTGAAGTTTCTTGGTAATTAACTTCTGTTCTCCCTCATCATCTGTGTGAATTCCTGGCCATCCAACCCAAAATATCTCTGACTCCGTTTCCAGCGAACCCAATCCTGTCGCCAGTCCTCCCTCACTTTTTATGATGTTAAAGCCATCATCTTCTCTTTCAATCCTAACAGGCAATCTATTCGCAATGATAATACTCTTCATAACCTTATAACGCATCAGTCCGATTAAAGATTACTTTTTTAACATGTTTTTGTATATGGTGTTCGTATTTTTTATAGCCTTATACATAATATTTTGTGGGTTAAACAATTTTGTAGTAACTTCGTACTTCGTTTAGAGAGATGTAAATAACTCTCATAGTCACACGCAAATTCTTTAAAAATTATCATATAATTATGGCAAAAAACAAGAAGTATTTAACCTGTGATGGTAACCAGGCTGCCGCACATATAGCCTATATGTTTAGCGAAGTCGCAGCAATCTATCCAATCACACCATCATCCACAATGGCCGAGTACGTGGACGAATGGTCTGCCTCAGGCAGAAAAAACATCTTCGGCCAATCAGTGCTAGTTCAAGAAATGCAATCAGAAGCCGGAGCAGCAGGTGCAATGCATGGTGCTCTTCAGTCCGGCGCACTAACAACAACCTTCACGGCCTCACAAGGGCTCCTTTTGATGTTGCCAAATATGTATAAGATGGCGGGTGAACTTTTGCCAGGTGTTTTTCACGTATCTGCAAGAGCTATAGCATCTCATGCATTGTCAATCTTTGGCGACCATCAGGATGTTATGGCTGCAAGGCCAACTGGTGTTGCAATGTTCGCAACAGGTTCTGTTCAAGAAGTTATGGACTTGGCTGCAGTGGCACACCTGTCAGCCATAGAGGGTAGAGTGCCTTTCATTCACTTCTTCGACGGATTTCGCACATCTCACGAAATCCAAAAGATAGAAGCATTATCAAATGAAGATTTGGCACCGCTAATCAATCAAGATGCACTAAGGGCATTCCGAGAAAGAGCCTTAAGCCCTGAAAGTCCTGTAACAAGAGGTACAGCGCAAAACGATGATATATATTTCCAAGCACGTGAGGCATCAAACGTTTTCTACGATAAGATTCCTGAAATTGTAGAAAAGTATCTCGAAAAACTTGCAGAAGTAACGGGTCGCAGATACAATCTTTTCGATTACTATGGTGACGAAGAAGCCGACAGAGTAATCATTGCCATGGGCTCTGTAACTGAAACAATCAGAGAGACTGTTGATTATCTAAGGGCAAAAGGCGAAAAGGTAGGTGTTGTAGCAGTTCACCTATATCGCCCTTTCAAGGCTGAAGCATTCCTATCAGTAATTCCTAAAACCGTAAAACGTATTGCAGTTCTTGATAGAACAAAAGAACCCGGAGCAGCCGGTCAGCCTCTGTATCTTGATGTTAAAGACAGCTTCTATGGTCGTGAAAATGCCCCTGAAATAGTTGGAGGTATTTATGGCTTGTCTTCTAAAGATACTACTCCTGCTCAGATACTTTCAGTTTACGAGAATCTTTCTCTAAACATGCCTAAGAATGGTTTCACTATTGGTATCGTTGATGATGTGACATTCAGATCTCTTCCTGTAAAAGAGGAAATATCTATGGATGACACTACATATGAAGCTAAGTTCTATGGCTTGGGCTCCGATGGTACAGTTGGTGCTAACAAGAACTCAATCAAGATCATTGGTGACAACACTGACAAGTATGTTCAAGCATATTTCGCTTATGACTCCAAGAAGTCAGGAGGTTTCACATGCTCTCACTTGCGTTTTGGTGATAATCCTATTCGTTCTCCATATTTGGTAAACACACCTAACTTCGTGGCATGTCACGTCCCTGCATATCTGCATCTTTACGATGTAACGAAAGGTCTTAAGGAAAACGGAACCTTCTTGCTTAACTCTATATGGCCAAAGGATAAAGTTGCCGAGCACTTACCTGACCATGTTAAGAAATACTTCGCAGAGAAGAACATTAAGTTATATATCATAAATGCTACTGAAATAGCAGAGGAAATAGGACTGGGTAATCGCACAAATACCATACTGCAATCTGCATTCTTTAAAATCTCAAATGTAATACCTTACGACTTAGCTGTTGAGCAGATGAAGCAATTCATTGTTAAGTCTTATGGTAAGAAAGGTGAAAATATTGTCAATATGAACTACGCTGCAGTAGAGCGTGGAGGTAATGTTGAGGAAGTTGAGGTACTTAAAGAATGGGCAAATATTAAACTTGAAGATAAAGCTGCAGATACTGTACCTGAGTTCATACAGAAAGTCGTACGTCCAATTAATGCTCAGCAAGGTTATAACCTTCCTGTGTCAGTATTCAAAGGACGCGAAGATGGTACTTGGGACATGGGAACCACAAAATACGAAAAACGTGGTGTAGCAGTCAATGTTCCTGTATGGAACGCTGAAAATTGTATACAGTGTAACCAATGTGCATACGTTTGCCCTCACGCAACTATTCGTCCATTCATGCTTGATGAAGAAGAACAGAAAAATGTTCCGGAAGATGTGACACTTCTAAAAGCACAAGGAAAGCAATTTACAGGTATGGGCTTCCGGATACAAGTCGATGTTTTAGACTGCTTAGGTTGCGGTAACTGTGCTGATGTGTGTCCGGGTAAGAAGGGACAAAGTGCTCTCGAGATGATGCCTATTGAAACCCAGCTTGATAATCAGAAAAACTGGAACTGGATGATTGAAAACGTTTCAAGCAAAGCTCATCTTGTAGACATAAAGATGAATGTTAAAAACTCACAGTTCTCTACTCCTCTGTTTGAGTTCTCTGGAGCATGTTCAGGTTGTGGAGAAACACCATATGTTAAGTTGGTAACTCAACTGTTCGGCGATAGAATGATGATTGCCAACGCAACAGGCTGTTCTTCAATCTATGGTGCATCTGCTCCTGCAACACCATATACTACAAATGAAGAAGGTAAAGGACCGGCTTGGGCAAACTCACTCTTCGAAGACAACGCTGAGTTCGGGTATGGTTTCGCAATAGCTCAAGAAAGCATGCGCAACCGTCTTGAAGACTTGATGACTCAAGGTCTATCTCAGAATGATATCACAGATGAACAAAAAGAACTATTCAAAGAATGGATTGAAAAGAAAGAAGATGCTGATGGATCTAAGGAGGTATCATCCAAGATTGTAAAATCGTTGGCTAATTCAGAAAGTCCTTTGGCAAAAGATATCCTGAACTTAGATAAGTATCTTACTAAGAAGTCAATCTGGATCTTTGGAGGTGACGGATGGGCATACGATATAGGCTTCGGAGGCCTTGATCACGTAATTGCAAGTGGAAAGAACGTCAATATTCTTGTACTTGATACAGAGGTCTACTCTAACACAGGTGGTCAGTCTTCAAAATCTACTCCAATGGCTGCAGTCGCTAAGTTTGCCGCTTCAGGTAAGCGTGTTCGCAAAAAAGATTTAGGTATGATTGCAACTACATACGGATATGTATATGTAGCTCAAGTTGCAATGGGAGCCAATCAACTGCAAACGCTCAAAGCAATAAGAGAAGCAGAGTCATACGACGGACCTTCAATTGTGATAGCTTATTCGCCATGTATCAGCCACGGACTTCGCAGAGGTATGGGCAAGGCTCAAAACGAGCAGAAAGCCGCAGTAGAGGCAGGTTACTGGCACTTGTGGCGTTTCGACCCAAGATTGGAAGAGCAGGGTGAAAACCCATTCCAGCTTGACAGCCCAGAACCTGATTGGACTAAGTTCCGTGACTTCCTTATGGGAGAGGTTCGTTATACTCAACTTCAGAAATCGTTTCCGAAGGAAGCAGACGAGCTGTTTAAGGCTGCAGAAGACAATGCTAAATGGAGATATCGTTCATACAAGAGGATGATGGCTGCAGATTATGCACCATTCGACCAAGTGGACGAAGCTACAAAAGACGTAGAGGAAAATGCTAAAGGTGTTACTGATGTAATAAAGTAATTAGATTTATAATTATATAGTTCTGAGGGTATCGCAATTGCGATACCCTCAGTCGTTTTATATTACACAAATAATATTTGTATATTTGCAAAAGCCTAAACAGATGTTTTGTGCATTATGACAAATAATTAATTACAATAGAACATTATAACAAATAAGGCTATTTATGAAGATTCAAATAATAAACGGTCCAAACCTAAACCTATTGGGAGTAAGAGAACCGTCGATTTATGGCCAAGAATCCTTCAGCGAATATATCGAATCGCTCAAACAAAACTATCCATCTGTCACATTCGACTATTTTCAGTCGAACGTTGAAGGTGAGATAATCAATAAAATCCAAGAGGTAGGATTCTTTTACAATGGTATTATTATCAATGCCGGAGGCTATACTCACACATCTGTAGCTATACGTGATGCAATTAAAGCAGTGACATCGCCCACCATTGAGGTTCATATTTCCAATGTACATGCACGAGAAGAGTTTCGTAGAGACTCTATGCTATCACCCGTTTGTATAGGGGTTATTGCAGGTTTCGGATTAGACTCATATCGTCTTGCCACCGAAGCTCTGATCCATAAAACAAATGCCAAGTAAAAAACGTTTAGATGTATAATAACAAATAAGATAAAAATGCATAAGCACACTAAAATAGTAGCTACAATTTCCGACAAAAGATGCGATGTTCAGTTTCTCGCAGACCTCTATAATGCCGGAATGAATGTAGTCAGACTTAATTCTGCCCACTTAAATGAGGAGGGCTTCAGTAAAATAATCAACAATGTAAGAGAGGTATCTGATGAGATAGCAATTCTTGTTGATACAAAAGGTCCTGAGATTAGAACCACGGTTACAGAATCTGATATTGTATTGTCGGGAGGTGACCAAGTAAAGGTGGCAGGCGACCCAAATGGTATATCAAGTCGTGATACAATCTACGTCTCTTATTCCAATATAGCTTCAGAGATGGCAGTAGGAGAGGATATATTGATTGATGATGGTGAAGTAGATCTCAAGGTGATAGATATAAAAGACGGTCAAATACTATGTAAGGTCATGAACGATGGGGTGATAGGAAGTCGCAAAAGCGTGAATATCCCGGGAGTCAGAATCAATTTGCCCGCCATAACCGATAGAGATATAAAGTTTATAGAACTTTCCGTAAAATATGACGTCGATTTTATTGCTCACTCATTTGTGCGTAATAAGGAGGATGTACTTGCAGTCCAAAATATATTGGATGGCTTGAATAGCGATATAAAAATTATTGCTAAGATTGAAAATCAGGAAGGTGTAGACAATGCAGACGAGATACTTGAGACTGCCTATGGCATTATGATTGCCCGTGGAGACCTTGGAGTAGAAGTGGCACAAGAAAAAATTCCTGGCATACAGCGAATACTTATCAGACAAGCAATACACCATAAGAAGCCGGTAATAGTTGCCACACAGATGTTGCACTCGATGATTCACAATCCTCGTCCAACACGTGCCGAAATAACAGATATTGCCAATGCAATCTACTATCGTACAGACGCTATGATGCTGAGCGGTGAAACAGCATATGGCAAATATCCTGTTGAGGCAGTTAAAACCATGGCTCGCACTGCTTATGAGGCAGAACAAACAAAGTTGCCGGAAAATGATATCCGTGTTCCATACGACTATGAAGACGAAAAAGAGATTACAGAATATCTAGCAAAACAAGCTGTTAAGGCTTGTTCAAAGCTTAATGTAAAAGCTATCGTAACAGATAGCCACACCGGTCGCACGGCACGAGTTCTTGCAGCATTTCGAGGAAAGAGCCCTGTATATGCTATTACAACATCTAAAAAGCTTGCTCGTGCACTATCCTTGTCATATGGAATAACTGCTGGTTATCAGCAAGGTGCAGGCATAAATAATACAAAAGAGAGTAGGAGAGACTACTTCATACAAGCTATCAAGACACTGGTAGAAAAGAAGATGATAGAGCCAAACGATAGAGTTGCTTATTTAGGAGGTAGTTTTGGTGAATCTGGAGGTACTACATACTTAGAGATTATTGATAGTTGGCGAATTCTAAGTTCAAAAGCTGATTATAATTTGCCTGATTATACGGATTAAAAAGAAAGTGAGAACTTGTGTAACATTATATGTATCAATCTGACTTAATAGACGAATACATACTTGAGCATATTGATAATGAACCACCTCTGTTAAAGAAGATTTACAGAGATGCTCATGTCAAACTACTGCATGGCAGTATGAGTTCCGGACATCTTCAAGGTCGTCTGCTTAAGATGATAGTACGTATGATTAAACCTAAACAGATTTTAGAGATAGGAACATATGTAGGTTATTCAGCAATAAGCATGGCTGAGGGATTAGTCGCCGGCGGCAAATTACATACTATTGAGATTGACGATGAACTCGAAACCATCATACGCAAAAATATACATGATTCGGGATTCCAACAATCTATAGAACTACATATTGGCGATGCTCTTGATGTGATACCTACGTTTGCTGATGAGTCGTTTGATTTAGTATTCATCGATGGCAACAAACGAACCTACTGGGGAACATACGAAGCATTATTGCCAAAAGTTTCAAAAGGGGGATTCATCCTTGCCGACAACACTCTGTGGCACGGCAAGGTGTTGGATGAACCAGCCAGCAATGATTGGCAGACTAAAGGAATTATAGAATTTAATAGCAAACTTAAGAGTGACGACAGAGTTGAAAAGATTATACTGCCTATCCGAGATGGACTAACACTCATTCAAAAGAAATAAAAGATATGGATTCAAATAGACTACAGAAAGTTAACAGACTTATACAAAAAGAGTTGGGAGAGTTGTTCCTTGTTGAAGCAAAAAAGATGCCTGGAGTTTTAATTACGGTTACAAGCGTTAGGGTTACAGCTGACCTCAGCATAGCCCATGTATATTTGAGTATATATCCTTCTGCTAAAGGAGAAGAAATGGTGAAGAATATTAATGATAATGTTAAGTCTGTAAGGTATGACTTGGGTAATCGTTTGCGTAATCAATTACGTGTTATTCCTGAACTCAACTTTCATCTAGATGATTCATTAGATTATCTTGAGAATATAGATAGATTGCTAAAGGACGACAAGTAAAATATACTTTGAACGTTTCATTCTTCATAGCTCGTAGGTATCTTTTTTCAAAGAAGTCGCATAATGCAATAAATGTGATTTCAGCCATCTCTGTATGTGGCATAGCTATAGCTACAATGGCTATGGTTGTTGTGTTGTCTGTATTCAACGGATTTGGTGGGATAGTCGAGGGTATGTTTACAGCATTTGACCCCGACCTTAAAATCTCAATCAAAGAAGGCAAGGTGTTCAAGTATAATACTCCGCAATTTCAAGAGGTCTTAAAGCTCGATGAAATACAAATAGTGTCGGAATCGTTGGAGGAAAATGCGTTGTTCATATTCGAGGATAATCAGATGCCCGTGTTGATGAAAGGAGTTTCTGAAGAGTTTAAGCTCATAACCGATATGGATAAATTGATGATAGATGGAAACTTTAAATTGAAAGAGGATGTGGTCGATTATGCAACCTTGGGTGCAGGGCTGGCTGTTACACTTGTTGCTCGACCCGGATTCATCAGTCCCATAGAGATATATGCCCCCAAACGAGATGTCGCTGTTAACCTCGCAAATCCTATGAGTGCTTTCACCACAGGTTATGCACACATTGCCGGTGTTTTCAGTCTAAACAACCCACAATACGATGACCAGATGGCTATTTTGCCAATATCATTAGTTCGTAAACTGCTTAACTACCAAGATGAAGTAACATCACTTGACATTAAATTAAAGGAAGGAGCATCGGTCATTCGTGTCAAGAAGCATATACAACAATTGCTTGGCGATGATTTTCTTGTTCAAGATAGGTTTGAGCAACAGAGAGAGTCTTTTCTCATGTTGCAAATCGAAAAGTGGGTGACCTTCTTGATACTTGCCTTCATCTTGCTGATTGCAGTATTCAATGTGGTCGGCTCACTCTCAATGTTGATAGTGGAAAAGAAAGATGATATAAAAAGCCTGCAGAATATGGGCGCTTCCACACAAGCTGTTACACGCATATTCATGTACGAAGGATGGTTAATCACTTTCACAGGCATAATCGTCGGAATATTTATAGGACTCGCTCTGTGCCTTGTTCAGCAGCACTTTGGCATTATCAAGTTGAGCAATGTTCCGGGGGCATACATCATAGAAGCATATCCGGTTATTGTAAGATTTACAGATATATTAGTTATCTTTGGAGTAGTCACAATAATAGGTATGATGACCGTGTTATACCCGGTGAACAACCTCAAGAAAAAATTGCATATAGGCATGCTATAACCATAGCTAAGAATTAGAGTATAAATAAAAATAAACCATATATAATATACAGTGTCATGAAGATAGCAATAGTTGGAACAGGATACGTAGGATTAGTTTCCGGTGCCTGCTTTGCCGAGATGGGGGTAGATGTAACTTGTGTAGATATCAATCAAGAAAAGATTGAAGGACTTAAAAATGGAATTATACCCATATATGAGCCCGGACTTAAGTCAATTGTAGTCAGAAATCATGATGCAAAAAGATTGCATTTTACAACTGATTTGCCTGCCATATTAAATGATATGGACATGGTATTTATTGCCGTTGGAACTCCATCTGACGACCAAGGCAATGCCGACCTTAAATATGTGAAAGCAGTTGTTTCCACAATTGCAGATAACATGACCAAACCTCTTCTTATCGTCACCAAGAGTACCGTACCCGTCGGAACATCCTTCATGATAAAAGAACAGATACAAAAACGCTTGGAAGAGAGAGGTATGAAGGATCTGAAATTTAACGTTGCATCAAATCCTGAATTCTTGAAAGAAGGTGCTGCAGTAAACGACTTTATGAGTCCCGACAGAGTCATAGTGGGTGTAGAAAATGAAGAATCTAAAGATTTGATGACCAAGCTATATAGGCCATTTGTAATGAATAATTTCCGTGTTATATTCATGGATATTCTCTCATCAGAAATGACTAAGTATGCATCAAATGCTATGTTGGCTACCCGTATTAGCTTTATGAATGATATTGCCAATCTATGCGAAATAGTTGGTGCCAATGCCGGTATGGTGCGCAAAGGGATGGGGAGCGACTCACGTATCGGTCACAGCTTCCTATATCCCGGTTGCGGTTATGGCGGTAGTTGTTTTCCAAAGGATATTAAGGCTATCATAAAGATTGGAGAGGACAACGGATACGAGATGCGCGTACTGAAGGCTGTGGAAGAGGTTAACGAAAGGCAGAAAAATATTCTCTTTGAAAAACTTAAAAAACAGTTTGACGGAAAAATATCTGGTAGAACCATAGCAGTATGGGGATTGTCTTTCAAGCCGGAAACCGACGATATGCGTGACGCTCCATCGATCACCCTTATTAAAAGTCTGTTGAATGAAGGTGCAAACGTAAGGGCTTATGACCCCGCTGCAATGAATGAGGCACGAAAATACTTCGATGAAAATATATACTATGCCGATGATATATATGATGCTGCCAATGGAGCAGATGCCATTGTTGTCCCTACAGAGTGGAAAGAGTTTCGACTGCCAAGCTGGTCAGTACTGCAGAAGATAATGAATGATAAGGTTGTCATTGATGGCAGAAACATATACAATCGTAACGAATTGGCTATATTTGGCTTCAGATATAGTGGCATTGGTCAAAAATAATAGTACCTTTGCACTTTCGAACCATTAGCTCAGTTGGTTTAGAGCGCTGCCTTGACAGGGCAGAGGTCATTGGTTCAAATCCAATATGGTTCACTACAATGCTATATAAAATTAGGTTTAGGCAAATAATACCTACAATCTAATCTTTCAATTCTATTACCAAAGAAGATTAGTTGTTTAGCATGAATAGAGTTATAAAGTCAATACAGAGTAAAATATACAAAGTCTGTAATCAGTCTGTGTTATGCCTATTCGTTATTTAGCAATGATCTACGACATGTATACTTGGGTGACAAAACAATCAGTAAAAAGTAATATAAGGCCATTATTTAATAGCTCTATATTCGAACTGATTGATGTAATATCGATAAACTCTTGCTATTCAGAAACTAATCATGGCTTATCACTAATAATCAACCTGAATAAGATATAATTATTGGCTTAACTATTACATAAAATAAAACTTATGAAAGTAGCACTAATCACCGGAATAACAGGTCAAGACGGTTCATACTTAGCTGAATTCTTGTTAGAAAAAGGATATGAAGTACATGGTATTATGCGTCGCTCATCATCATTTAATACAGAGCGAATAGAACATCTATATCTCGATGAGTGGGTTAGAGATATGCGCAAAAAAAGGCTAATCAACCTACATTATGCCGACCTAACCGATTCCAGTTCACTTATAAGAGTTATTCAGACAATTAAACCTGATGAAATATATAATCTAGCCGCTCAAAGCCATGTAAAAGTAAGTTTTGATGTGCCGGAATACACGGCAGATGTTGATGCTGTTGGCACACTGCGACTGTTGGAGGCTGTCAGAATACTGGGAATGGAGAAAAAAGTACGCATCTATCAAGCATCCACATCCGAGCTGTATGGGCTTGTGCAGGAGGTCCCGCAAAAAGAGACAACACCTTTCTATCCTAGAAGCCCTTATGCAGTTGCCAAACTGTATGGCTACTGGATAACTAAAAATTATCGAGAGTCATACGGCATGTTTGCCGTTAACGGCATCCTGTTCAACCATGAGAGTGAACGCCGTGGCGAGACTTTCGTTACACGCAAAATAACCATCGCGGTGGCGCGTATTGCTCAAGGTTTGCAAGATAAACTTTATCTTGGTAATATGGATGCTAAACGTGACTGGGGCTACGCGCCTGATTACGTGGAATGTATGTGGCTTATGTTACAACACCACGAGCCGGAGGATTTTGTAATAGCAACAGGTGAGATGCACTCCGTTAGAGAGTTTTGCTCATTGGCCTTTGCTGAAGCAGGCATAAATCTGCGTTGGGAAGGTCAAGGAATTGAAGAAAAAGGGATATGCACTAAAACCGGTAAAGTGTTGGTAGAGGTAGACCCTAAATATTTCCGTCCATGTGAGGTTGAACAGCTGTTGGGTGACCCAACAAAGGCAAAGACATTACTCGGATGGAATCCTACCAAAACACCGTTTACACAACTCGTCAAAAAGATGGTACAACACGACCTAAAGTGGGTCATTAAACAGAAACATGCTAGAGATATAGAGTCTAATGAGTAGCATTATTAAAGAAGTATGAACAAGAACGATAAAATATATGTAGCAGGTCACAAAGGACTTGTTGGGTCAGCAATATGGAACATTCTACAAAACAAAGGCTACACAAACTTGGTCGGACGCACACATAAGGAGTTAGACCTGATGGACAGCGCCGCAGTAAAGGCATTCTTTGATGAAGAAAATCCCGACTATGTTTTTCTTGCAGCGGCGCATGTTGGAGGTATCATTGCTAATAATACGTATAGAGCCGATTTTATATATCGTAATATACAGATTCAAAGCAACGTTATTTATGAAAGTTGGCAGCATGGAGTGAAAAAAATGCTATTCCTTGGTAGCACTTGTATCTATCCAAAGGATGCGCCTCAGCCGATGAAGGAGGATGCACTATTGACCGGCCCTCTTGAGATAACAAACGAACCTTATGCAATAGCTAAGATAGCCGGCATGAAAATGTGTGAGAGTTTCAATCTTCAATATGGAACCAATTACTTATCTGTCATGCCGACAAACCTTTATGGTCCTAACGATAATTTCAATCTTGAAACAAGTCATGTTCTTCCGGCAATGGTGAGAAAGTTACACCTTGCAAAGGCACTAATGAACAACGATTGGGAGTCTTTAAAAGATGACCTTAATCGACGTCCAATAGACGGCATAGATGGCTCAGCCTCAAATAGTGATATTGAAAGAATACTTAAAAAGTATGGTATAACATTTGCCAAACTTCAGCTGTGGGGCACAGGAAAACCATTGCGTGAATTTTTGTGGAGTGAAGATATGGCCGATGCAAGTGTTTACATTATGGAGCAAGTGGACTTTGCAGACCTCAAGGCAGTTAATCCGGAAATGAGAAATTATCATATCAATATAGGAACCGGCAAAGAGTTAAGTATCAGTGAGCTTGCCAACCTCATAAAACAGACTGTAGGCTATGATGGCGAAATATATTTTGACTCCTCAAAGCCTGATGGAACAATGCGCAAACTTACGGATGTAAGCAAGCTAAACAGCCTTGGGTGGTCACACAAAATAGATATAGAGGAGGGCGTAAAGTTAATGTACGAATGGTATCTTAAATAAATGCAAACACAATCTTAGTATGTCAATATGAAACAAACAATATTAACGATATTAGTATCCATATTCTCGCTAAGCATAGCAGTAGCGCAAGACAGCAATAACAATGTTTTACCTGACACTATTGGTATCGACATAAAAAACAAGAACTCTGTATATGTCGCAAAAAAAATAATGCATGGAGAGATAACACTCGATGGCGTTCTCGATGAAAAAGACTGGCAAGAAGCTAACGTTGCCAAAAACTTTCGATTGGTAACACCTGTCGATAGTGGATATCCACAGCAGGCTTCCGAAACAATGATAGTCTATGATGATAAGGCTATGTATATAGCTGTCGTGTTTCACGATACCATACCTGGCAAGCTTGTTGCAGAATCGTTTCGTCGTGACTATGCCTTCAACAATAATGACAACTTCCTTTCCGTGTTCGATACTTTCCGCGACCAGACGAATGCTTATACCTTTGGGTTCTCTGCCTCAGGAGCAATATGGGACGGTATAGTAACAGGAAAACAGACTAATCTAAACTGGGATAGCAAGATGGAGGTAGAGGTGAAAAACTACCCAGACAAATTGATTGCAGAGATAAAAGTCCCGTTCAAGTCAATCCGTTACCCAAAAGATAGTCGTGTATGGTATGCCAACTTTGGACGTCTGGACCTCAAAACTACTGAAAAGTCAGCATGGGCTCCTGTGCCACGACAATTTCCTCATGCTTCTCCGGCCTACACAGGTGTGCTGATATTTGATGAGAAACTACCGAAACCGGGCATCAACCTGTCTCTCATACCATATCTGTCAGGATCATATCACAAAGATCATGAGGAAGGAGAAAAAGCATCACACAAAGGGAATTTTGGAATGGATGCAAAGATAGGTTTTAATACATACACCAATCTCGACCTTACTTATAACCCCGACTTTGCACAGGTGGAGGTTGACCAGCAGCAGATGAATATAGATCGTTTTGAATTGTTTTTCCCCGAAAAACGACAATTCTTTCTCGAAAATCAAGATCTCTTTGCTGAGTATGGAGAAAAAGAGGTAAGGCCTTTCTTCTCACGACGAATAGGTCTCGATGCTGATGTCTTAGGCGGTGCACGTTTCACGGGCAAGATTGGAAACAACTTTCGCCTTGGTATGATGCACATGATAACTGATAAGAATGATTTCATGCCGATACGTAATTTCTCTGTTATATCCATGCAGCAAAAGCTGTTTTCTCGTTCCAATCTCAGCTTTATGTTTGTTAACAAAGAAATATCAGGAAGTAGTGACTACAACAGAGTGGCCGCTCTTGATTATAATATGGCAAGTAGTGATGATATATGGACTGGTAAGTTGTTCTTTCATCGCTCTTTCCAACCGGGCAATCCCGACAAACAATTTGCTCAAGGTCTGCGCTTAAACTACAGCAAAAGAAATATAGTAGTTGAGTTTAACGAAACGGCCGTAGGCAAAAACTTCAATGCCGAAACAGGATACGTCAGGCGTAGAGACTATATATTGCTGAATCCTCAAATAAAGTATCTATTTATACCCAATAAAAAAGTGGTATCACACGGACCATTCATGGAAGTAATGTCCTATCATTCAATGGACTTTGACAGACTTGACGACGAAATAAAGTATGGTTACAATGTGGAATTACAGGACAAGACTCAAATATCAGCCGGTCTCACACACACCTACGTTAAGTTGATGCATGATTTTGACCCTACTCACGCAAGCGATGCAGTGTTATTGGCAGGTACGGATTACCAGTTTAACAGATTCTTTGCATCAGTAAATATGAGCCCTCGGCACACTTTTTATGGCAATGTGAAATATAGTAGAGGAGGATTCTACAATGGCAACAGCGGACTGCTTGAAACAATGATTTCTTATCGTTATCAGCCATATTTGAATTTGGCCGTCAACACGGTTTATACCAACATAGACCTGCCGGCGCCTTTCGAGCATAAGCATTTTTGGCTTGTAGGGCCAAAGCTTGATATTACATTCTCGCCAAAGGTTTATCTAACCACTTATGTCCAATACAATAATCAGATAAACAACACCAATCTTAATATTAGATTCCAATGGAGATACAAGCCTGTTTCTGACTTCTTTATAGTTTACACCGACAACTACTTTGCCGACACTCGCGAAGTACGTAACAGGGCATTAGTATTGAAACTCACCTATTGGTGGAATTAGTTATAAATAATACTCAGCTCTATGTAGATTAGTATGACTTATTAACATAATTGGTATAATTTGTAGATTTTATTATAAGACATACAAGTTGAAAAAACAGCCGCGGTACATATGTTAAAATGCCGTGGCTGTTATCGTATCTACCAGCTTCATCAATCACCTTTACGACCAAATATTATATACATTTTAATGCCTCTTTTCGCCCCAAGTAAGCATCAATATAGATTGATACTATCTTATTGCGTTTTATTAATAAATACTTGCTTAACGACTTGTCACCATATTGTCACCTCCGTATCATATATACGATTTCGTATATATAATAGAGGGAAGTGTGCAGGGAGTAGTGGATTTATTGTTGTTAGTTTAGAGTAGTTTTTTTGGTTGTTGTGATGTTGTTAAGATTTTTTTTGTAGTTAAAAATGGTGAATGCTATTGTTAGATAATGTAACGATGTTATATTTGCAACATTGTTGCATTAGATGTATTGAGTTATGATTACAGTAGAAAATATTTTGCACAAACATGGACTTAAGGGCACTAGTTGTCGCAAGTTTATTATCAGTCGTATGTTGGATAGTGATGTTGCCGTGTCGGAAAAAGATATAAAGGGTGTTGATGGCGATCTTTTTGACAGGGTTACATTTTATAGGACGCTACGAACACTTGAGGAGCATGAAATAATTCATAAGATTGTTTTGAACGACAATACTGTAAAGTATGCACTCAACAATCATCATGGAAAAGATGAGAGTTTGCACTCTCATTTTCATTGTGAAGTTTGTGATGATGTGTTTTGCATGGATGGCAAAACGTATTTTGAAGCGGAATTGCCTGAAAATTTTGTAAGGCACGATGTTTATGTTGTAATAGAAGGAATTTGCGCCGACTGCAATGCACATTAGTATAAGGTTAGTTTGTTTTTGGTTATCAGCTATGGGGTTGTTTTTGGTGACAAGCCATAGATTGTACTCACAGTCGTCGGATGATGGGAAACGTATATCGGTAAGCGGATATGTTCATGATTCAGAGAACAAAAGCTATTTGCCATACGCAACAGTTGGTTTTGAACCAAGTCATGTTTATCTTCAGACAGATAGTAATGGTTTTTTTTCTATTGATAATCTGCCGCCATCAAACTACACCTTGACAGTTAGGTATGTAGGTTATGATGAGTTAGTCACGCCATTGTTAGTTACTAATGATACGATTCTGCATTTGCATTTAACTCCGATACATTCGGTGTTGAATGAGATTGTTGTGAGTGCAAAAAAGCAAGATAAGGATGATGATTTTAGTGCTTTGGCAATAGTAGATGTCAATAAGGATTATCTGCAAAAGAACAACTCAAACAATTTTGTGCAAACTATAGCCAAAATTGCTGGAGTTTCATCAATGGATATTGGTGCAGGATACTCCAAGCCTATGATAAGAGGTATGGGATTTAACAGGATTGCCGTTGTGGATAAAGGTATTGTGCAACAGAATCAGCAGTGGGGTGCTGATCATGGGTTGGATATTGACCAATATGATGTTGATAGGGTGAGGGTGCACAAAGGGCCTATGTCAATGTTATATGGATCGGATGCAATAGGAGGAGTGATAGAGGTTATGAATCCTGTTGTGCCAAAGGAGAATATGACTTGGGGCGATGTTTCGGTAGTTGCAAAAAGCAATAATGAGCTGTTGGGCACCTCTGTGATGCTTAGTAGCAAGAGCAACCATTTTTACGTGAAAGGTCGGGCTACACTTTTGAACTATGGTGATTATCGCATTCCTACCGATACAATTAACTATTTGACGTGGAAGATGCCTGTTTATGGGCGGAGGATGAAGAACACGGCAGGTCGTGAGAGCAACATATCATTTTCTGTAAATTATGAGATAAGCCGTTTTAATAGTACTCTCCATGTTTCTAATATAAATAGTAAGAATGGTTTTTATCCGGGGGCACATGGGATACCTATGGTGAGCAGATTAAATCATGATGGATCATACAGAAATGTTGATAAGCCATACTATACATCTAATCACTTTAAGGTTATTTCGAACAGTTTGTTTATGTTTAATAATAATGATGCTTTTGAACTTGATTTAGGGTATCAAAATAATCACAGGGAGGAGGTTTCGGAGTTCCATACTCACTACAGTAATCAGAAGCCTCCACTAATAAATCCGGATCTTGAGTTGAAGTTTGTACTTGATACCTATTCAGCAAATTTGCGATTTGTTGGCAATGAGAAAAAAAGATGGAGCAAATCGTTTGGAGTTTCATCTGAGTATCAGAAAAATAGTGTAGGAGGTTATTCGTTTCTTTTGCCCGACTTTGATAGGTTGTCATTAGGGATTTTCTGGTTAAATAGAATTAATGTATCGGATCGACTTACCATATCAAACGGGTTGAGATATGACTTTGGTAGATTAAAAGTAGAGGGCTTTTATGATGCCGTTTTGGATGAGTATCTAACTATGCACAATTACGAAAAATCTGTGGTTGAGTTTAATGCTTTGAGATCAGAGAAGCTGAAAAATAAATATAGTAATTTATCGGGTTCGGTGGGACTTGATTATTACATCAATAAGAACAGCTCGTTAAAGATAAATGCTGGCAATAGCTTCAGATATCCCGGTGCTAATGAATTAGCATCCAATGGAGTGCATCATGGTGCGTTTAGGCATGAAAAAGGAAATTCAGAGTTGAAGCCGGAGCTGGGCTATCAGCTCGATGCTGACTATAGTTTTGTAAGCTCCAATTGGCAACTTAGGATTAACACATTTGTGACATGGTTTACTAATTACATTTTTCTTGAACCAACCGGAGAGTGGTCGGTTTTGCCACACGCAGGGCAGATATACAGATATAATCAGTCGAAGGCATTTATGACAGGCGGTGAGCTAATGATTGATTATGGTTTTTATGAAAAATGGAGAGCTTCATCCGCAATGGAGTATGTGTACAACATTAATTTGACAGATGATTATCCGTTACCCTTTTCTCCGCCATCTTCAATAGTGTCGAGTATCACGTATAATGATAGTGGCCGAGGAATGGTAGGACAATATATTTTAGGGGTGGAAAACAGAGCCATTTTTGCACAGAACAGAATTGCGAGAAATGAGGACACCACACCAGGGACGGTATTGTGGAACTTGATGGCACAAGTTTATTGGCATGCAGGGAAACATAGATTTGTATCTACTTTGAGAGTCGACAATATTTTTGATAAAGCATATTTTAATCATTTAAGTTTTTATAGGAAGTTGAATGCACCTGAACCCGGAAGGAACGTGCATTTGGCAATTAAGTATTTATTCTAAATTATTATTATGAAAAAGAATTTATTATTTAGTTTATTTGCAGTTTCTGCATTGATTTTGTCAGGATGTTCTGATGATAAGGATGTTGACAATCAGAAGCCGGTAGTAAAAATCATTTCACCATCAGAGGATGAAGTTTTGAAACCGGGTAGTGAAATTCAGTTTGATGTAGAGTTGTCGGACAATGATGCTTTGGCCACTTATAAGGTTAATATTCATGGTGCTTTTGATGGCCACACACATTCAGACACACGTAGCGAAGAGGTGGATGATACCGAAGAGTCAGTAGAGTTTAGCCGGAACTGGACAGAAGCCGACTTTGTTAAACAGGGGGAAACACCAATCATTGGGAAGAATAGCGTTCATATTCAACATAGTTTGATGACTATACCCGAAACAGTTAGTATAAAAAAAGATGGTGTAACAAAGGATATGCCACTTAAAGAGGGACACTATCATATAATAGTGTATTGCACAGATAAGTCAGGGAATGAATCGTTTGAGGCCAAAGATATAGTTATCTCTTACGATGGAGAAGACCACGACCACGAGCATGAGCATTAAAGCCCATGCACGCTTACGTGATTAGATTTTGTAAGGGGTGGTTACTTATTAGTCATGTAGAATTTTAAGTGACCTCCCTTCATTATATCTTGATATGTGATAAAGATTTGTTGGAGAGGTTCTCCATTGAGTTCAACTTTTTCTACATACATGTTTTCTTCGGAAAGGTTGTCAGCTTCAATAGTGAATGTTTTGTTGTTACCTACATTGATAACAGCTTTGGGAACTTGTGGTGCCCCTAATATTAATTCGCCACTAACAGGGTTTACAGGATAGAATCCGAATGCAGAAAACATATACCATGCCGACATTTGTCCACAATCGTCATTACCGATAAGTCCATCAGGCTTGTTCTTATAGAAATCAGTAACAATTTGTCTTACAAGTTTTTGAGTGTCTTTTGGCCTATCCAAGTAAGTGTAAATGTATGCAACGTGATGGCTTGGCTCGTTGCCATGAGCATATTGACCAATAAGGCCTGTTACATCGGAGAGTTGATATTCGGTTTCTGATGTTGTGTTGAACAGATAATCTAACACTTTGCCTGCAGATTCTTTGCCTCCCATTGTTTCTATTAATCCCGGAATGTCTTGCATAACATGCCAAGTGTATTGAAGAGCATTACCTTCGGTGTAGTGACCACCTATGTTAGAATCGGCATGTGCCAATTGATACGGGTCAAATGGTGTCAGCCATTTTCCGTTCGAATCTTTTGGCCTCATGGAGTTGGTTTCTTTGTCGAATAGATTGGTGTAGTTTTTTGACCTGTTCAAGAAGAACTCATAGTCATCTGTATTGCCCATCTTTTGTGCCATCAGTGCTGCGCTAAAGTCATCTATGCCATTCTCCAATGTTTGAGATACAGACTCAACTTTCATAATGTCGTAAGGGTAGTAGCCATATTTGTTATAAATGTCCCATCTGGCGTTTTTATTCTTAGCCTCGGTGAGAGTCTTTTTTATTTCATTGAATGCCTTTTCTGCATCGAAGCCTTTGAACCCTTTGAGATAGGCGTCAACTATCATGGGAACAGAGTGATTGCTTATCATTGTGTATGTTTCTTTTCCCATTAGCGCCCAAATGGGTAGGTGGCTTTGTTGTTCGCTATACGCTATCATGCTGTTAACCAGATCGTCTATGATATCAGTGCTTAGGATAGTGTACATGGGGAAAGCTGCTCTAAAAGTATCCCACTGAGACAGAGTAGAGTAGTATTTTCCCGATTGAGATTGAGATATTTGATTGTTAGGCCCTACATATTTGCCATCGACATCGGCAATGTTGTTGGGTTGAATATACAAATGATATAGAGAAGTGTAGAAATTTGTCTTATCGTCATCGCTACCTTCAACTTGTACTTTGGACAGATATTTGTTCCACTCCTTTTTTGCATCGTTGCGTACCTTATCGAAATCCCAATGGTCTACTTCAGCAGTTAAGTTTGCTTTTGCTCCTTCTACACCTGTTGTAGACATAGCTATTTTTACATTGAGTTTTGTTTCTTTGTTGTCAAAGTTCAGTACATATCTATCAGCTTTTTCACGAGGGTCACGTTTATCGAGTTTTACCTTTGAAGCTATAGGTTTGTCAAATTCTATTGCAAAGTAATATGTTCTTTTGACCCATTCTGTTCTTGTTGTGCTTCCGGTGATAAGATGGTCGTTTTCGAAATTAACTTCGTTGTCCAATACGTGTGTGAATAGTCTATCCTTCTGCCACACCAGACCACTTTGGAAATCTATTAGTAGGTTTGATGAGGTTTCAGGGTTATAGTTGAACTTGTAAAATGCAACATGTGGTGATGTAGTAACTTCAACTTTCACATCATTTTCGGTGAGGTCCACTGAATAATATCCCGGAGATGCAACCTCCGTAGCTTTGTCGAAGCTGCTTGTGTAGTCATCTTTTTTGTTTCCTGAAAATGGTTGGATAAGCAAGTCGCCAAGGTCCACACATCCTGTCCCGTTTAAGCGATTCTGTGAGAACCCATTAATTCTTTCATCATCATAGAAATATCCTGAGCAGTACTCCCAAGAAAAATTACCGGTTTCGGGACCGGGTTGCATCATACCTAACGGGTAGGTAGCACCGGGAAAAGTGTGACCGGTAAATGCTGTTCCTATAAATGGATTTACATATTGTGTAAAATCGGCCTCTTCTATTTGTGAATCTTTCTGTGAGCATCCAAAAGCAAATAGAACGATTACCGCCAAATAAATAAATTTTTTCATGTTACTAATGTTTTATTATTCTTCTACTTTAGCTTTTTTTGTTTCCCAAATGAAGTATGCTACTAGGGCTATAAATGCAATTAGAGCAGTTACTTGTGCGCCTATCCCGTCGGGGTCTCCCCATACTTTAAAGTTGAGTGCATCGTTATTGCCTGTAATGAATATTACAAGTGCGCCGATAACGCCAAATAGTGCTGCGCCGGCTATGAATCCTGAAGAAATGAGTATTGCCCTTTGATGACGTGCATTTGCTAATTTTTTGTCTTTTGTTTTGTTGTTTACCCAATGGTTAAGTAAACCGCCCACTACAAGAGGGGTGTTCAGTTGAATAGGTATGAACATTCCTAAAGCAAAGGCTAAAGGAGATATTCCAAGCCAGTTAACCAATACAGCCAACACGGCTCCAACGCCTAACAGCATCCAGCTGACACCACTGCCCGACATAAGAGGTTCGATGATTGTTGCCATAGCATTTGCTTGTGGTGCAATCATAGGGTTGGGAGTTTCAGGAGTAAGAGTGAAACCGTATGCTTCGTTGAGGATGTATATCACTGCACCCACTGTTGCCGCAGAGACAAGTGTACCAAGGAATTTAAACGACTGCTGTTTTGATGGAGTAGTGCCTATCCAGTAACCTATCTTTAAATCGGTTATGAAACCTCCCGCCATTGAAAGTGCCGTACACACTATTCCTCCAATTATCAGTGCGCTGACCATACCTTTAGGACCACTTACACCAACTGCTACCAGTATTACCGATACAATAATCAATGACATAAGAGTCATTCCGGACACAGGGTTGGAACCCACTATTGCTATTGCATTAGCTGCAACGGTGGTAAACAAGAATGAAATTAATGCTATGGCAATGAGAGCAATAACAGCCTGCGATGAAGTAACATCAACACCTACGAGCAGAAATACAAATATTACCAATAGAGTGAAAAGAAGAAATAATGCTACGAGTGGCATTTTTAGGTCTTTATCGGTGCGAAGAGTGCTATTATGAGAATCAGAAGTAGATTTGTTTTTGCTAGTAGCCATTGAGAAAGCTGTTTTGATGGCTCCCGAGGATTTAATGATACCAATGATTCCGGCCATTGCTATAGCACCTATACCTATGTTACGTACATAGCTGTTGAATATCATTTCGGCCGACATGTCCTGAAATGGATTTATTCCTCCTGCAGAGGCTGCTCCCAAAGCACCCACTTCATTGATGAGGGGCACAAGCACAAGCCATGAAAGGAGAGAACCACAAACAATAATCAGAGAATATTGCAATCCTACAAGGTAGCCAAAGCTGAATATCAGTGAGCTTACATTGAACTTGAACACCATCTTAAACTTATTCGCAAGAACCTCTCCTGCAGGGATAATCTTAGTTGTAATAACTTCACTCCATAGCCGGAATTGTGCGAAACAGAAGTCAAATAGACCTCCTATGATACCACTTGTAATAAGTAATTTTGCTTTGTTGCCACCTTTCTCTCCTGTCATGAGTATCTCAGTGGTTGCCGTTGCTTCGGGGAAAGGCAACTTGCCATGCATATCCTTAACGAAATATTTGCGGAATGGTATAAGGAATAGTATTCCAAGGAATCCTCCGAGTAGTGATGCGAAGAATATTTGCCAGAAGTTAACATCAATCTCGGGATATTTGGCTTGTAGAATATATAAACCGGGAATGGTGAAAATAGCACCGGCAACAATGACACCTGATGATGAGCCTATAGATTGTATTATTACGTTTTGCCCGAGGGCATTTTTCTTTCTAAGGGCTGCCGAAACACCAACTGCGATGATGGCAATGGGGATAGCTGCCTCAAATACTTGTCCAATCTTAAGGCCTGAGTATGCTGTTGCGGCAGAGAATATTATCGCCATAATTATACCCATAGTGACAGAGTAAGCTGATATTTCAGTCACTGGTCTGTCGGTTGGCAATACGGGTTTGTAATCTTCACCTGGTTTTAGTTCCCTATAAGCGTTTTCAGGGAGTTCGGTTATTTTTTTTTCTTGTTCTTTTGGTTCCATTTATTTATACTTTTCGCTTATTATTATGATAAAGTGCCGAAAGTACAAAAAAAGGCTCAATTTCTCATGGTTTTTATTAACTTTGTATAAGAGATTTGTCAAAAGATAGAATAAAAGATTATGAAGAAATCTGTAATTACATCAGTTTTTGTTTTAATGTGTGGACTATTGATGTCGCAAAACTATACGCTGAGCGAAATAGTTGGAGGGAAGTATAGACCTAAAGGTGTCGCCCAATTTGTTTCGTCATCAGACGGTAAGTATTTCTATGAGAGTGATGCGTTGAATACGTCAGTAATAAAATACTCATTTGCGACGGGTGAAGCGGTCGATACTCTTTTTAGTACACAGACAGCAAGAAACTGCAACTTCGATACTTTTCAGGGTTTCATGGTGAGCCCGGACGAAAATAGAGTTTTAGTATATAGAGATAGAGAACAGATTTATCGTCATTCGTACAGAGCGACCTACTATTATCATGATGTAAGGCGAAACTTGGTGAGAAAACTTTCTGAACAGACCTCTAAGCAGATGGTTCCTACATTTTCTCCCGACAGCAAGATGGTTGCTTATGTAATAGATAATAATATATGGCTGACTAAGTTTGATTTTGATACAGAATCTCAAGTCACTAAAGATGGTGAGTTTGGCAAAGTTATTAATGGTGCTACAGATTGGGTGTATGAAGAAGAATTTGCTGAAACGAAGTTGATGGAGTTCTCTCCCGATAGCAGGTTGTTGGCTTTTGTGAGGTTTGATGAGTCAGCAGTAAAGGAGTTCTCTTTTCAGACATTTAATGAAGCGATGTATCCTGGATATTATAGCTTCAAATACCCAAAAGCCGGTGAGGTAAATTCTAAAGTTAATTGTAGGGTTTTTGATGTTGAATCTCGAGTTTTGAAAGATATGGATCTACCGTTAGATGATGACAGCTATATCCCACGAATAAAGTTTACCAACAGTTCTGAAGAGTTGGCAGTAATGACACTCAACAGAAATCAGACGAGATTTGACATGTACTATGTTAATCCCAGGTCTACGGTTTCAAAACTGATTCTTAGAGAGGAAAGAGATTTCTATATTGACTCTGATTGGTTGAAGTCTATCACTTTCTTTAATGATAAGTTTTGTTTTATTTCGGGGAGAGATGGATACAGCCATATTTATATTTATGGTAAAACAGGAACATTGCAGAAACAGTTGACGAACGGAAATTATGATGTGACAATGTTATTGGGCGTTGATGCTTCTTCAGAAACACTGTTTTATCAGGCCGCAGATGATTCGCCTATGAATAGAAACATCTATAAGGTTGATATTGCTTCAGGTAAGTCGCAAAAGTTGTCTACAAATATTGGTTTTAATACAGCAAGTTTCAGCGAAAATGGGCAGTATTATGTTCTTACATACAGTAATGAATTTACACCTTCAGTGGTTACTCTACATGATTCTAAAGGGAAGCAATTAAGAGTATTAGAGGATAACGCAGATGTTGCAAAAAGTATAAATGCTGCTGGTTTCCCAAAGAAAGAATCTTTGAATGTGACAGCTGCTGATGGGATCACCAAGCTGAACGGGTGGATATTGAAACCGGCGAACTTTAACCCAAACAAGAGGTATCCTGTTGTTTTGGTTCAATATAGTGGTCCAAACTCCCAGCAGGTTATTAACAGGTTTAATATTGATTGGTATTATGCACTATTGAAGGAAGATATCCTGGTTGCATGCGTTGATGGACGAGGGACTGCAGCGAGGGGCGAGGCATTCAGGAACAGCACGTATATGAAATTGGGTATTTATGAGAGTGATGACCAGATTGCTACAGCTAAGTATCTTGCTTCATTGCCATACGTAGATGGAGAAAAGATTGGTATTTGGGGATGGAGCTATGGAGGATATAACGTGTTGATGAGCATGAGCCGTGGAAATGGAACGATTAAAGCCGGAGTTGCCATTGCACCTGTTACAGATTGGCGGTTTTACGATACTGTGTACACAGAGCGTTTTATGAGAACTCCTCAACAAAATAACCAAGGATATAAGAATGCATCGGCAATAGAGTTGGCCGGACAACTTCAAGGAGATTTGCTAATTATTCACGGAACGTCAGACGATAATGTGCATCTTCAGAACACAATCGAGTATTCAAGAGCTTTGATTGAGAATAACAAACATTTCGACTTATTCCTATTTCCTGATAAGAATCATTCCATATTGGGCGAAAGGTCAAGATTTTACCTATATAGTAAAGTGATTGATTACTTTAAAGATAAGCTCAATTGATAAATCATTTCGGAACAAAATAGAGCATAACGTTGTTAATATTTCGCAAAAGCCACAGAAGATAGGTGTGGCATGTGAAAAAATTACAGTTTATGCTTAACTTAACATTGTTACAAAAAATAAGAAGTAATTCGTCGTTTGGGTTAATCCCATTCCTCGTTTTTACATTCATAGTAAGCAATGTTGAGCCACGCATATCCGTATTGATTGCACTGATTATCTCTATTTTCGGTTCTCTGACCCATAGAAAACACAGTAAATTGTTGTTTGATGTTTCTACATTAACTTTTACTATTTCTTTCGCATTGTCGTTTACTTCGATTGAATATATACCCTTCTTTAATAAGTATGTAGTAGTTGAGTCGATTTTCTTGTTTGTTCTGGTTGTCATGACAATGTTCAAAAAGAGAATAATGGGACCAGTGAAGCGAGAGAATAACTCAATAGATAAGAACTATTATAAGGAGTCATTCAAGGTTGCACGTCAAACACAATATGTGTTGATATTTCATGTTATTTTAATATTGTTGTATCTGGTAACGGACGCAAGAGATACATTCTCATTTGGTTCCACTTTCATATTGTTGTTGCTTCAGCTGTCGATAGTATCAATTATAGTTATTCACACCTCTAAGTTGTACGTGCTTGAGAAAACGCTATACAAGGAAGAATGGCTTCCTGTGGTTAATGAAAATGGAGATGTTAGAGGCAGAGTGGCCAAATCGATAACGAAAGGATTGAAAAACAGATTTATGCATCCTGTTGTGAGGGTGGCGTTGATGCATGAAGGCTCTTTTTATCTGAAGGAGAGAGAACCATCAAGATTGTTGAATCCCGGAAAGTTGGATTATCCTTTTGAAAAATACATGGAGTTTAGGGAGGATATTGATTGTGCAGTAAAAGAAAGTTTGAAAGAGGAGTGCGGAGAAGTAAATGTTCCACTAAGGTTTACACTTAAGTATACTTTTGAGAATGATGTGACAAAGCGACTGATTTTCTTGTATGTGGCTGAAGTTGATAATGAATCAGCTTTTGATAAGTTGCAGTTGAATGGCGGTAAGCTGTGGACTCCTGCACAAATTGAAGATAATTTGTCATCGGGTATTTTCTCGGAGTGTTTTGAGTTGGAGTATGAATATTTGAAAAACACTGTTTTGTTAGCTCATCAATACAAGAAGAAAAAATTGGAGAATTGTAATTGATGTTGATAGTTTGACAGTTAGAGATGTTTTTTTAGAAAAATATTGCTTATTTCTTGTATATCTGTCTGATTATTTGTAATTTTGTGCCGTTTTTAACCCTGCCTATTTGGTTGTCGCGTGATAATCAAGGATTTAAGTTTTTGTGGCAGGTGTATAAAAGCTGGAATTTATTAATAAAAAGAATTATTTAAAATAATAACAACAGGTAAAGAAAGTAGAACATGCCAACGATTCAACAATTAGTAAGAAAGGGACGTACTACAATTAAGGAAAAGAGCAAATCGCGTGCATTGGATTCATGTCCACAGCGTCGTGGGGTTTGCGTAAGGGTTTATACCACTACTCCTAAGAAACCTAACTCTGCAATGAGAAAGGTTGCTCGTGTACGTTTGACCAATTCAAAAGAAGTAAATGCTTATATCCCAGGAGAGGGACATAATTTACAAGAGCACTCTATCGTATTAGTTCGTGGAGGTCGTGTGAAAGACTTGCCGGGTGTACGTTATCACATCGTTAGAGGAGCTTTGGATACTGCAGGTGTTGCAGGAAGAACTCAGAGAAGATCAAAATATGGAGCTAAGCGTCCAAAAGCTGCAGCTAAGAAGTAATAATTAATATAAACCGTTGGAATTATTGGGATAAGCTACTATATGAGGGGTTGAGTAAATGGGTTCAGAGGAACTTGTTGAAGACTTTCAGAGGCAACCAGACAACAAAATATTATAACAACAATGAGAAAAAGTAAACCAAAAAAGAGACAGATATTACCAGATCCTGTCTATGGAGATACTAGGGTAACTAAGTTTGTTAACCACCTAATGTATGATGGCAAGAAGAGTCTATCATATGATATTTTTTACTCTGCATTGGAAATAGTTAAGGCAAAATTGCCTAATGAAGAGAAGTCTGCTCTCGAGATTTGGAAAGCAGCTCTCGATAATATCACACCTCAAGTTGAGGTTAAATCACGTCGTGTAGGAGGTGCTACATTTCAGGTACCAACTGAAATTAGACCAGAAAGAAAGGAATCCGTTTCTATGAAGAATCTTATCCTTTTTGCTCGTAAGAGAGGAGGAAAGACTATGGCTGATAAGCTCGGAGCTGAGATAGTTGATGCTTATAACAGTCAAGGCGGAGCATTTAAACGTAAAGAAGATATGCATAGGATGGCAGAAGCTAACCGTGCATTTGCACATTTTAGATTTTAACTAAAGAAAGAAGGTAAAAAAGATGGCTAAAGGTTCAAAAGACACATTAAAGTACACTCGTAACATCGGTATCATGGCTCACATTGATGCCGGTAAGACAACTACGTCGGAGAGAATATTGTTTTATACCGGATTGACTCACAAGATTGGTGAGGTTCATGATGGCGCAGCTACCATGGACTGGATGGAGCAGGAGCAAGAACGTGGTATTACTATTACGTCTGCTGCTACTACTACTAGTTGGAAGTATAATGATAAGACTTTTAAGATAAACTTGATTGACACTCCGGGACACGTTGACTTTACTGTTGAGGTAGAGCGTTCGTTGCGTGTTCTTGACGGAGCCGTCGCTGCTTTTTGTGCAGTTGGAGGTGTTGAGCCTCAGTCTGAGACTGTTTGGCGTCAAGCAGACAAGTATAAAGTTCCAAGAATTGGTTATGTGAACAAGATGGACCGCTCTGGAGCTAATTTCTTTGATGTAGTTCGTCAGATTAAAGAAATGCTTGGAGCTAAGGCTTGCCCAATTCAGATACCTATTGGTGCGGAAGAAAGCTTCAAAGGTGTTGTGGATTTGGTTACAATGAAAGCATACTACTGGCATGATGAGACTATGGGTGCTGACTATGATATAGTTGACATACCAGAGGATTTGAAAGCTGAAGCAGAAGAGTGGCGTGAGCATTTGCTCGAGACAATTGCAGAGTATGACGATGCTTTGATGGAGAAGTTTTTTGAAGATCCTGAGTCAATAACTGTAGATGAGATTAAGGCAGCAATTAGAAAAGCTACTCTCGCTATGGAGATTAATCCTATTATCTGTGGTTCTTCATTCAAGAATAAGGGTGTTCAGACATTGTTGGATGCAGTTTGTGCGTATCTGCCAAGTCCACTTGATACTGAGTCTATAGTTGGAACAGATCCTAATGATTCATCTGTTGAGTTGGTTCGTCATGCAGATCCAAACGAGCCATTAAGTGCATTGGCATTTAAGATCGCTACAGATCCATATGTTGGTCGTTTGTGTTTCTTCAGGGTTTACTCCGGCGAACTTGAAGCAGGTTCTTATGTATATAATCCACGTTCAGGAAAGAAGGAGAGAATTTCTCGTTTGTTCCAGATGCACTCAAGTAAGCAGAATCCAAAAGAATTCATTGGAACAGGAGATATTGGTGCCGGTGTAGGATTTAAGGATATTCGCACAGGTGATACATTGTGTGATGAGAATGCTCCTATAGTTTTAGAGGCTATGGATTTTCCAGATCCTGTTATTGGAATTGCGGTTGAGCCAAAGACTCAGAAAGACTTGGATAGATTGTCTAACGGTTTGGCTAAGTTGGCTGAAGAAGATCCAACATTTACAGTTAAGACAGACGAAGATACTGGTCAGACAGTGATTTCAGGTATGGGTGAGCTACACCTTGAGATTATTATTGACCGTCTGAAGAGAGAGTTTAAGGTTGAGGCTAACCAAGGACGTCCTCAAGTATCATATAAGGAGGCAATTACTCAAGCTGTTGAGTTGCGCGAGACTTACAAGAAGCAGACAGGTGGTCGCGGTAAGTTTGCCGACATGATAGTAAGGGTAGAGCCTGCTGATGCAGATTTTGAAGGATCATTACAATTTATCGATCAGGTTAAGGGAGGAAATATTCCTAAAGAATATATACCATCAATCCAGAAAGGATTTGAACGTGCAATGCAGAATGGTGTGTTGGCAGGATATCCTATGGATAGTTTGAAGGTTACTGTTATAGATGGTTCTTACCATGCTGTTGACTCTGACCAGTTGTCTTTTGAGGTTTGTGCTATGCAAGCTTACAAGAGTGCAGTTGAAAAGGCTTCTCCAATATTGTTGGAGCCAATCATGAAGGTCGAAGTTGTTACTCCTGAGGAGAGCATGGGAGATGTTATCTCAGACTTGAACAAGAGACGTGGTCAGGTTGAAGGAATGGAGTCAAATCGTTCAGGTGCGAGAATTGTGAAAGCAAAAGCACCTTTGGCTGAGATGTTTGGTTATGTAACATCGTTGAGAACGATAACTTCAGGTAGAGCAACCTCTACGATGTCTTTTTCACATTTTGAACCAGTGTCTGCATCTATTGCAAGACAGGTTCTGGAAGAGGCTAACGGCCGAGTTGATTTGATTAAATAATTATTTAAAATATGAGTCAAAAGATCAGAATTAAACTGAAATCGTACGATTATAGCTTGGTTGATAAATCAGCAGAGAAAATCGTTAAGACAGTAAAGGCAACAGGCGCTGTTGTCAGTGGTCCAATACCATTGCCTACACACAAGCGTATATTTACTGTAAACCGTTCGACTTTCGTTAATAAAAAGTCGAGAGAGCAGTTCGAGCTTTCATCATTTAAGCGTTTAATTGATATTTACAGTTCTACTGCTAAGACGGTTGATGCATTGATGAAGCTTGAATTACCAAGTGGAGTTGAAGTAGAGATTAAAGTGTAAATTAAATTAATAAAAAAGAAATGCCAGGATTATTAGGAAAGAAAATCGGAATGACATCCGTTTTCAGTGCCGAGGGAAGAAACATTCCATGCACTGTTATTGAAGCAGGTCCTTGCGTTGTTACTCAAGTTAAGACCATCGAGACTGATGGTTATGAAGCAATTCAACTTGGTTTTGTAGACAAGAAAGATAAGCACACTACAAAGCCTGAGGAGGGTCACTTCAAGAAGGCAGGAGTAACGCCAAAGAGACACTTGGCCGAGTTCAAAGGATTTGGAGACCAGTATAAAACAGGTGCTGAGATTAAAGTTGACATCTTCAACGATGCTGCGTATGTAGATGTTATCGGCACTTCGAAAGGAAAAGGTTTCCAAGGTGTTGTTAAAAGACATGGTTTTGGAGGAGTTGGTCAGACAACTCACGGTCAGAAAAACAGATTACGTGCTCCAGGTTCAATAGGTCAGTCATCTACACCATCTAAGGTTATTAAAGGTTTGAAGATGGCAGGACAAATGGGTAATGAGCGTGTTACTGTTCAGAACTTACAAGTATTAAAGGTAATTCCAGAGCACAACTTGCTTTTGTTGAAAGGTTCTGTTCCGGGAAGTAATGGTTCAATCGTAATAATAGAGAAGTAAAATGGAATTAAACGTATATAATATAAAAGGTGAGATTACCGATAAGAAAGTGACTCTCGACGACTCCATTTTTGGTATTGAACCAAATGAGCATGTTATTTGGCTTGATGTAAAGCAATATCTAGCTAATCAACGTCAAGGTACTCACAAGAGTAAAGAAAGAAGTGAAGTTTCAGGAAGTACCAGGAAATTGATTCGTCAGAAGGGTAGTGGTGGAGCTAGAAGGGGTGATATAAACTCACCAGTATTGGTTGGTGGTGGTCGTGTTTTTGGACCAAGACCAAGAAATTACAGCTTCAAAGTCAATAAGAAGACTAAAGCTCTTGCCAGAAGATCTGCATTATCAATGAAAGCAAGGGATAATGCCATAATGATTGTAGAGGATTTGAATTTTGATGCACCAAAGACTAAGAGTTTTGTTGAGTTGCTGAATAATTTGCAACTGTCTGATAAAAAGCTACTTTTAGTTTTGCCAAGTCAAAATAAAAATGTATATTTGTCGGCTCGAAATTTGAGTAGAGTTAATGTTTCAACAGCTTCAGATTTAAATACTTACCAAATCATGAATTGTTCAAATATCTTGATTTCGGAGTCTTCTGTTGCTGTGATTGATAATCTCTTTAAAGCAAACTAATAAAAGAAATGAGTGTAATAATAAAACCCATATTCACAGAGAAGCAGACGGACATAACGGAAAAGTTTGATAACCGTTATGGATTTATCGTTGTTCCTTCTGCTAACAAAGTGGAGATAAAGAAGGCTGTAGAGTCTCTTTATAAAGTTCATGTTAAAGAGGTAAATACGATTAACTATGAAGGTAAGAAGAGAAGTCGCTACACTAAGTCCGGTGTTGTGGTTGGTAAGACTCCTTCATATAAGAAAGCTATTGTAACCCTAAAAGAGGGTGAAACAATTGATTTATTTAGCAATATATAATAGAAAATGGCAATACGTAAATTAAAGCCCACTTCACCGGGGCAAAGACACAAGATTATCGGTACATTTGATAATATCACTGCAACTGTACCGGAGAAGTCTCTTGTTGTTGGTAAACCTTCAACCGGTGGCCGTAATAATCGTGGAAAGATGACCCAAAAGAACATTGGGGGCGGACACAAAAGGCGTTTTAGATTTATTGATTTCAAGAGAACAAGAGATGGTATCCCGGCTGTTGTTAAAAGCATAGAGTATGATCCTAACCGTTCGGCTAGGATTGCATTGTTGTATTATGCTGATGGTGTTAAGACATATATTTTGGCACCCAATGGTCTACAGGTTGGTACTACAGTGATGTCGGGGAAGGATGCTTCTCCCGAAGTTGGAAATTCATTACCCTTGTCACAGATTCCTATCGGAACAGTAATTCACAATATTGAGTTACGTCCGGGACAAGGTGCTAAAATGGCACGTTCTGCCGGAACATTTGCACAGCTTGTTTCTCGTGAGGAGAAATATGCTATCATTAAAATGCCTTCTGGTGAGGTTCGTAAAGTTTTGTCTGCGTGCAAAGCTACTATAGGTAGTGTTGGTAATTCGGATCATGCTTTGGAGCAATCAGGTAAAGCAGGAAGATCAAGGTGGTTGGGACGTCGTCCACGTACTCGTGGAGTTTCGAAGAACCCTGTTGATCACCCAATGGGTGGTGGAGAAGGTCGCGCTTCAGGAGGTCACCCAAGATCAGCTACTGGTTTGTACTCTAAGGGCTTGAAAACAAGAGCACCTAAAAAGCATTCTTCTAAGTACATTGTAGAAAGAAGAAAGAAGAAATAATCTGATTAATAAAAAATAATTATGAGCAGATCGTTAAAGAAAGGTCCATATATCAACCTTAGTTTGGAGAAGAAGGTAATAGCTATGAATGAGAGCGGTAAGAAATCCGTTATCAAGACTTGGGCTAGAGCTTCTATGATTTCCCCAGATTTTGTTGGTCATACAATAGCAGTACATAACGGAAATAAGTTTATTCCTGTTTATATTACTGAGAATATGGTAGGCCACAAACTAGGTGAATTTGCATTAACACGTACGTTCCGCGGACACGCAGGTAACAGAAAGAAATAAAGATAAAACTTAAAGAAAGATGAGTGCTAGAAAAAGAATATCAGCTGAACAGCGTAAGGAAGCTCGAAGAGAGATTTCTTTTGCAAGGTTGAATAACGTTCCAACTTCGCCACGAAAGATGCGCTACGTTGCCGATATGGTTCGCGGTATGGAGGTATTTAAGGCATTGGGAGTGTTGAAGTTCTCTAATAAAGAGGCAGCTCAAAAAGTAGAAAAGCTTTTGTTGTCTGCTATCTCTAACTGGGAACAGAAGAATGAACGTAAAGCTGAAACAGGAGAATTATATATTAAAACTATATCCGTTGATGGAGGTAGCATGCTTAAGAGATTGCGCACTGCACCACAAGGACGTGGGTATAGGATACGTAAACGTTCAAATCACGTGACTATTGTGGTTGATACAATCAATAAAGAAAAAGGAGAAAATTAAATAAGATGGGACAAAAAGTAAATCCGATATCTAATCGTCTTGGAATCGTAAAAGGTTGGGATTCTAATTGGTATGGCGGAAATGATTATGGTGATATTTTGTTGGAAGACAACAAAATTAGGACCTATTTGAATGCCCGTCTTGCAAAAGCTAGTGTGTCAAAGATTGTAATTGAGAGAACTCTTAAGCTTGTTACAATTACAATATGTACGTCGAGACCTGGTATAATTATTGGTAAGGGTGGTCAAGAAGTTGACAAGCTCAAAGAAGAGCTCACTAAACTTACAGATAAGGATATCCAGATCAATATTTTTGAGATAAAGAAGCCTGAACTTGATGCTGTTATCGTAGCAAACAATATTGCACGTCAGATTGAAGGTAAGATAGCTTACCGTCGTGCAGTTAAGATGGCTATTGCATCAACTATGAGAATGGGTGCTGAAGGTATAAAGGTGCAAGTATCAGGACGTTTGAATGGAGCTGAGATGGCTCGTACAGAGATGTACAAAGAGGGTAGGACTCCACTTCACACTTTCAGGGCTGACATCGACTATGCTTTGTCTGAAGCATTGACAAAAGTTGGTCTTATTGGTGTAAAGGTTTGGATTTGCCGTGGAGAGATTTACGGTAAGAAGGATCTTGCTCCTAACTTCACAACATCTAAGGACACAAGATCTCAAGGAGGTCGTGGACGTCAAGATGGTGGAAGAGGTAGAGGTGGCCGTCGTGGTTCAAGAAGGAATAATAAAAACGATTAATAGGGATAAATATGTTACAACCAAAAAAGACAAAGTTCAGAAGACAACAGAAGGGTCGCATGAAAGGTAATGCCGGTAGAGGCAATGAGTTGGCATTTGGATCCTTTGGTATCAAGTCGTTACAGTCAAAGTGGATTACAGGTAATCAGATTGAGGCAGCTCGTGTTGCTGTAACACGCTATATGCAACGACAGGGACAAGTTTGGGTGCGTATTTTCCCTGATAAGCCAATTACCAAGAAGCCTGCAGAAGTACGTATGGGTAAGGGTAAGGGTAATCCGGAAGGATTTGTAGCGCCAGTAACTCCCGGTAGGATACTATTTGAGATAGAAGGTGTATCGTATGAGGTAGCTCAAGAGGCATTGCGTTTAGCTGCTCAGAAGCTTCCTGTTACTACGAAGTTTGTTGTAAGAAGGGATTATGACTTCAATAAAAAATAGTAGAGAGCAATGAAAATTCAAGAAATAAGAGAGTTACCCGATAAGGATTTATTAGAAAGGTTAGATGCTGAAAAGACAGAATTGAATCTGTTGAAAATCAATCACAGCATTACTCCACTTGATAACTCCGGCTCAATAAAAGAGAAACGTAAAACTATTGCTCGCATCAATACTGAATTAAGGGCAAGAGAGTTGAAAAATCAATAATTAAAAAGATGGAAACGAGAAATTTAAGAAAAGAAAAGATCGGGGTCGTTTTCAGCAATAAGATGGACAAATCAGTTACTGTTGCTGTAAAATGGAAGGAGAAACACCCTATGTATGGGAAGTTCGTTAATAGAACGAAGAAATTTCACGCCCATGATGAGAAGAACGATTGCAACATAGGCGATACAGTTCGTATAATGGAGACTCGTCCTTTGAGCAAGACAAAGAGATGGAGAGTTGTTGAAATAATGGAAAGGGCTAAGTAAAATGATACAGAAAGAATCAAGATTAACAGTTACTGACAACAGTGGTGCAAGAGAAGTTCTATGTATCAATGTACTTGGTGGTACCGGAAGGAGGTACGCGTCAGTAGGGGATATTATAGTAGTTGCAGTTAAGAGTGCAATTCCTTCGAGTGATATCAAGAAAGGTGCAATATCAAAAGCAATCGTAGTACGCACTAAGAAAGAGATTCGTCGTAATGATGGTTCATATATACGCTTTGATGACAATGCATGTGTTTTGTTGAACAATGCAGGTGAGCTGAGAGGCAGTCGTATATTTGGTCCTGTTGCGCGTGAACTTCGTAGTACGAACATGAAGATTGTATCATTAGCTCCTGAAGTATTATAATTTCAAAACAACCATAGTCAATGAAGAAATTACATATAAAGAAAGGTGATACAGTTTATGTTAATGCCGGCGAGGACAAAGGCAAGACCGGACGTGTATTAGAAGTTCTTGTTAAGAAAAATCGCGCAATCGTAGAAGACGTAAATATAGTATCGAAACATACAAAACCTAATGCTCAAAACCCAAATGGTGGTATTGAGAGAAAAGAGGCATCAGTTCATATTTCTAATCTTAATTTGATTGATCCTAAGACAGGTAAGCCTACACGTATAGGCCGAAAAGTTGATAATAATGGTAAGATAGTTCGTTACGCTAAAAGATCAGGGGAGGAAATCAAATGAGTGAAACTACAATGAAATACGAAGTTACTTTGAAGAAGGAGTACAAGGAAAGAATTGTACCTTCTTTGGTTAAGGAGTTTGGTTATACATCGATAATGCAGGCTCCTAAGCTTGTAAAGATCGTTATCAACCAAGGTCTTGGAGCTGCTGTGGCAGATAAGAAGATAATTGAAAATGCAATAACTGAACTTACTGCGATTACAGGTCAGAAGGCAGTACCTACTGTTTCGAAAAAGGATATTTCGAACTTTAAGTTGCGTAAAAAGAATCCTATCGGCGTAAGAGTTACATTGCGCAATGATATGATGTATGAATTTTTGGAAAGACTTGTTCGTGTAGCACTTCCACGTATTAGGGACTTCAAGGGAATTGGTGCAAAATTGGACGGAAGAGGGAACTACACTCTTGGTATCGAGGAGCAGATCATTTTTCCTGAGATCAATATAGATAACGTTTCTCGTTTGCAAGGTATGAACATTACTTTCGTTACCAGTGCAAACACTGATGAGGAAGGATATGCACTATTGAGAGAGTTTGGTTTACCTTTTAAAACAGAAAATAAAAATCAATAGAGAATGGCAAAAGAATCAATGAAAGCCCGCGAGGTTAAGAGAGCTAAGATGGTTGCCCGTTATGCTGAAAAGAGAGCAAAGTATTTGGCAGAAGGTAATTATGAGGCTCTTCAATCTATTCCTAAAAACGCATCTCCAGTACGTTTACACAATAGATGTAAAATAACCGGTCGTCCGAAAGGATATATGCGTCAGTTTGGTATTTCTCGTATACAGTTTAGAGAAATGGCATCTAAGGGATTGATACCCGGAGTTAAGAAAGCGAGCTGGTAAGAAAAGAGAATTGTTAAATATTGTCCCGACGGTCGGGATCAATTTAAATTATTATAGAAATGACAGATCCAATAGCAGATTATTTAACGCGGATTAGGAATGCTATACTTGCTAAGCATCGAGTAGTAGAGATTCCCGCATCGAATTTAAAAAAGAATATAACTAAGATTCTTTATGACAAAGGTTATATACTGAATTATAAGTTTGTTGAAGATGGCCCACAAGGGACTATCATGATAGCTTTGAAGTATGACCCAGTTAATAAAGTTAGTGCTATAAAAGAACTTGGGCGTGTGTCTACACCAGGTTTGCGTAAGTATGTAGGGCACAAAGATTTGCCTCGAGTACTAAATGGTTTGGGTATAGCGATATTATCTACTTCAAATGGAGTTATGACAGATAAGGAAGCCCGTGAACAAAAGATAGGTGGCGAAGTATTGTGTTATGTTTATTAATTTGGAGGAGAGATAAAAATGTCAAGAATTGGAAAATTACCCATAGCAATACCAAGTGGTGTTACGGCTACAATTGGAAAAGATAACCTGATTACAGTCAAAGGTCCTAAAGGTGAGTTGACTCAAAAGGTTTCAGATGATATGAAAGTCGAGGTTAAGGATGGAGAATTAATCATTACCAGACCTAACGACGAGAAAGAAAATAGAGCCATGCATGGTTTGTATCGTGCATTGTTAAACAATATGGTCATTGGTGTTTCTGAAGGCTTCAAGAAAGAGTTGGAGTTAGTTGGTGTTGGATATCGTGTATCTAATAGCGGTCAGATCCTTGAGTTGTCTCTTGGTTTTACTCACAACATTTTCATGGAGTTGCCTAAAGAGGTTAAGATTGAGACTAAGATGGAGAGAAACAAGAATCCTCTTATCATTCTTGAGTCTTGTGATAAGCAATTGCTTGGTCAGATTTGTGCTAAGATTCGTTCATTCCGTAAGCCAGAGCCTTATAAAGGTAAGGGTATCAAGTTTGTTGGTGAACAAATTCGCCGTAAGTCTGGAAAGACAGCTGCTAAATAATTTAATCTAAATTATCGAACACAATGATTACAAAAAACGAAAAAAGAAATAAAATAAAGAGACGTATTCGTGGCAAGGTTCACGGTACTCCCGAGAGACCCCGTTTGACAGTATTCAGAAGTAATAAGCAAATTTATGCTCAAGTAATAGATGATCTGTCAGGTAAGACTTTAGCTTCAGCATCTTCATTGTCTTTGGAAGAAAAGGCAACAAAAAAAGAGATTGCTGCTAAAGTTGGTGAGTTGATAGCGCAAAATGCAAAAGAAGCCGGTGTAGAGTCTGTTTCTTTCGATAGAAATGGTTATCTTTATCACGGAAGAGTTAAGGAATTAGCAGAAGCTGCACGTAAAGGAGGATTAAAATTTTAACGATTATGGCTAAGATAAAAAATAAAGTACAATCAACGAATGATATTGAATTAAAGGACCGTTTGGTGGCCATTAATCGTACAACAAAGGTCACAAAAGGTGGTCGTACATTTACGTTTGCCGCTATGGTAGTGGTAGGTAACGAAGATGGAATTGTTGGATGGGGATTAGGTAAAGCAGGTGAAGTTACCACTGCTATAGCTAAGGGTATGGAAGCTGCAAAGAAGAACTTAATCAAGGTTCCAATTTATAAAGGAACTATTCCTCATCAACAAACGGCTCGTTTTGGCGGAGCAGAGGTTTTTATGAAACCAGCTGTTATGGGTACCGGAGTTAAGGCAGGAGGTGCTATGCGTGCTGTGCTTGAGAGTGTTGGTATTACTGATGTTTTGGCAAAATCCAAAGGTTCATCAAATCCTCATAACTTAGTTAAAGCTACTATTGAGGCATTGACCGAACTAAGAGATCCATATATGGTTGCTCAGAACAGAGGTGTTAGTATGGATAAAGTTTTTAACGGATAAATTATTTTGAAATGGCAACATTAACAATAAAACAGACTAAGAGTAGAATTGGTGCTCCGAAGGATCAGAAAAGGACGTTAGATGCTTTAGGACTAACCAAAATGAATCAAGTGGTTGAACATGATGATAATCCAGTTATTAGAGGTTTGATCAATAAAGTAAATCACCTGGTTACAGTAGTAGAATAAAAAACGGTTAAAAAGATATATAAAATGAGTTTATCAAATTTAAAACCGGCTGCAGGTGCCACAAAGACAAGAAAAAGAATCGGTAGAGGTGAAGGTTCAGGCTTGGGTGGAACATCTACCAGAGGACATAAAGGACAGAAGTCAAGATCAGGCTATTCTGAGAAGATCGGTTTTGAGGGAGGTCAGATGCCTTTGCAGCGTAGAGTGCCTAAGTTTGGGTTTAAGCCATTAAAAAGTGTTGAATATAAAGCATTGAACTTAGATACACTTCAAGAGATTGCAGATAATAGAAAAGTTACTAAGGTTGACATCGAATTGCTTAGAGATGCAGGTTATATTGGCAAGAAAGATTTAGTTAAGATTTTGGGCAGAGGTACATTGACTGCAAAATTAGATGTGACTGCTAATGCTTTCTCTAAGTCAGCAGAAGAGGCAATAACTTCTTTAGGTGGAACCGTTGTAAAACTCTGATGAAATGGGATTTGTACAAACGATAAAGAATATATGGAAAATTGAGGATCTTCGTCAGAGGATACTTATAACGATTGGGTTTATTGCAATATATCGATTCGGTTCGTTTGTTGTATTGCCTGGAATCAATCCAGAGGCGCTTGTTTCACTTCAATCGAGAGCAAGTTCAGGACTTTTGAGCTTGCTTGATATGTTTTCCGGAGGAGCGTTTGCAAATGCTTCTATCTTTGCTTTGGGTATCATGCCATACATTTCTGCATCAATTGTTATGCAGTTGTTAGGCATAGCTATACCTGCATTTCAAAAGATGCAACGAGAGGGAGAGAGTGGTCGTACTAAGATTAATCAGTACACACGCTATTTGACTGTAGCTATCCTTATCATTCAAGGTCCGGCATATTTGTATGGTGCTGTTGGATCTGCAATTCCCGGTGGTTTTTGGGATTGGGTGTTGCCATCCACTATAATATTGGCCGGTGGAAGTATGTTCGTATTGTGGTTGGGTGAACGTATAACCGACAAGGGTATCGGTAATGGAATTTCTTTCATTATTTTAATTGGTATTATAGCCAGGTTACCTCATGCGCTTGTTGCAGAATTTGACAGATTGATCAATGCTCCCGGAGGTTTGGTTATTTTGCTTCTTGAATTATTATTCTTGGTTGCCGTTACAGCTGCTGCGATAATGTTGGTTCAGGGAGTTAGGAAAGTTCCGGTTCAATATGCAAAGAGAATTGTAGGGAACAAGCAATATGGTGGCGTAAGACAGTATATACCTCTTAAGGTTAATGCTGCTAACGTTATGCCTATAATTTTTGCTCAAGCTATCATGTTCATACCTTTGACTATTGCACAGTTTACTGTGAAAGAAGGAGGAGGTTTTTGGGCATCATTGATGGATTTCACCAGTTTTTGGTATAATTTTATTTTTGCAATTATAATTATTGCATTTACATACTTTTATACAGCAATTACTGTTAATCCTATGCAGATGGCTGAAGACTTGAAACGAAATAATGGTTTCATTCCAGGTGTTAAACCAGGTAGGAAAACAGCAGAATATATTGATACCATAATGTCGAGGATTACTTTGCCAGGTTCAATTTTCTTGGCAATAGTTGCGATATTACCTGCATTTGCAAGGTTGATGGGTATTAATACTCAGTTTGCACAGTTTTTTGGTGGAACATCTCTTTTGATTCTTGTAGGAGTTGTATTGGACACATTACAGCAAATAGAGAGTCACTTGTTGATGAGGCATTACGACGGCTTTTTGAAGTCAGGGGCAAAAATAAAAGGTCGCACCGGTTCAATAGCTGCATATTAATTGTTTAGAGTTATGAATAGCAGATCTATAATACTTAAAACGGCGGATGAGATAGAGTTCATGCGAGCAGCAAATCGTTTGGTTGGCATGACACTGGGTGAGTTGTCTAAACATATCAAGCCAGGAATCACTACTCTACAACTTGACAAGATAGCAGATGAGTTTATTAGAGATCATGGCGCTATTCCGAGTTTTTTAGGATACGGAGGTTTTCCCAATTCAATTTGTACTTCTGTAAACGAACATGTGGTACATGGCATACCTAATAATATTCCCCTGCAAGAAGGCGATGTTATATCGGTAGATTGTGGCACTCAGTTAAATGGATTTTGCGGTGATTCTGCATATACATTTTGTGTGGGAGACGTGGATACTCAAGTAAAGAAACTCCTAGAGGTAACTAAGGAGTCTTTGTATAAGGGTATTGAGCAAGCTCAAGAAGGAAAGAGAATAGGCGATATTGGCTATACAATTCAACAATATTGCGAAAGCAATGGATACTCTGTAGTAAGGGATTTGGTTGGACATGGCATTGGGAGACAGATGCATGAGGCACCAGAGGTTCCAAACTATGGTAGGAGAGGTACCGGACCCATGATTCAAAACGGTATGTGTATAGCTATAGAGCCAATGATAAATATGGGTGGAAAGAAAGTTATTTTTGAGGATGATGGTTGGACTGTTAGAACGAAAGATAGGAAACCATCGGCACATTTTGAGCATACTATAGCAATAGTAAATGGTAAAGCAGATATACTTTCGACCTTTGAATTCATTAACTAATAAAAAACTTTTAAACAAGATATGGCTAAACAAGCATCTATAGAACAGGATGGAACAATTATTGAAGCATTGTCTAATGCAATGTTTCGAGTTGAATTGGAAAACGGGCATGAGATTACAGCTCACATTTCAGGCAAGATGAGGATGCACTATATTCGTATTTTGCCGGGAGATAGAGTGAGAGTTGAGATGTCACCGTATGATCTTACAAAAGGTAGGATCTCCTTTAGATATAAGTAAACTAAAAGAGAATAACGAAGAAATAACAGTATAAAATTATGAAAGTAAGAGCCTCATTAAAAAAACGTTCGGCTGATTGCAAGATAGTAAGAAGGAAAGGCCGTTTATATATAATCAATAAGAAGAACCCTAAGTTTAAACAAAGACAGGGCTAAATTATAAACTACAAATATAATCTATATATGGCAATAAGAATTGTTGGTGTCGACCTGCCACAGAATAAGAGAGGAGAAGTAGCTCTCACATATATTTACGGAATTGGTCGCAGTTCGGCTAACACCATTTTGAAGAAAGCAGAAGTTGATAGAGATATCAAAGTAAAGGATTGGACTGACGACCAGGCTGCCAGAATCAGAGAGATAATTTCAACAGAATTCAAGGTAGAAGGAGATCTTCGTTCAGAGGTACAGCTAAATATCAAGCGATTGATGGATATAGGTTGTTACCGTGGAATTAGACATCGTATCGGTTTACCTGTACGTGGCCAGAGCACAAAGAATAATGCAAGAACACGTAAGGGAAGGAAGAAAACCGTTGCAAATAAGAAAAAAGCTACTAAATAATAGAGGTTAATAAGATGGCAAAGAGAACAGTTGCAACAAAGAAAAGAAATGTAAAAGTGTCTGCAGTGGGTCAGGCACATATATCATCTTCATTCAACAATATAATTGTTTCATTGACAAATGAGGATGGAGAAGTGATAAGCTGGTCATCAGCAGGCAAGATGGGCTTTAGGAGCTCGAAGAAGAACACTCCATATGCAGCGCAGATGGTTGCCCAGGATTGTTCAAAGGTTGCTTACGATTTGGGCCTAAGGAAAGTGAAAGTTTTTGTAAAAGGTCCAGGGAATGGCAGAGAGTCAGCAATCCGTACAATACATGGTTCAGGTATAGAGGTTACAGAAATTGTTGATGTTACTCCATTACCACATAATGGATGTAGGCCACCTAAGGCAAGGAAAGTTTAATCAATTAATAATTTAAGTTTCATTAATGTTGAAACTTGAGCTGTGATTTGATTACACCACAACTTCTCTGTAATCGCGGCTGCACAGTTTAGGCTTCAGTTAAAAAGTTTAATTTGTAACAATGGCAAGATATATTGGTCCAAAATCAAAGATCGCCAGGAAATTTGGCGAGCCTATATTCGGTCCGGATAAAGTACTATCTAAGAAGAACTATCCACCGGGCCAGCATGGCAATTCACGCCGTAGGAAGACATCAGAATACGGTATTCAGTTGCGAGAAAAACAACGTGCAAAGTATACGTACGGTGTGTTAGAAAAACAATTTAGAAGAACATTTGACAAAGCACTTCGTAGTAGAGGTATTACAGGTGAGGTTTTGCTACAATTGTTGGAGCAGCGTTTAGATAATGTAGTATTCCGTTTAGGTATTGCACCAACTCGTTCAGCAGCACGTCAGTTAGTTTCACACAAGCACATTGTGGTTAATGGGAAGGTTGTAAACATCCCTTCATACACTGTTGAAGCAGGAGATGTGATAGGTGTACGTGAAAAATCAAAATCGTTGGAAGTGATTGTTAATTCACTTGCTGGTTTTAATCACAGTAAATATCCGTGGCTGGAGTGGGATAATAGTTCTAAGAGTGGTAAGTTACTACACATACCAGAAAGAGCAGATATTCCAGAAAGCATTAAAGAACAACTCATCGTAGAATTATATTCTAAACAATAATTTCATGGCAATATTAGAATTCCAAAAACCCGACAAAGTAATTATGTTACAGGAGGATAATTTCTCCGGTAAATTTGAATTTCGTCCTTTAGAGCCAGGCTATGGTGTAACTATAGGTAATGCTCTACGTCGTATTTTACTATCGTCACTTGAAGGTTTTGCCATCACTTCCATCAAGATTGATGGGGTTGATCATGAGTTTGCAACTATACCTGGCGTGATTGAAGATGTGACGGGAATAATCTTGAATCTTAAGCAAGTAAGGTTTAAGAGGATAGTTGAAGATTTTGAGGACGAAAAAGTAGTTGTTTCTATCTCGGGTAAGGAAGTATTTAAAGCTGGAGATATTGGTAAGTTGTTAACAGGCTTTGAAGTGTTGAATCCTGAGTTAGTTATTTGCAAGATGAACAAAAAAGTCAACTTGCGAATAGAGTTGACCATCAACAAAGGTCGTGGCTACGTTCCTGCTGATGAAAACAGAGAGATGTTGCCTAAAGACGATGTTCAGCTTATAGCAATAGATTCAATCTTTACGCCAATACGAAATGTTAAGTATAGCATTGAGGATTTTCGTATAGAACAGAAGACTGACTACGAAAAGTTGATTATTGAAATAGATACCGATGGTTCTATCGAGCCTAAAGAGGCATTAAAAGAGGCAGCCAAGATATTGATTCAGCATTTTGTATTGTTCTCGGAAGACAGCAATATAATGTTGGAAACAACTGATTCGGAAAGCATCGAAGAGTTTGATGAAGAGGTATTGCACATGAGGCAATTACTTAAGCGCAAACTTTCAGATCTTAACCTATCAGTTAGGGCTTTGAATTGTTTGAAGGCTGCTGATGTTGAGAACTTAGGACAGTTGGTATCCCATAACAAGAATGATCTTTTAAAATTCCGTAACTTCGGAAAGAAGTCTTTAGCAGAACTCGAGGAGTTACTTGATGGGTTAGATCTAACCTTTGGTATGGATATATCAAAATATAAACTAGACAAAGAATAGAAAACTACAATGAGACATAGAAAATCAAATAATAATTTAAGCCGTACAAGTGCGCATCGTTCAGCTATGATGGCAAACATGGCAACTTCGTTGATTATGCACAAACGTATTTTCACCACTGAAGCTAAGGCTAAAGAGCTGAGAAAGTATGTTGAGCCGATAATAACTACGAGCAAAGAAGATACGACTAATGCAAGGCGTCAGGCTTTTAGCAAGTTGCAGAATAAACAGGCAGTTACAGAGCTTTTTCAGGTTGTATCACAAAAAGTGGGTGATAGACCAGGAGGTTATACAAGAATATTAAAAACAGGAACTCGTTTAGGTGATAATGCATCTATGTGTTTTATCGAATTAGTTGATTTCAATGAAAATATGCTAAGCGAAACTACTACTAAGAAGACTCGTACACGTCGTTCACGTAGGAAGAGTCGTTCAGCAGATGCAGTAGAATCACAAGCAACAGCAACTTCTGTTAATGAGAATAAAGAAGCAAAATCTGAAGGACAGGACTCTGCTAAAGTAGAAGAGGTTAAAGATGAAGTTTCAGCACCAGAGGTGGAAGATGCTAAAGAAGAAGTTGTAAAAGATGAGGCAACTGAAGAAGTTAAAACAGATTCTGAAAAAGAAGAAAAGTAGGAATTTAATGATAAACGTTGTTATTCATCATCTGTAAACGACGGAAATCCAAACACTTTCGTGATGATGCAGTGACAACGAAGCTGTGATTTTAAAATGTTAAACATTATTGAAAAGCGCCGCGAGTGATCGTAGCGCTTTTTTTATTTTTTTTTGTTAACTTTGTTTGTCTGAGGATTTGTTCGATTTTAATTTGATAGATATGAGAAAAACTTTATTGATAGCTTCGTTTTTATTGTTTTTTAGCGCGGTAGTATTGCCGCAATAGAAACATGAAAATAATTATATATTTTTGTCAACGGGTGCATCTTTTGCATCGACCAACAACGGATGGTTTGAGTTTGGATGTGATATTATTGGAGCAGTATTTTCTGACACCATGAGAAAGATGTTCCCCATAAATTGATCATTCAAATTGTTGTTTATTTATGTTGCGTTGTAAATGCATTAATTAGTAATAATACAGCTGTAAATAATAATTTATCATGAAAATCAGAGATATAGTTCAGTTAATTGAGAATGTTGCTCCATTGGGGTTGCAAGAATCCTATGACAACAGCGGACTTCAAGTAGGAGACATGAGTCGCGATGTTAAAGGTGTTCTTATAGCAATAGAAGTCACAGAGAATGTGGTCGAAGAGGCCATATCGTTAGGTTGTAATTTAATAATTTCGCATCACCCTCTGGCATTCAGAGTTTTTAAGTCGTTGACAGGTAAAAACTACGTTGAGAGATGTATGATAAATGCTATAAAAAATGATATAGCAATCTATTCAGCACATACCAACCTGGATAATGCCAAGAGTGGTGTCAATTACAAGTTGGCAGAAATGCTTGGCTTGCAGAATTTGAAGATATTGAAACCAATAGAAAACTCACTTCTGAAGATTGTGACTATGGTGCCGATTGAGCATGCAGAGAGTGTTAGAAATGCACTCTTTAATGCAGGTGCGGGGCATATTGGTAATTATGACAGCTGCAGTTATAATTTATTGGGTCATGGCACATTTAGAGCAAAGGAAAAGGCTAATCCGTATGTAGGAGAGATTGGTGAACTTCATACGGAGGATGAGGTCAGAGTTGAGACTATTATACCTGTCTACAGAAAAGTAGAGGTTGTGCGAGCCCTGTTGTCGGTTCATCCATATGAGGAACCAGTTTTTGATTTGTATCCACTTGAAAACGAATGGAATGAGGCTGGTAGTGGGGTTGTTGGTGTATTGCCGGAGCCTATGGCAGAGCAGGATTTTCTTTATATGCTGAAGGATACTTTTAAATTGCCTACAATAAGACATACGAAAATTACCGGGAGAGAAATACATGATGTTGGACTATGTGGTGGTGCCGGTGCGTTTCTTATTCCTACTGCAATATCGTATGGTGCAGACGCATTTTTGACCGGTGAGGCCAAGTATAATGATTTTTTGGATGTTGAAGAGAAAATATTACTTACAGTAGTTGGGCATTATGAATCAGAGGTATGCACAAAAGATATTTTTTATGATGTGATTTCAAGAAAAATTAGTAACTTTGTGCTACATAAATCAGGGTTTGATTCTAACCCTGTAAAGTACCTGTAAGTCAGGCGGTTTGACTGGGTCCCGCGCTTGCAGATAATAATGTGGTAATACGACGTAAGTAAGGCGTTTGATTACTACATTTTTTATTAACAAAAGAAGTTTAATTATGGCAGCAAAGAAAAAGAGTACAGAACAAGAGGTTTCAGTTGAAGATAAGCTTAAATCTCTTCAAAAGCTTCAGTCATATCTTTCAGAGATTGATAGAATTAAGACGTTGAGGGGCGAATTGCCTCTTGAAGTTGCAGATCTAGATGATGAGATTGCGGGTTTGGGAACACGTATTAACAATTTTGAGCTGGAAAAGAAGCAGTTCAATGAAGAAATAAAGCAGTTGAAGGCTAAGATTGAGACCGGAAAAATCAAAATTGAAAAATACAACAATCAGCTTGACAACGTGCGAAACAGCAAAGAGTATGACCATCTTTCGAAAGAGATAGAGTTTGAGACTCTTGAAATTGCTTTAGCTGAAAAACATATAGGTGAGTTTCAAGAATCAATCAAAAAGATTGATGAGCAAATTGCTGATGCTAATGTTACATTGAAAGAAAAGACCGAAGATCTTGAGCATAAAAAGCAGGAGCTTGATGAGATAGTATCTGAAACGAAAGCAAACGAAGAGAAGATAAGAGAGAAGGCAAAAAAGACTGAAGCAACAATAGAACCAAGATTGCTTTCAGCTTTTAAGCGAATAAGAAAGAATGCAAGAAACGGTTTGGGCATTGTACCTATTCAGAGAGGTGCATGCGGAGGATGTTTTAATAAAATACCACCTCAGAAGCAGATGGATATTAAACTTGGCAAGAAGATTATTGTTTGTGAATACTGCGGAAGAATAATGATTGACCCCGAACTTGCAGGTATTGAGGAGAATAAATAACATTATCTATAGATTAAAGAAATATTTCATCAATTTATCTTTTTTCACTAGAAAAAGTGTATCTTTGCGTACTAGGTTTATCGAAAAAATAATTGGCATAGTTTCCATTATCAATCTATATTATGGCTAATCGGATAAAAATAAAGAAAGGTTTACAAATTCCTCTGCTCGGAGAGACTGAAAAGGTCATGCGTGGAGCTGTGAAAAGTGAGTTTGTAAAAATATGTCCAGAAGACTATACAGGTATTATTCCTAAATTAAGCGTTAGAGTAGGGGATCGTGTTAAAGCAGGTAGCCCGCTGTTTTATGCTAAGGACCATCCTGAAATCTTGTTTGCTTCGCCTGTGAGCGGTGAAGTGACGGAGGTTGAAAGAGGTGAGAAGAGAAGAATCCTGAATATTATAGTGAAAGCAGATTCGGAGAATGAATATATCGATTTTGGTAAAAAAAGTGTTAATGCACTATCGAAAGAGGATATTAAGAAATCGATTCTTGAAGCAGGTCTTTGGTTTGTAATCAGACAGCGTCCGTATGATGTTGTTGCTGACCCAAACAAAGAACCACGCGATGTTTTTATAACGGGGTTTGATTCTTCCCCATTGGCACCTTCATATGGTTTTATTTTGAAGGAACAAGGTGAAGATTTTCAAGCAGGTGTTGATGCACTGGCAAAGCTTACCTCCGGCAAGGTATATCTATCGGTCAGCTCAAATTGCAAAAGCGTAGTGATGCGTAATGCAAAGAATGTTGTGCTAACAGAGTTTGAAGGACCACATCCAGCCGGTAATGTTGGGGTGCAGATCAATCATATTAAACCTGTTAACAGAGGTGAGACTGTATGGACGTTAAGTGCAATAGATGTTGTTTTGTTGGGACGATTGTTTAACAAAGGTGTGACAGACTTGACTCGTATGGTTGCTCTTACCGGATCGGAAGTAAAGGAAAAGGGTTATTATAATATGGTTATTGGTACAGTACTAAGTTCTATTTTTGAAGGTAATGTTACTGAAGGCATTAACCTCCGTTACATAAGTGGCAATGTGCTTACAGGTAGAAAAATAGAGCGAGATGGAGTACTAAGAGCTTATCATTCTCAGATAACAGTAATCCCTGAAGGAGATGATGTGCATGAGTTTATGGGTTGGGCTTCGTTCTCAGCCAATAGATACAGTGCCGGACCTACATATAAGCACAGAAATAAAAAATATCGTATGGATTCGCGTATATTAGGCGGACCAAGGGCTATAATAGTTTCGAATGAATACGATAAGGTATTTCCTATGGATATATTCCCTGAACAACTCATTAAAGCAACTATTGCGTTTAACATAGATAGAATGGAGCAGTTGGGTATCTATGAAGTTGCTCCTGAGGATTTTGCTTTGTGTGAGTTTGTTGATACTTCAAAATTGGAGATTCAGCGAATCATTAGAATAGGTTTGGATATGCTCCGAAAAGAGATGGAGTAATATGGTTATTATTTTAGAATCAATAAAAAACAAATAAATTTTATCACTTTGAAAGCGTTAAGAAATTATCTTGATAAGATAAAGCCAAAGTTCGAAGAGGGTGGAAAACTAAGATGGCTACACTCTACTTATGATGCATTTGAGACATTTCTTTTTGTTCCCAATACGACTTCGAAGTCCGGAGTGCATATTCACGATTCTCGTGATTCTAAGCGAACTATGATAATTGTGGTTTTGGCTCTAATTCCTGCATTACTATTTGGAATGTATAACTTGGGTTATCAGCACTATCTTGCGATAGGCAAAGATGCGGCTTTCTTTCCTAAGTTTTTTTATGGTCTTTTGGCAATATTGCCTCAAATTATAGTATCGTATGTTGTGGGTTTGGGTATTGAGTTTGCCGTTGCACAACATAAGAATGAGGAAGTTGCCGAAGGTTTTTTGGTTTCAGGTATTCTCATACCTATGATTATGCCTGTAGATACTCCACTCTGGATGATTGCCGTTGCAACAGCATTTTCGGTAGTTTTTGCAAAAGAGGTTTTTGGAGGTACAGGTTATAATGTATTTAATGTTGCATTGATTGCCAGAGCGTTCTTATTCTTCTCATATCCATCAATGATGTCAGGGGATCATGTGTGGGTAAGAACTAAAAGTGCTTTAGGGCTTGGTGGTGGAACAGCAATAGATTCTTTTTCAGGAGCCACTCCACTCGGACAGATCAACACAACTGAAGTTGCTAATTTTTCAGATTTTGCATTTACGGGTGTTGTAGGACAACCACTGTCATTCAGTGATATGTTCTTCGGTTTTATACCTGGTTCAATTGGAGAGGTTTCAACATTGGCAATTCTTATTGGTGCTATTATTCTAATAATGACCGGAGTTGGAAGTTGGAAGACAATGGTTTCTGTTTACTTAGGTGGTTTGATATCAGTGTTACTTATCAACTTGTTTGGTAAGAATCCTTTGATGGAGATGCCTGTTTATTATCACTTTGTGTTAGGTGGATTCTCATTTGGAGCAGTATTTATGGCAACTGATCCGGTTACTTCTGCCAGAACAGAAAAAGGAAAGTGGATATTTGGATTCCTTGTTGGATTTTTGGCAATCACGATACGAGTGTTTAACCCAGGCTATGCAGAAGGTATGATGCTTGCAATCATCTTTATGAATGCTTTTGCTCCTCTGATAGATTTCTATGTGGTGGATGCTAACATTAAACGTCGTATGAAAAGAGTGAGTGTCGGAGTAACTACTAACGGTAATAAATGAGTAGAACTATGAAAAGAGAAGGTAATTTATATACGATATTATATTCAGTAGTCCTTGTTGTTATAGTTGCATTAGGTTTGTCTTTCACCCATCAAGTTTTACTTGGTAAGCAGATTGCTAACGATAATATAGACAAAATGCAACAGTTGTTACGATCGTTGAATGTTGATGCATCTGCAGATGAGGCAGAGCAGAAATATGACGAGTTGTTTACTAATGCATATCTTATTACTCCTGATGGTAATAAAATAGAAGGAACAGAAGGGATAGAGCCAGAAGATAAGGCCTTTTCGACTGAATTAACAGACCCAAAAAAGGAAGGACTTCCTGTATATGAGGTAATGAAAGACAACAAAAAGATATACGTTGTTCCAATGAATGGCGCAGGACTGTGGGGAGCTATTTGGGGTTATTTGGCCGTTGAAGAGGATGGTAGCACAATTTATGGTACTGATTTTGGTCATGCCAGTGAGACACCCGGATTGGGGGCAGAGATTGCAAATAGCAAATTCTCATCACAGTTTGAGGGTAAGAAACTTATCAAAGATAGTCAGTTTTTATCGATAGCAGTTGTTAAGCCCGGTCAATCCGATTCAAGACGTGACTATGTTGATGGAATATCCGGAGGTACGATAACGAGTAGCGGCGTCAGCAGAATGTTTATTGAGAGTGTTGGTCAGTATGAGAAATTTTTTATGAATTTGAATAATAAATAGATATGGCACTATTAAATAGTAAAACAAAGGCGGCACTTTTAGGTCCGTTAAGTAAGAATAACCCTATTTTGGTTCAAGTGTTGGGGATATGTTCAGCACTTGCAGTAACGTCTAAGTTAGAGCCAGCCATAGTTATGGCAATTGCAGTGACGTTTGTAGTTGCATTTTCGAATGTTATTATTTCTCTTTTACGTAATACTATTCCTACAAGAATTAGAATTATAGTTCAACTTGTTGTTGCTGCTTCGTTGGTGACAATAGTTAGTGAGGTTCTGAAAGCTTTTGCATATGATGTAAACAAACAGTTGTCAGTTTTTGTGGGGTTGATAGTTACTAACTGTATTCTTATGGGTCGTCTTGAGGCGTTTGCAATGGGTAATGGTCCGTGGCCTTCGTTTTTGGATGGAATAGGTAATGGTTTAGGTTATGGATGGATATTGGTAGTGGTTGGATTTTTTAGGGAGCTTTTAGGTTCCGGCCAACTTTTAGGCTATCAAGTTATTCCTCAATCGTTCTATGATGCCGGTTATCAAAATAATGGTTTGATGATGCTCGCACCAATGGCTATACTGATAGTTGCGGTGATTATCTGGATACACAGATCTAGGAATCCTGAACTTCAAGAGGATAACAATTAAGTTTAATAGTAAATAACTGAAAAATATATGGAGGCAATTAATTTAATTGTACGGTCGATATTTGTCGATAATATGATTTTCGCATACTTCTTAGGAATGTGTTCATTCTTAGCTGTATCGAAGGACGTAAAGACGGCATTGGGATTGGGTACTGCTGTGACCTTTGTTTTGGTTGTAACACTACCGGTCAACTATTTATTGGAAAATTATGTGTTGAAGGCGGGAGCTCTAGTGTGGCTGGGCGACCAGTTTGCAGATGTGGATTTAAGCGTTTTTAGTTTGCTTATTTTTATTGCGGTAATTGCAGCTATCGTTCAATTGGTTGAGATGATAATTGAGAAGGCTAGTCCATCGCTTTATGCTTCTTTAGGTATATTTCTTCCTCTGATTGCTGTGAATTGTGCCATTCTCGGAGGATCTTTATTTATGCAGCAGAGAGAGTTTGCTAACATAGGTATGGCTGCATCGTATGCTTTTGGTTCGGGTATAGGTTGGCTTTTGGCGATAGTAGGTATGGCTGCTATACGTGAAAAGCTGGAATACTCCGATGTTCCAAAGCCTTTGAGAGGATTGGGAATCACTTTTATTGTTACGGCATTGATGGCCATAGGCTTTATGAGTTTTTCAGGGATTAGCATATAAAAAATAAATATAACACAGAATAATTTTTTAAGTGTACTGGTATGAACGTAATATTGAGTGTAAGTGGGTTGACTATATGGACTAGTGTAATAGTGTTTCTTATAATTATTCTTGTCCTGGTTATTGTGATATTAATAGCAAAAGAGAAGCTATTGCCATCAGGCAATGTGAAAATCACTATTAATGATGATAAGGACAAGGAAATTGAAGTGCCAATGGGTGATTCGCTGTTGAATACGTTGTCAAATAATAAAATATTTCTTTCATCGGCTTGTGGTGGCAAGGGAACTTGTGGTGAGTGTCGTTGTAGAGTTATTGAAGGAGGTGGAGAAATACTTCCTACAGAAAAAGGGCACTTCTCAAGAAAGGAACAGCTTAATGATTGGCGTTTGAGCTGTCAGGTCAAGGTAAAAAATGACCTGAAGATAGTCGTTCCAGAACAAGTGTTCGGAATTAAGGAATGGGAGTGTGAAGTTGTATCAAATAGAAACGTTGCATCATTTATCAAGGAGTTTGTAGTAAAGTTGCCTGAAGGAGAGACACTGAACTTTTTGCCAGGTGCATACAGCCAGATACGTGTTCCTGCATATGGACAGGTTAAATATTCTGATTTTCAGATAGATGATAAGTATAAATCAGAATGGGATAAATTTAAAATGTGGGATCTTGTTGCAAAGAATGATGAAGAGGCATCACGTGCATATTCTATGGCTAACTATCCTGCAGAAGGGAACATTATAACTCTAAACGTTCGTGTGGCTACACCCCCATTTGACAGAGCAAAGGGTACGTGGATGAATGTGAACCCCGGTATAGTGTCATCTTATATATTTAGTCTTAAACCAGGAGACAAAGTGATGATGTCAGGGCCTTATGGAGAGTTCCATCCAATTATCGATAGCAAGAGAGAGATGTTATGGATTGGAGGAGGTGCGGGGATGGCGCCGCTTCGTTCACAGATTATGCACCTAACAAAAACATTGCATACAACGGATAGGAAGATGTCATTCTTCTATGGTGCAAGAGCTTTAGTTGAAGCTTTCTATCTTGATGATTTCCATGAATTGGAGAAGGAATTTCCTAATTTCTCATTCCATCTTGCTTTGGACCGTCCGGATCCTAAGGCAGATGAGGCAGGAGTGAAGTACACTGCAGGTTTTGTTCATCAGGTGATTTATGATACCTATTTGAAGGATCACGAAGCTCCAGAAGATATTGAATATTACATGTGCGGACCCGGACCTATGGCTGCTGCAGCTCAGAAGATGCTTGAAGACCTCGGTGTTTCTCGCGAGATGATAATGTTTGATGACTTTGGTGGATAGTTTGAGTAAAATAAGTAGGTGAACAGTTCGTTTGTATCTTTCGAAATGAAGCAAAAAGAGGAAAAAATGCTCATTTTGTAAAAATATGAGATAATTTCTATCAAAAGTTTTGTTTATTTGAATTTTTACTTTTACTTTGCAATCAACAAATAGGTTTTTATTAAGCGTTATGCAATACAATATAGATATTCTAGTCATTTCTATTTTACTTCTAAAAAGGTTTAGGGGGTGAGACTGGCATATCAATAGTTTGTATTAAAAATAAAATCGATAACCTTTCTCACACGTGAGAGAGGTTATTTTTTTATATAGATATAGAGTAAAGTATTTTATTATGTCGGATATGGAAAGAGTATATATTTTTGATACTACATTAAGAGATGGTGAGCAAGTGCCAGGTTGTCAGCTAAATACGATTGAGAAGATACAAGTTGCTCAGGCGTTGGAACTATTGGGCGTTGACGTAATAGAGGCGGGATTCCCTATTTCCAGTCCGGTGGACTTTAACTCGGTTGTGGAAATATCTAAGGCTGTGACTTGGCCAGTTATATGTGCACTAACGAGAGCTGTTGAGAAGGATATAGATGTTGCGGCAGAGGCTTTGCAGTATGCCAAGCGAAAGAGAATTCACACGGGTATCGGAACTTCAGATTATCATATTAAATACAAGTTTAACTCCAATAGGGAGGATATTATTGAGCGTGCGAAAAGGGCGGTTGAGTATGCGAGGAACTTTGTGGATGATGTGGAGTTTTATGCGGAAGATGCCGGGAGAACAGAAAATGAGTATTTGGCAAGAGTTGTTCAGGAGGTGGTGTATGCCGGAGCAACAGTAATCAACATACCGGACACTACCGGATATTGTTTTCCTGATGAGTATGGTGCGAAGATTAAATATTTGGTGGACAATGTTGATTTGAAGGATGCAATATTGTCTACACACTGCCATCAAGACCTTGGTATGGCAACTGCTAATACCTTATCGGGAATTATAAATGGAGCGAGGCAGGTTGAAGTGACAATTAATGGGATTGGAGAGCGTGCGGGTAATACATCGCTTGAAGAGGTGGTGATGGCGCTGAAAAGTCATAAGGATAGGGGATTTGAGACTAATATTAATACACAACATATATATTCAACTAGTAGATTGGTTTCGAGCTTGATGAATATGCCAGTACAGCCAAATAAGTCGATTGTGGGTAGGAATGCTTTTGCGCATTCGTCGGGAATACATCAAGATGGTGTATTGAAAAATGTGTCTACATACGAGATTATAGATCCTAAAGATGTGGGTATTGTTGATAATTCCATTGTGTTGACTGCAAGAAGCGGCAGAGCTGCTTTGAAGAACCGGTTGGAGCTGTTAGGAGTTAAGCTTTCGAGTGAGGAGTTGAACGGAGTGTATGAGAAGTTTTTGAATCTTGCCGATCAGAAGAAGAGCGTTAATGATGATGACATATTGATTTTGGTTGGTAAAGAGGCAAAGCTGAGCAGAATTAAGATAGATTATCTTCAAGTTGTTTGTGGTATTGGAGTGAAGGTTGTTGCAAGTATAGGATTGGATATTGCGGGAGAGAAGTTTGAGGCTACAGCAAGAGGAAATGGTCCAGTGGATGCTGCAATAGGTGCGGTTAAGAAAATTATAAGCAGAGAGATGCGCATTCAGGAGTTTTTGATACAAGCAATAGATCATGGAAGTGACGACACAGGTAAAGTCCATATGCAGGTGGAGTATAATGGTGTTTACTATTATGGTTTTTCTGCCAATACGGATATTGTGGCGGCATCGGTTGAGGCTTTTATTGATGCAGTGAATAAGTTTACAGAATAGATAGATATTAAATATAAACAGAACTATTAGATAAATTGAATGAAAACGCTTTTTGATAAAATATGGGATGCACATGTGGTTACCACTGTGAAAGATGGCCCGACACAGTTATATATTGACAGACACTTGGCTCACGAGGTTACAAGTCCTCAGGCTTTTGATGGTTTGAGGAGAAGAGGAATAAAGGTTTTTAGACCTGAACAAACAATTCTTACTGCAGATCACAACATACCGACGATGAATCAGGAATTGCCTATTCGTGATAAGGTGTCGCGCACGCAGGTTGAGACGCTGGCAAAGAATGCTAAAGATTTTGGATTGACTTATTATGGTTTGGGCAATCCGAAGAACGGCATTGTGCATGTTATAGGTCCTGAGAATGGTTATACTCAGCCAGGAATGACTATTGTGTGTGGTGATAGTCACACATCGACACATGGTGCTTTTGGTGCGATTGCTTTTGGTATTGGTACCAGTGAGGTTGAGATGGTTCTTGCTTCACAGTGTGTTTTGCAGACAAGGCCAAAGACTATGAGAGTGAACTTTGAGGGTAAGCTACGCGACAAAGTAGGTGCAAAAGATATGGCACTTTATATGATTTCACAGCTCACGACAGGAGGTGCTACTGGGTATTTTGTTGAATATGCCGGAGAGGCGGTTCGCAATTTGACGATGGAAGAGAGGATGACCTTGTGTAATTTGAGTATTGAGATGGGAGCTCGAGGAGGTCTTATTGCTCCAGACGAGACAACATTCAAATATCTTGAAGGTCGAGAGTTTGCGCCAAAAGGCGAAAAATGGGTAGAAGCTGTTGAATATTGGAAGACTTTGACAACGGATGAAGATGCTAAGTTTGATAAGGAAGTGACTTTTTATGCGTCAGAGATACCTTCTATGATAACTTTTGGTACCAATCCGGGAATGGGAATGCCGATTGATGCTAGGATTCCTACACTTGATCAAATAGATGATGCCGGGAAGATTTCCTTTGAAAAGTCGTTGAACTACATGGAATTGAACCCGGGAGAAAAGCTTGAAGGGAAAGAGGTCGATTATGTGTTTCTTGGTAGTTGTACAAATGGGCGTATTGAAGATTTCCGTCAATTTGCCAACTATGTGAAAGGAAAGAAGAAGGCAGACAATATAACGGCGTGGCTTGTTCCGGGCAGTTGGAAGGTGCGCAAACAGATAGAGGAAGAGGGTTTGAAAGATGTTTTGGAGGAAGCAGGATTTGAATTGAGGCAACCGGGCTGTTCAGCATGCTTGGCAATGAATGACGACAAAGTTCCTGCAGGAAAGTATGCAGTATCGACATCTAACAGGAATTTTGAGGGCAGACAGGGACCAGGAGCTAGAACATTTTTGGCAAGCCCCATAGTTGCTGCAGCAGTTGCGATAAATGGTAAGATTACAAAACCTTAAAAGATTGAATTGAAATGGATAAATTTAAGACAATAACATCTACATACGTACCACTACCAATAGAAAATGTTGATACTGATCAGATAATCCCTGCACGTTTTTTGAAGGCGACCACTCGTGAGGGTTTTGGGAACAATCTTTTTGCAGATTGGCGATACAATAAGGATGGACATCCAAGGGAGGATTTTGTTCTTAACAATCCTAAATACTCGGGAGAGGTATTGGTGGCAGGGAAAAACTTTGGTAGTGGCAGTAGTAGAGAACATGCCGCATGGGCAATTGCCGGGTATGGATTCAAGGTAGTTGTGTCAAGCTTTTTTGCAGATATATTCAGGAATAATGCTTTGAACAACGGAATATTACCTGTTGTGGTAAGTGAGGAGTTTTTGAGAGAGCTGTTTGATTTGTCATCAAAAGATTCTGAAACGACAGTTACCGTAAATTTGGAAGAGCAGACTATAAAGAATAATGCAACCGGCAGTGTAGAGACTTTTGAAATAAACCAGTACAAAAAAGAGTGCCTACTAAATGGACTTGATGATATAGACTTCCTGTTATCAAACAAGGAGGCAATAATTAAATACGAGAAAGAGCGTAGATTTTCTTACCAATAGTGTATTATGACCAACGGTTCGAAGAAAATAGAGATAATGGATACTACCCTTAGGGATGGGGAACAAACTTCAGGCGTTTCGTTTTCGACGCAAGAAAAGGTTAGTATAACAAGCTTGTTGCTTGACGAGTTGAAGGTAGATCGTGTGGAAGTTGCATCGGCACGAGTCTCGGAAGGCGAATTCAAGTCGGTACAGAAGATAGCAGAATGGGCGAGAGCAAACGGATACATTGATAAAATTGAGGTGTTGGGTTTTGTCGATGGGGGCAGTTCGTTGAGGTGGATTAAGGAATCAGGCTGTAAAGTGGTTAATTTGCTTTGCAAGGGTTCAGAGAAACATTGCACTTATCAACTTAAAAAGGATACAAAGGAGCATTTAAGCGATGTTGTTGATACCATAAGGCTAGCCAACGATATGGGTTTGAAGGTAAATCTCTATTTGGAGGACTGGTCTAATGGTATGCGCCATTCAAAGCATCACGTATTTGCTATGATGGATACATTGAAAGATGAAAAAGTCGGTCGGTTTATGTTGCCAGATACATTGGGGATTTTGAATCCCGAGGAGACCAGAATTTTCTGCGGTGAGATGGTAGAAAGATATCCAGGTCTTCATTTTGACTTTCATGCTCACAATGATTATGATCTTGCAGTTGCCAACGTTTTTGAAGCAATAAAATCGGGAGTGAATGGTATTCATGCTACTATAAACGGATTGGGGGAAAGAGCCGGTAATGCTCCTGTAACCAGTGTAGTTGCTTTGATAAAGGACCATTTGGATTGTGATACGAATATCGATGAAAGTAGGTTGTACAGCGTGAGTAAGGTTGTGGAGAGTATATCTGGCATAAGAATACCTAAGAATAAACCTATAATTGGAGATAATGTGTTTACTCAAGTGGCAGGAGTGCATGCAGATGGAGACAAGAAGAAGAATCTATACTTCAATGACCTATTGCCGGAGCGATTTGGTCGCTTTAGAGAATATGCGTTAGGAAAAAATGCAGGGCGTTCCAATATAATAAAGAACCTTGAAACTCTGGGAATTGAGTTGGATGATGAGGCAACTAAGAAGGTTACTTCACGCATTATTGAGCTTGGCGATAAGAAAGAGATAGTTAGTCTTGATGAGTTGCCATATATTGTTGCCGATGTGCTTAAGAGTGGTGCTGAGATGAACGATATAAAGATGCTCAACTACTCTTTGTCGGTAACCGATGGGCTAAGGCCAACAGCAACAGTTAAGATTTCCATTAAAGGAGAAGTTTATCAAGAAACGGCAGCCGGAGAGGGCCAGTATCATGCTTTCTCAAAAGCTATGTTTAAGATTTACAGGCAACTTAATAAACCTGTTCCGGAACTTATAGATTATGAGGTGGTGATTCCTCCGGGAGGTAGGACGAATGCTTATGTTCAGACAGTTATCACATGGAAGTTTGATGGTAAGGTTTTTAAGACTCGCGCTCTTAACGTGGATCAAACTGTGGCAGCCATTAATGCCACAATGAAGATGCTCAACATGATTGAGAGTGGTAATGTTCCTAATATTAATTATGACAATTTATCGTGATATACGATGGGATTTATCGATAAATAAAACTTTAGCAAATAACAATATAAAATAAGAATCAATATGGATTTAAAGATTGCAGTCTTAGCAGGTGATGGAATAGGGCCGGAGATCATGAAACAAGGAGTGAAAGTTGTCCAAGCCATTTGTGATAAGTTTGGACACAATGTGACATTTGAAGAAGGTGTTGTTGGTGCAACGGCTATAGATTTGAAAGGAGATCCATATCCTATAGAAACACACAACCTATGTATGGCGAGTGACGCTGTGTTGTTTGGCGCCATAGGTGACCCTAAGTATGATAATGATCCTAATGCAAAAGTACGTCCCGAACAAGGACTACTGAAAATGAGAAAAGAGTTGGGCCTGTATGGTAATATACGCCCTGTGATGACATTTCCATCTTTGTTACATAAGTCACCTCTGAGATCTGATATTGTTGAAGGCGCAGACTTTGTGTGTATCAGAGAACTGACAGGAGGAATGTACTTTGGACGTCCACAAGGTAGGAGTGAAGATGGGAATACAGCTTACGATACCTGTGTGTATTCACGTGAAGAGATAGAGCGAATATTGCATTTGGCATATAAGTTTGCAGGGCAGAGACGCAAGAAAGTGACTGTTGTGGACAAGGCTAATGTGATAGCTACATCACGTTTGTGGAGACAAATAGCCAACGAGCTTGCGCCACAGTATCCAGATATTGAAACAGATTTTCTTTTTGTGGATAATGCAGCGATGCGAATTATACAGTGGCCAAAAAGCTTTGATGTGCTTGTTACAGAGAACATGTTCGGCGATATACTTACTGACGAGGCATCGGTTATTACCGGTTCTATGGGGCTTTTACCATCAGCATCGATAGGTAAACATACATCACTTTATGAACCCATACATGGGTCATATCCGCAGGCAGCAGGAAAAGATATTGCCAATCCTCTTGCCATGATATTGTCTGTTGCTTTGATGTTTGAATACAGCTTCAATCTGATGGCTGAAGGTGCACTTATTCGTAAGGCAGTTAATGCAAGTTTGGTAGAAGGTGTTGTTACAGAAGATATTGCGAATGGAGAAAGAGCCTACAAGATGAGTGAAGTAGGAGAGTGGATAACAAACTATATCAATAGAGATGAATAAAGATAAAAAACTAAGGAGTGCGACAAGCACACAAGGCAGACGAATGGCAGGTGCTCGAGCACTTTGGCATGCCAATGGCATGAAGCGTGAACAAATGGGTAAACCAATAATAGCTATTGCGAATTCGTTTACTCAGTTTGTGCCCGGGCATGTGCATCTCCACGATGCGGGACAGATGGTGAAGCAAGAGATAGAAAAATTGGGGTGCTTTGCTGCTGAATTCAATACCATAGCAGTTGATGACGGAATAGCAATGGGACACGACGGAATGCTCTATTCGCTTCCTTCAAGAGACTTGATAGCCGATTCCATAGAATATATGGTAAATGCACACAAGGCTGATGCCTTGGTATGCATAAGCAATTGTGATAAGATTACTCCCGGAATGCTTATGGCAAGTATGCGCCTCAATATACCAACAATATTTGTTTCCGGAGGACCTATGGAAGCAGGTAGAATAGACGGCCAGCAAGTTGATCTGATAGATGCAATGGTTGAGTCAGCAGACAGTTCGGTGTCAGATGAGCGAGTGGCTCGACTAGAGGTTTCTGCTTGTCCTACATGTGGTTCATGTTCAGGTATGTTCACCGCTAATTCGATGAACTGTCTTAATGAAGCCATAGGCCTTGCTTTGCCTGGAAATGGTACGATTGTCGCTACACATGCCAATAGAAAGCAATTATTTATTGATGCAGCACGACAGATAGTTGTTAATGCAGAGAAGTATTATTTTGATGGAGATCCATCAGTATTACCACGCAACATTGCTACTAGACAAGCATTTCTTAATGCAATGGCATTGGATATTGCGATGGGAGGATCTACAAATACCATACTTCATACGCTTGCAATAGCAAACGAAGGAGAAGTAGATTTTACCATGGACGATATTGATATTCTATCAAGAAGAGTTCCATGTTTGTGTAAAGTGGCTCCTAATTCAAAGAAATATCATATACAAGATGTAAATCGTGCAGGCGGTATAATGGGTATACTAAACGAGTTGGCTAAGGCGGATCTTATCGATACTTCATGCACAAGAGTGGATGGTTTGACATTAGCGCAAGCAATTTACAAATATGATATTACAAAGCCAAATCCTGAGGATGATGCTATAAGAATTTATTCATCGGCTCCTGCCAATAAGTTTAATCTGGTCATGGGTTCGCAAAACGAGCGATATGCAGAACCAGACACAGATAGAGAAAAGGGATGCATACGTGATATGCAACATGCATATACTAAGGATGGCGGACTTGCGGTTCTCAAAGGTAACATAGCTAAAGATGGTTGTGTAGTGAAAACTGCCGGAGTGAGTGAAAAGATATGGAGGTTTGTGGGTAAAGCTAAAGTGTTTCACTCGCAAGAAGATGCCTGCATGGGTATTTTGAAAGGCAAAGTGGAAGCCGGCGATGTTGTTGTAATAGCATACGAAGGGCCAAAAGGAGGACCCGGTATGCAAGAGATGCTGTATCCTACATCGTACATTAAGTCCAAACATCTTGGAGAAGCTTGTGCGTTAATAACAGATGGCCGTTTTTCAGGTGGAACCTCAGGACTATCAATAGGTCATATCTCTCCGGAAGCAGCTGCAGGTGGCAACATAGCCCTGATACGAGATGGTGATATGATTGAGATAGATATTCCTAACAGAAGCATTAATCTTGCGTTGTCGGATGAGGAGTTGCAGGCGCGTAGAGAAGCTGAAATGTTAAAAGGTACCAATGCCTTTAAGCCTGTTCGCGATAGACAAGTATCAAAAGCATTGAAGATGTACTCATCGTTTGTAAGTTCAGCCGATAAGGGAGCGATCAGAGTAATAGAATAAACACAATAATTCATTAATCACAATGAGCGAAAATAAACATATTGATTTATTAAGTGGGAGTGAGATACTTATAAGGTCACTTATAGAGGAAGATGTAAACACTATATTTGGGTATCCCGGGGGTGCAATAATGCCTGTGTTTGATGCTCTTTATGATCATAAAGATGAGGTCAGCCATGTGCTTGTACGTCATGAACAGGGAGCAGTTCATGCAGCACAGGGCTACGCAAGAGTGTCGGGAAAGGTGGGTGTTGCGTTGGCTACTTCAGGTCCCGGAGCTACAAATGCCATCACCGGAATAACAGATGCAATGATGGATAGTACTCCGATTGTGGTTATTTCGGGGCAAGTAGCATCAGGGCTTCTTGGTTCAGATGCCTTTCAAGAGGCCGACGTCATAGGTGTTACCATGCCGATAACAAAGTGGGCATATCAGGTGAGGAGGGTAGAAGATATTGCCTGGGCTATTTCTCGTGCGTTCTACATTGCAAAGAGCGGCAGGCCCGGTCCTGTGGTAATAGATATAGCTAAAGACGCTCAAGTGAATAAGTGTGAATACAAATTCAAAAAAACAGCCTTTTTGAGAAGTTACGAGCCACTGCCAACTCCGGATAAAGATAGCATAGCAAAAGCTGCAGATTTGATAAACAATGCAGAGAGGCCTCTTGCTTTGGTGGGGCAAGGTGTTATTCTGGGACATGCTGAGAAAGAGTTGAAGACGATGCTCGAGAAGGCAAATATACCTTTTGCTTCGACTATATTAGGATTGTCGGCAATAAATAGTGAGCATCCGTTAAACTTTGGCATGCTGGGAATGCATGGTAATGTTGCACCCAACATGATGACCAATCAATGCGATGTATTGATAGCAATAGGTATGCGATTTGACGACAGGGTTACCGGAGATACTAATACTTATGCTAAACAGGCTAAAATTATACATTTTGATATAGATCCTTCTGAGATTGACAAGAATGTAAAGACTACAGTAAGCGTTGTGGGTGATGCAAAGGTAACACTGCCGATGGTTACTGAATTAATTGCTCCTAATAATCATGATGAATGGATTGGTCAGTTTGGAAAATATGTTGAGAAGGAGAATGAGTATGTGATAAATGGAGAACTTTATCCCACCGATGGAGGAGAAATACGTATGGGTGAGGTGGTTAATAAGGTTACCAATGCAACGGATAATAAAGCTATATGCGTTACCGATGTTGGGCAACATCAGATGATGAGCACGAGATACTTCAAGTATACCCAAACACGCAGTATGGTCACATCAGGTGGACTTGGTACAATGGGTTTTGGACTTCCTGCAGGGATAGGTGCAAAGTACGGATCGCCAGACCGAACGGTATGTATATTTGTGGGCGATGGAGGACTACAGATGACTATTCAAGAGTTTGGAACAATCATGGAATATGGAGTTGACGTGAAGATAATACTTCTTAATAATAACTATCTCGGTATGGTACGTCAGTGGCAAGAACTATTTTTTGATGAACGATATTCAGAAACACATATGAAGAATCCTGACTTCATAAAGATTGCCGATGCCTATAACATATCCGGACGAAAAGTAACTAAGCGTGAAGAGTTGGATGGCTCTATTCAAGAAATGCTCGCGCACAAAGGAGCATACCTGCTCGAGGTTGTTGTTGAAACTAAAGGGATGGTTTATCCAATGATACCTGCCGGAGGATGTGTGACTGACATCATGATAGGGAACGGACACGTATTGTAACATTAATAAATGCAGAGAGATATGAACGAAAAAACATTATATACGATAACAATATTTTCAGAAAATACTGTCGGCGTCCTTAACCAGATAAGCACAATATTTACTCGCAGACAGCTGAATATAGAGACACTTTCTGTGTCGCAGTCTGCCATTCCAAATATTCATAAGTTCACTATAACCACTTTGGCAGATGATGAGGGAATAATTAAAAAACTGGTCAAACAAATTGATAAGCGAGTTGATATTCTTAAGGCATACTACAATACGGATAAAGATCTCGTCCATCAGGAACTTGCACTATATAAGCTGTCCACTGAAAAAGTACTCCAGCATTCATCAGTTGAATACTTGATAAGGAAGTACAATATACGTGTACTTGAGATAAGCAATGACTGTGTGGTGTTCTTAAAAGCAGGACACTATGCCGAGACACAGAGCTTGTTTGAAGAGCTTGCCGAGAAAATAGGTGTGTTGCAATTCATACGTTCAGGACGAATTGCTATAACAAAATCAAAGGTTGAGAGATTAAGTGATATGCTTGCAAATCGAGAAGTAACAAGGATAGAAAAAGAACAAAATCAATAGATTAATCATTAAAATTATATCAAATTTATTGGTAAACAGAAAACAATAATAAAACTAACATTTATAAAATATAGTTAGATATGGCAAAAATGAATTTTGGAGGTGTAGAAGAAAATGTAATCACCCGAGAAGAATTTCCCTTGAGCAAAGCCAAGGAAGTATTGAAAGACGAAACCATAGCTGTTATAGGTTATGGTGTACAAGGTCCAGGACAGTCTAAAAACTTGAGAGATAATGGATTTAATGTCATAGTTGGTCAACGTAAGGATAGCAAGACTTGGAACAAAGCAGTCGCAGATGGCTGGATACCAGGCGAAACCCTATTTGAAATAGAGGAAGCTTGCAAGAGAGGAACAATAATACAGTATCTCTTGTCTGATGCTGCCCAAATTGAAGTGTGGCCAACAGTGAAGAAGCATCTTACGGCAGGTAAGGCTCTATATTTCTCTCATGGATTCGGTATAACATATAAAGAGCGTACAGGAATAGTACCTCCAGAAGATGTAGACGTTATTCTTGTTGCGCCCAAAGGTTCAGGAACAAGTTTGCGATTAATGTTCTTAGAAGGTAGAGGCATCAATTCCAGCTATGCGATATTCCAAGATGCAACAGGTAAAGCACACGATCGTGTTATAGCGTTAGGTATAGGAGTTGGCTCGGGATATCTTTTCGAAACGAACTTTAAACGAGAAGTATATTCAGACTTAACCGGTGAACGTGGTACTCTTATGGGTGCGATTCAAGGTCTTCTGCTTGCACAGTATGAGGTTCTACGTGAAAATGGACATACTCCTTCCGAAGCATTCAATGAAACTGTTGAAGAACTCACACAGTCGTTAATGCCTCTATTTGCTGAAAAAGGTATGGACTGGATGTACGCTAACTGTTCTACTACTGCTCAACGTGGTGCTCTCGATTGGATGACTCCTTTCCACGATGCAACAAAGCCTGTGTTTGAAAAGCTATATAAACAAGTTGTAGACGGTACTGAAGCACAACGCTCTATTGATAGTAACTCTCAACCAGACTATAGAGAAAAGCTGAATGAAGAATTGAAGGCTCTACGTGAAAGCGAAATGTGGCAAACAGGTGCTGTTGTAAGAAAACTTCGTCCTGAAAATAATTAAAGCATCTATGTATATAATGAAAAGAGGCTGAGGATTACGTTCCTCAGCCTCTTTCTTTTATCGTTATAATTATCAAGGTTTATGTCCATCTTTTGGATCATAAGATATTGTCAATCTTCCTGATTAAGGTCAAGTTTTTCATCATCTTTACCCCTGTCATAGAACATCTTTTTCAATGGGTTTTTCCCTGCCTCATCATACGAAGCACGATTACGCAAAACATCTATTGCCATGTAAATAGCTTGTCTGAAAGACTCTTCCGAAGCCATATTTTTCCCGGCGATATCATATGCAGTTCCATGGTCGGGTGATGTTCTTACGATAGGCAATCCGGCAGTAAAGTTTACTCCTTGTTCCATAGCAAGTGTTTTAAAAGGGATTAATCCCTGATCGTGGTACATAGCCAATACTGCGTCATACCCTTTATATTCACCGCTACCCCAGAAACCGTCTGCTGCGAATGGACCTGCACACAAAATCCACTCCTTCTGGGCTGCTTCAATCGCTGGAGCAATGGTGCTTATTTCCTCATTTCCAAGTAATCCATTCTCTCCTGAGTGAGGATTCAATCCTAACACTGCAATGCGTGGGTTATCAATTCTGAAATCGCGCTTCAGAGTCTTGTCAAGAGTGCGAAGCTTTTCTACTATTAATTCTTCGGTAAGTGCTGCTGAAACATCTTTAAGAGGCATATGTGTTGTCACCAATGCCACTTTTACATTTTCAGTGGCCATAATCATCAATGCTTTATCGCCTTTCGTTCCAAATTTATCCTGTAGATATTCAGTATGACCTGGAAAATTAAAATCTTCGCTCTGAATGGTATCTTTGTTAATAGGTAATGTTACTAATAGGTCAATCTTGTGGTTTAGTAGATCATCGCAGGCAGTCTCAAGTGCAATAAAAGATGATTTACCTGAGTCATTGCTTGCTACACCAAGTTCAATCTTCGTTTCACCCTTGACACAGTTAACTAAATTGACCTTACCTTCACGTGCCTCATCGGCAGACGATATGATATTGAAATTAAAGTTATTGTTTAATACCTTTTTGTGATAGGATGCCGACTTAGCAGAACCATACACAATAGGGTTAAAAAGCCCCAGCATCTGTGTATCAGCAAATGCCTTAAAAATTATCTCATATCCTACGCCATTCACATCACCATGTGTGATTCCCACTCTCACTAAATTTGACATTTATATCTATTATGTATATTAATAATTAATTATGCAGTAACCTCAACAGAATCAGGCTCGGGTATACTTATCGTGTAAAGTACAGCTTCTAAGTTGCGCATGAGGTTACGTTTCTTCATCTCAGGTGCATACACGAAAGTTTCCACTACAACCACCATGCCTGTGTTTTCGTTAACAAATGCATGCATCACAAATGGGCCACCCATCATATCTGTCGTCATTTCCCACAAGCCACGTAGTTCAGCCCTGAACAATCCGTTATATTCAATGCGCTTGTAGTCCGGCACATAGACCTTTGCTGTGCTCATATTAGACCCAAACGACCCGGTAATATGTTTGCCCATTACTTCGTCTCTTATCTTTATCAATGAGTCTCTTTCAAATACAGATTCGGAACGATAAGGAAATTGATAAACCACTATATCTTCCCTTCCTCGAGGCGAATTGTTTGTTGCCCAGAAAAAGTTGTCGGCCTCGGAGAAGTTTACCAATCCTCTTGGAAAAGTGATATTAACTCCGAACTTTTGTTGGACACGAACCACAGGCGACTTAATAGTTTCCATGAGCCATGCTGCTTGTCGTTCTAATTCTTTCTTGACTATGTAGTCTACTATGCTCTCTTTGTTCTCCCTTACAAATTGTGTAAAACTTGCACTGTCCGGAGCATTGATTTTTAATATAACCTGGCCAATAGCATACTGGTCTATTTCAGAAGATAAACTTGGTTTGCTATATATATTTGACACGTTAGGAATAACTATGTTTCTCGCCATCTTAAGCGTACTGGTGTAGTTATCCGGTGAAACATGAACAATCCTGAAGTTAGGCTCCACCTGTGGAATAGCCTTTACGTTAGAGTTCAGCACATCAAACAATGCTCTTCCCATAGGTGCTTCCCATTCTGCGTCATCCATAACTACCAGAACCTCATTGGTTGCCCCTGTTGCCGTGAAGAAACCGCTCGAGCCATTGCAAGAAGTCAGCAAAACCATTGTGGCAGCCAACATAAAAAGTAATCCTGTAAATTGTTTCATAGCTCAACCATTTAGTTAATAATCAACTTTTTCACTTAACAAATATAGCAAAAAAATGATGATAATAAAACTATTTATCCACTTATTTTTGCAGTTGAAAGCATGCCGCAGGCGGCGAAAATATCCTCACCTCGTGAAGCTCTTATTGTGCATGTAAAACCCTTGTTAGTTAACGTATCTCTAAACTTTATCATATTATCATCTGTCGATGGTCTAAGTTTACTCTGAGGAATAACATGAAAGCGAATCAGATTTATCCTACAATCCAACCCTGATAGTAATTTTGCCAACTCTCTGGCATATAATGGAGAATCATTTACACCATCAAACATTATATATTCAAACGACAGCCTCCTTTGGTGGCTCCAATCATACTCTCTCAACAACTCAACAACTGATGCAATGGGGGCAGTCTTCTCGACAGGCATTATGCTAAGTCGTTCCTCTGATATGGGGTTGTGCAGACTAACAGCAAGATGACACTTACTGTCATCTAAAAAACGCTTAAGGTTTGATATCAGTCCAATTGTTGAAAGAGTTATCCTTTTGGGGCTCCATCCCAAACCATAATCAGCCATCAAAAGCTCTGAAGTCTTTTTTACATTCTTGTAGTTATCCAGTGGTTCTCCCATGCCCATGAAGACTAAGTTTGTAATCTTTTCCGAGTCTGGCACTGAATAAACCTGATTCAGTATTTCAGTCGTTGTGAGACTGTCGTGATAACCTTGTTTGCCTGTCATGCAGAAGTCGCAGTTCATCTTGCAACCTACTTGCGATGATACACAAATTGTCAACCTGTCATCTTCGGGTATGGTCACCGTTTCCACAAACTTTCCGCTTGCAGTTCTAAACAGCATCTTGCGAGTTCCATCAACAGAAGTCTTTATGTCGAGAGGGTCTGAGCGTCCTATGTCAAAATGCTGTTTCAGCAATTCTCTGTTTTTTAGTGATACGTTTGTCATATCATCGATGCTCTTGGCTCTTTTTACGTACACCCAGTCGGCTATCTGCTTTCCGCTAAATTTTGGCATCCCCATCTCTACCACGCTGTTTGTTATCTCTTCCAAGGTCATCCCCAAGAAATATTTTTTCTGCTCCATACGTACAGTTATAGTTTTATTATAGAACAAAGATACCTATTAATCGCGAAAATCTACACGAACAAATATTTTATAGTATTTGTTTACAAAATACTAATAGGTTACACCTACTAAAACATAACTATGCTAAAGAAGATATTGATAACTGCTCAATTAATAATTATCATTGCTTTTAGTAATATTATTTTTGCGCAGAATAGTGTTCCTGTTTCAAGAATTACACTCAGCGAGGCTCAGGAAATGGCACAGGAGAACTACCCTTTGACATCACAGTATGACATTATAGAACGTACAAAGTCTTTCAGCTTGTCCAATGCCAACAAAGCTTATCTGCCTCAAGGCACAATAAGCGCACAAGCCACTTGGCAATCTGATGTTATCAGCATACCTGACATTAATCTTGATGGATTGGAATTGCCGGGCATCGGCAATATAGACTTACCGGCAATAGAGATGCCGACGATAGACAAAGACCAATATCGGATAGTTGCCGAGCTGACTCAACTAATATGGGATGGCGGTCGTGTGTCAGCACAGAAAAAGAGTCTTGAAGCCAATGCCGAAGTACAGAAACGTCAAATAGATAATCAGATATATGCTCTTCGTGAACGTGTCAATAATATTTATTTCGGCATTCTTCTTATGCAGGGACAACTCGGCTCTCAAAACATATTAGAAAGCGAATTACAACGCAACTATGATAGAGTAACTACGTATGTGAAAAACGGTGTTGCCAACGAAGGAGACCTCAATGTAATTCGTGTTGAACAACTAAGAGCACGTCAGCAAAGAATACAAATAGAGTCTTCGCTTGAAGCATATTTACAGATGCTTTCTGTATTGATTGGCGAATCTGTTACCACTAAAACAGAGTTTGTCAAACCCAATGTCGAGCAAGAAATATATAATACCAATGCGCTCAATCGTCCTGAAATGGCTATGTTTGATGCGCAATTAGATATGGCTGAATCGCAGAGGTCCTTGCTTAATTCAACAATTTTGCCAACAATAGGAGCCTTTGCTCAAGGAGGTTACGGCAAACCCGGGCTGAACATGCTGCAAAACGAATTCAAGCCTTTTTTCATAGGAGGTATTCGCCTTTCGTGGAACATAGGAAATCTTTACACACTAAAAAGCGATAAACAGAAAATAGATCTTCAAAAATCCTCAATAGATGCACAGAGACAAACGTTCGTCCAGAATATAAACCTCATGATTCCGCAACAACAGATAGAGATTGACAAATACAAAAAAACCATGAAGGATGACGATGAAATAATTGATCTCCAAACAAAAATTCTTCAGGCCAGCGAGATAAAAGTGGGAAACGGAGCTATGACAGTTTCCGACCTAATCAAAGATATCAATGCTCTTGAGGGTGCTAAGCAGGCTAAACTACTGCATGAAACACAATATTTGATGTCTATTTACTCTTTAAAACATACTGTAAACCAAGAATAAAGATAAATTAAAAATGCGATATGAGAATTTTTAAACTTATTACATCACTTTCATTTGCTGTACTACTCTTGTCGTGTAACAAAGATAAGAACGACTACGATGCCATAGGTTCATTTGAGGCAACTGAGATAATTGTCTCTTCGCAGGCCAACGGAAGTATTCTTGAACTAAATGTTGAAGAAGGACAACAGTTACAAGCCGGTCAAATAGTTGGCTACATTGATAGTACGCAGCTCCATCTCCAAAAGATGAGTCTGCTATCTAATGCGAGAGGAGTTAGAGCACAAGCACCAAATATTTCTACTCAAACAGCTGCCATAGAAGAACAGATTAGCACATTAGAGAGAGAACGCAAACGTGTACAATCGCTTTTGGAAGCTAATGCAGCAAACCAAAAACAACTTGATGATATAAACTCTCAGCTTGATGTGTTGAAAAGACAGCTTGCAGCAACTAAGTCGTCATTGCAGAAAAGTAGTGCCAGCGTTTCGGCTCAAAGCTCATCAATAGATATTCAAGTTGCTCAACTCGATGATCAAATCGAAAAGACAAAGATTACTAGCCCGGTAGATGGCACAGTGCTTAATAGATATGCTCAAAAGGGGGAGTTGGCCACTATGGGAAAACCCCTTTTCAAAGTTGCTGATATCAGCATAATGTATTTACGTGCCTATGTGACGAACGACCAGTTGGCAAAACTAAAGCTCAACGACCGAGTCACTGTTCGTGTAGATGACGGCGAAGGCAATATGAGGAGCTTTGAAGGCACAATAAACTGGATATCCAACAAGTCGGAATTTACCCCCAAGACAATACAGACAAAAAATGAGAGGGCTAACCTCGTATATGCAATAAAAGTTGCTGTTCCAAACGATGGTTACATTAAGATAGGCATGTATGGAGAGGTCGTTTTTGATGGGCAACCTTCATAATTGCTGATGTAGATTAAATTAATGCATAGTGTATTAAGCGAATGATTGAGGTATCTGACATAGTAAAAACTTACGGAAAAGGAGGAAAGGTAAAAGCTCTAAACGGCATATCATTCACTGTTGAAGATGGTGAGATATTTGGTGTTATTGGTCCCGATGGGGCAGGTAAGTCGTCTCTTTTTCGCATACTTACCTCATTGATTCTTGCCGATAGTGGTACTGCTACTCTCAATGGGCATGATGTAGTCAAGGACTATAAACATATCCGAAACATGATTGGTTACATGCCGGGAAAGTTTTCTCTCTATCAAGACCTCACTGTAGAAGAAAACTTAAAATTTTTTGCAACACTCTTCAATACAACAATAGAAGAGAATTACCATCTTATCAAAGATATCTATCAACAGATAGAACCTTTCAAAAATCGTCGTGCAGGTGCCTTGTCGGGAGGAATGAAGCAAAAGCTCGCTCTTAGTTGTGCGTTAATCCACAAACCGGAAATACTCATTCTCGATGAACCGACAACAGGTGTAGACCCTGTTTCACGCAAAGAGTTCTGGGATATGTTGGGACGATTAAAAGAACAGAATATTACCATAGTAGTCTCAACTGCATACATGGATGAGGCCGGCAGGTGCGACAGGATAGCTCTTATAAAAGATGGTGTTTTCATTGCATTAGATTCACCCAAAGGCATAATAGACAGCTACGACAAAAAACTTTGGGCAGTGGAGGGTGGCAAAATGTCTACACTTTTAAAAACGTTGCGAGGCAATGAAAGTATTCTTAGTAGTTTCGCTTTCGGTAACCGCATTCACATCACGGTTGATGAAAATCTTACTACCGAAGATTTAAAAAACTATCTACAAGACAAAGGTTTTTCTGAAGTAGCAGTATATCCAGTTGAACCCACCGTTGAGGATTGTTTTATGGCACTAACTAGTTGAATGATATGAGCAGCAAAGTTATAGAAGTATCAGGATTAACAAAAAAGTTTGGCAACTTCACCGCTGTCGACCACATATCGTTTCACGTTATGGAAGGTGAAATATTTGGCTTTTTGGGTGCCAATGGTGCAGGCAAAACCACCGCCATGCAGATGCTGTGTGGAATAAGCATGCCAACCGAAGGCAAAGGCTCTGTTGCAGGTTACGACATTATAAAAGAAAATGAAAAGATTAAGCACAATATTGGCTATATGAGCCAAAAGTTCTCCTTGTATGAGGACTTGAGGGTATGGGAAAATATACGATTGTTTGGCGGTATATATGGACTTTCAACTAAAGAAATTAATGAAAAGACTGATGCATTGCTCAAACGACTCGACTTCATGGAAGAACGCAATACACTAGTCAAATATCTCCCGTTGGGATGGAAACAAAAGCTGTCATTTTCCGTTGCAATCTTTCATGAGCCAAAGATAGTGTTCCTTGATGAGCCAACGGGTGGGGTAGACCCTGCTATGCGTCGTCAGTTCTGGGAGATGATATACGATGCGGCCGATAGGGGCATTACGGTTTTCGTGACAACCCACTACATGGACGAAGCAGAGTACTGTAACCGCGTTTCCATAATGGTAGATGGACGTATTGATGCACTCGATTCCCCCGCAGCACTTCGCAAACAGTTCAATGCTGACACAATGGATGAAGTATTTCGTCAGTTGGCACGCAAAGCAGAAAGAGGAGACTAACATGAAGCAGTTCATATCATTTGTAACAAAAGAGTTTTGGCATATATTGCGCGACGGTAGAACGTTGCTCATCATCATTGGCATGCCCATTGTGCAAATTCTGCTCTTCGGTTTTACCATAAACATGGATGTGCAAGATATACGTGTTGCTTTTTATGACCCAACACCTGACGCCTACACTTTTGAGATTACGGATAGAATAAAACGCAACTCATACTTTCAGGACGTTGGAAATGCTGAATCTATCGAAAAGCTACAGGAATATATGAGAAAAGGAGAACTTGATTTGGCGGTTGTATATCAGCAAAATTTTCGCGACGATTTACTACATTCAGGCCATGCCTCGGTTCAGCTGTTAGCCAACAGTTCCGACCCCAATCGTGGGTCGATAACCACTACGTATGCAACAGCAATAATTGCAGGCTATCAGCAAGAGCTGATGGAAATAGAACAAATACCTTTTCAGATACAAACTCAGACAAGGATGATGTACAACCCTCAGATGGAATCTGCATATATGTTTGTCCCGGGTATTATGGGGCTTGTTCTTATGATTATCTGTACAATAATGACCGCTGTTTCTATAGTTAGAGAAAAAGAACATGGAACCATGGAGGTACTATTGGCATCGCCCTTGAAGCAGGGAACAATGATAATTGCCAAAACAGTTCCATATATGGCAATCTCACTGGTTAATTTCATAATAATACTTCTACTTAGCTATTTTGTTCTGCATGTCCCTGTACATGGTAATCTGTTTTTGCTTTTTCTAATAGCATTTTTGTACATACTAATGAGTCTGTCGTATGGATTGCTGATATCCACACTTGTTGACAAGCAGCTAAATGCAGTCGTCATATCTGCAATCACCTCAATGATGCCTGTGTTAGTGCTTTCCGGAATGATATTCCCAATAGAAAGTATGCCGCCTGCTCTTCAATGGATGTCCGCAATAATTCCTGCACGCTGGTTTATTGATGCCGTTCGCAAGGTAATGATTCAGGGACAAGGGATGTATGTGGTTTGGAAAGATGTAATAATTTTGACTGCAATGACCATATTGATGATTGCGTTGACAATAGTCAACACGAAGAAGCGATTAGAGTAAAAAACTATTCATATAGATATGAGAGGGCTAAAGTTTTTGATAGAAAAAGAGTTCAAGCAGATGTTTAGGAATCCACTCATTCCTAATCTGATCGTTCTTTTTCCGTTGTTGATGATGTTGGTGTTTCCTTGGGCTATAAGCTTTGAGGTTAAAGACCTGCGCGTTGACATTGTGGACAATTCTCATAGTACTTACTCAAGGCGTCTAATATACAAAATAGCTGCTTCCAATTACTTTATTCTTAATGATACTCCGTATGATTTCAATTCATCAATGAAGAAGATGGATGATGGCAAAACTGATGTAATCATAGAAATACCATCAACATTTGACGAAGATATCGTAAAGAGTAACTCAGCATCATTGGGCATATCGGTCAACTCTGTAAATGGAACGCAGGGTCTGCTCGGCAGTAACTATATCACGCAGGTTATTAATATGTTCTCAGAAGAACTTAGGAACGAATTGATTGGCACACTGCCTCCCGAAACAGTCAGCAAGATGATGAATGCTCCACGCATAGATATAGTCCCTCAATATCTCTTCAATTCATCTCTCGACTATAAAAACTTCATGATACCTGGATTCATGGTTCTGGTGTTGACCATCATTTGCGGCCTTCTTCCGGCTCTTAATATAGTATCAGAGAAAGAGATTGGCACTATAAACCAAATCAATGTAACACCCGTCAGCAAGGTTGCTTTCATTCTTGCGAAGCTTATACCATATTGGGTGGTTGGCTTCATTGTAATGATAATATGTGTCATTTCAGTTTATCTTATTTATGGATTATGGCCTTCCGGAGGTGGTGTTTTAGCTCTTATAATTTCGTCAATAGTATATATACTTTCAATATCAGGAATGGGCATAATAACCTCCAACTATTCGAGTACCACACAACAAGCGAGCTTCTTAGTGATGTTTTTCATTTTAATTCTGATACTATTGGGAGGTATGTTCAGTCCCATATCAAGCATGCCAAAATGGGCTCAGGCAATAGCTCTTGTAAATCCTCTGACTTACATAACCGATGCTTTCCGCTTGCTATATTTGAATGGAAGTACCCTGTCAGATGTTGCTAAGGATTTATATGCTCTTATATTGATACAGTTCGTACTTAATGGATGGGCAGTCATGAGTTATAAAAAAAGAGGTTAAAAATAACACTTCAAATACTTGCTTCTTTGTTCGTTTTATGTTAATTTGCACGCCTTTAACATAAAAAATATAAATAAAATGAAGGTAACGTCAATTAATAGACTGATCTTAACAGTATTAGGAGCTTTATGTCTTTTAAACTCATGCAGTAAGGAAGAAGTGGTTGTAACACTACAAACAGACGACTACGTAGTTGCCACTCTAAAAACCTCTATTAACGAAACTAATAAATCCACAAGAGCTTCAGGCACCAAATGGGATGCCGATGACGCCATAGGAGTTTACTCATTGGTCAATTCTGATGAAAGTGTAGAATCCTCTGTCTATAAACAGAATACTAATATTAAGTACGTTACTTCTGAAGCTAGTTTAGGAGTATTTACCCCTGCATCTGAAGACTTACAAATAAGGTTCCCTAAAACGGAAGAATCGTTCGATGTAGTAGCTTATTACCCTTATAAGGAATCTCAACAGAATTTATCTGTCGATATAGATATAACACAACAGAAGCCACTTTCATCAATAGACTATATGTATGCTAAGTCCACAGAACATGGTTACAATAATGCAAATGTTAATCTTACATTTAACCATATGTTGTCACAACTTCAAATGAATCTCTCCACAGAGGATAATATTTCACTTGAAGGTGCAAAGGTCATAATAAAAGGGGTGAAGACTAAAGCCTCAATGAACCTAATTGATGGGAAAATATCAACAAACACAGAAGTTTCAAACATAGTGCCTATAGTTAATTATAACCAAGACAATACTTTGTCAGCCACTGCTATTCTGATGCCGGGCCAACAACTCGAAGGTGTAGAAGTTATCATTCTCCTTGCTGATGGAAAGAACTACGTTTGGTTGCCAGGCACTCAAGAGCTTGCAAAAAATGTTAGATACATATACTCGCTTAAGCTGACTAATGGAGATGTTAAATTGACAGAAACAAATGCAACGATTGATGATTGGGAAGATAACATTAATGAAACAGATGTTGAACTCGACCCAAATACAAACCCATCATTAGAAATTCCAACCGAGCCGGAAGGATTGGGCGATGGCACAGAAGAGAAACCTTATAGCGTTGCTCAAGCATTGGAAAATATTGACAAAAAAGGAGTTTGGGTAGAAGGGTATATAGTCGGTTACGCTAATCCGGACGATAATGAATTAAATATTAAAACAGAACCCGGTGGCAGAGGAGAAGATGAGGATTTTATAATGGCAGACGTGGTAGATGCAACAAACAATGACGATTTAATAATTGCAGCTATCAGGGTCCATAAAAATGATTATGAAGCTGCATACAACAATTTGAATCTAAAAGAAAATAGAGAGCTAATAGGGAGAAAAATAAAGATATTATGTGATATTACTACATTTATTAGGCATAAGGCAGTACAACATATTGCCGAATATAAACTTTTATAGCATTCTTACATCAATACAGAAATTATCAACAAAGGCGAGAATATGTATTCTCGCCTTTGTTGTATATATCTTTGTGTAAATATAATTACGTTTATATAGTTTCCCTAAAATGTCTTAGTCTATCTGTATATGCCCTGTATAAATACTGTCAGATACCATTGAACCATCATCTCTGTTGAATGCCAAATACGTTTCAATGGACGTACCTTTCCAAAACTCAGGTATAGTAACATAACCTTCTCCAACCCTTCTTTTAGCTGCACTAAGGTCGTAAACCGATGCCTTCATTTCAGGATTGTATGCAACTAATATTGCCTGATCATGCTCGCTGGCATTGCCTTTTAAAGTTGTTCCCCAATAAAATCTAAGTTCATTGTCAACCATCTCCACTCGTGTATCATCGGCAATCTGCAGTTCACCATTGGCTACCATAAATTTCTCATAATCAATCTCATGTCCGGTTTCAGTGTCTTTTATTGCATTAAGCATATTATATGATGTAGCCTCGTTGTATGCTGAAGTAGAGCCTGTCTGCAAGTGTTTAAATCCAACTCTTATAACTTCAATTGTTGCGCTAATCATCTGTTGTACCAATGAGAACTTAGAACGTTGCTTCACCTGCTTAGGCGTACGAGGATTGCTTACCTTCTGAGGTCTACTCTTAAAATAATGAACGTCTTTCCATGACGACCCTATGACATTGCCAACTTTACCCCTCACATTACCAAAAATGCCATTTTCTGTCTTTCCCATATCTCCTTTTTTAATCATTGAACAATACTTCAAATTTAATGAAATTATGGCTGATATTTACTTTTTTCACCATTAAAATAGTCATATTAATTACTTAATAATGATTAATTGAATTCTAATTAACTACTAATTTAATGGGAGTTGATTGGTAGTTAATAAGATATTGGTTAGATATTAATTAGGTATAAATAAGTGTTTGATGACATTATTAAGTCTATTTTTGCGTTTTTGATTTTATGAGTTAAAGATGTCGTATACATTTAAGTGATGGGGTCTTAAGTTGGATATAAAAAAGTCGCATTTAGTACTTGAATCTACGTATTAAAGTATTTTGTTTATTTTTTGCATTATTCGCATATTTTTGGTTACATTTGCTAAATATTACGGCAGGAAATAGATAATGAATTTTCTGTGAATTCATTTAAGATGTACTGATTGTTTGGCAGTACAATAATATATAAAGTGGAAAATGCTGGATAAAATAATTGCATTTAGTCTGAGAAATAAGTTGATGGTGATACTATTCACCTTGACGGTTGTTGGTTTTGGTATATATGCCATTATAAATATTCCGGTCGGCGCTGTACCTGATATTACTAATAATCAGGTGCAGGTTATAACAACGTCTACAAACTTATCTACCCAAGAGATAGAACAGTATATAACGGCTCCGGTGGAGCTTGAGATGGCCAATTTGCCCGGTGTTTTGGAGATACGCTCTGTGTCAAAGTTCGGACTGTCTGTTGTTACAATTGTTTTTGAAGAAAGTATGGGAGCCTATCTGCCTCGAACATTGATTGCCGAAAAGATAAAATCAGCATCAGCCAATATCCCTGAAGGCTTTGGAACGCCTGAGATGGGACCTATAACTACAGGTTTGGGTGAGATTTATCAGTACACCTTGGATGTTAAGCCCGGATATGAGGATAGGTACTCATACATGGATTTGCGAACTATTCAAGATTGGATAGTGCGACGTCAACTATCCGGCATTGAGGGAGTTGTTGAGGTTAATAGCTGGGGAGGCTATTTGAAGCAATATGAAGTGGCAGTTAATCCGGGAAGGATGCAGGCTTTGGGGGTTAGTATGGTTGATGTTTTTAATGCTTTAGAAGCCAGTAACAGCATTTCGGGAGGTGCTTACATCGAGAAAGAAAGTGAGAGTTACTTTATTCGTGGAGATGGAACTATAAAATCTATTGATGATATTAAGAGAGTTGCTATAAAGAACCAGAGTGGAATACCAGTTTATGTGAGTGATATTGCGGAGGTTAAGTATGGTTATGCCAACAGGTTCGGAGCCATAACAGCCAATGGGGAAGGCGAGAAGGTGTTGGGGCAGATAATGATGTTGAAAGATGCCGATTCGAAGAGGGTAATCAGAGAGGTGAAGAAAAGAGTTGCAGAGGTTCAGCAGTCGTTGCCCGAAGGTGTATATATCAATCCTATATTGGAGAGAAGTGAGTTGATAGGTAAAACCACTACCACAGTTTTTGAAAATCTATTGTTTGGATGCATTATCGTCTTTCTTGTAGTTTGGCTGATATTGGGAAACTTCCGTTCGGCAATAGTCATTGCTTCCATGATTCCGCTCGCTTTGCTTTTTACCTTGCTCATGATGTTTATTTTTGGTATTGACGCCAACTTGATGAGTTTGGGGGCTTTGGACTTCGGTATTATTATAGATGGTGCAGTAATTATTGTTGAGTCTATAGTTGTTCAGTTGACAGCATCGTCTCAGCGGTTGAGCATGGCTGATTCGGAAGGCAGGCATAAGATTGTTGACGGAATTACGCATGATGGTGCCACATCAATGATGAAATCAGCGATATTCGGTCAGGTCATCATATTAATCGTGTTTATTCCTATATTATCACTTCAGGGAGTTGAGGGAAAGATGTTTAGACCTATGGCGTTGGCATTCTGTTTTGCTATTATCGGTGCTATGATTTTTTGTCTCACCTGGTTGCCGGTTATTTCGTCGATGGTGTTAAGACCTGTGGATGTTGAAAAAAAGAATGTTTCTCATCATATAATTGATTTTGCGAGACGAAGCTATAGTCCTGTATTGAGATGGTCGTTAAACCACAAAGGTATTATACTTGCGCTTTCGTTGGCAACTCTTGTTCTTGCCGGTGTTATTTTTAATAATATGGGAGGTGAATTTATCCCAACGCTTGATGAAGGTGATTTTGTGATACAGCCTGTGTTGAAGACAGGTACATCACTTTCAAAAACTATAGAGCTAACCACGCAGATGGAGAGCATATTGATGGACCAATTCCCGGAAGTTGATAAGATTGTTTGTCGTATTGGTGCAGCAGAGGTGCCAACCGACCCCATGTCTATGGAAGAGATAGATATGATTATTAGATTGAAGCCTAAAAAAACATGGACTACAGCTAAGACTAAGGAGGGGTTGGCTGACAAGTTTAAGGAGGCATTGATGGTTATACCGGGTGTTGACTACGAGTTTACACAGCCTATAGAGATGAGATTTAATGAGTTGATAACCGGGGTTAGGTCAGATATAGCCATTAAGGTGTTTGGCGACGATTTGGACTATCTTAGCAATAAAGCCGAAGAGATAAAACGTATAGTTGAGAAGATTCCCGGTACTGCAGATGTCATCATAGAAAAGACGACAGGTTTGCCTCAGATGAATGTTATCTATAATCGCAGCAAGATTGCACAGTATGGAATGGATATTGAGTCGCTTAACAGTTATCTTTCAGCGGCTTTTGGAGGAAGAGCTACAGGGAGTGTGTTTGAAGGAGAGAGACGATTTGATTTGGTGGTAAGATTGCATAGTAATTACAGAAAAGATATAGACAATATTAGAACTTTGCCGGTTGCTTTGCCAGATGGTACGCAGGTACCGTTGCAGGAACTTGCGTATATCGATTACAGTGAGGGCCCTGCAAAGATAAGTAGAGAAAACACACATCGCAGGGTAGTGGTTAGTGTTAATGTTCGCAACAGAGACTTGAAGTCGGTTGTTAGAGACATACAAAGTGGGGTAAATGAGAAAGTTATTCTTAGTCCCGGGTCTTATATAAGCTATGGCGGTCAGTTTGAGAACCTACAGAACGCCACAAGAAGGCTACTTATTGCTGTGCCGGTTGCTCTTGCATTAATATTTATTTTCCTATACTTTGCGTTCAAGTCAATGAAAGATACAATAATGATATTTACTGCCATTCCACTATCGGTGGTTGGAGGTATAGTAGCATTGTGGGTCAGAGGTATGCCTTTTAGTATCTCCGGTGGTGTTGGGTTTATTGCGTTATTTGGTATCGCGGTGTTAAATGGCATTGTGCTTATTGAGCATCTTAAAAACTTAATGATGGATAACCCTGATATGAATTTACGTGAACTTATTACGCAAGGAACATCAGATCGATTGAGGCCTGTTATGCTTACCGCTGCTGCTGCCGCTATGGGCTTTTTGCCGATGGCTGTTTCAACAGGCGCAGGTGCAGAAGTGCAACGACCTCTTGCTACTGTGGTGATAGGTGGGCTTATAACTTCAACTTTCCTTACCATGGTTGTGTTGCCTGTGTTGTTTGAGCTTTTTCACGATGATGAGGGTATAAAATATAAACTTGTGCGACAGTTTAAAAATAAGGATTTTATCATCTTGCTGTTTATCATGATGTCGCCGTTTGCTACATCGGCACAAAATGTTCCTAATGTTTTCACTTTAGAAGAGTGCCTGCAAACAGCAATAGATAATAACAAAGGTCTTCAAGCTTCAAAGCTTAACGTGGAGGAAAAGCGGTTGCTTACCAATCCTATTATAGATATTGAGAAAACGAACATATATTATGGATATGACCAAGCCAATTTGAGCGATAACGGCCATCCGCTTCAGGTTTTGGGTATTGAGCAGACTTTTGAGTTCCCTACTGTTTATGGCTTTTCTAATAAAATGAATAAGCTTGAATTGAGGCAGGCAGAACTCGAGTTACAACAACAGATGAGGATAATCACTAAAGATGTTTCCTCAGCATACTACTCAGTGCAGTATTTAATGCATAAACAGCAGTATTATAGGCATATTGACAGCTTGTACAATCAACTTGCAATAATGTCTTCAACTCAATATCGTTTGGGCGATATAAGTAATTTGGATTATATGAATGCTCAGGCAAAATATAAGCAGCTGGAGTTGGAGAAAGATAAGATTGAAATTGAACTTCAAAATGCTTACAGCTTTTTGAAAGGGTTGATGCAATATGATGAGGATTTTATTTTGAGAGAAGAGCCTCTTGTAATGATAGAATATCAGGAATCTCAGATTGATAGCTTGCCTCAGGTGCAACAATATAGATTGCAAACTGAGTACCTCAAGGATGGCTCGAAGATGGAAAAGCATAAGCTGTTGCCTAGTATAGGTCTTGAATACTTTTATGGCAATAATCGCTTTGACCCAGTCAAGCCATATCATGGCTTTCAGGTTACTCTTGGAGTTCCATTATTTTGGAGTGGAAGAACAGCACGCTCGAAGGCTTATAAAGTATCGGCTGATGCCAATGAGTTGATGCTTCAGAACCATTATATGTCTTTATCTATCAAGCAACAGAGAATATTGAATGAGTTGAGGAAGTATCGTCAAACTATAGATTTTTATCAATCAACCGGCAAAGACTTAAGTTCGGAAATATCAAGGTCGGCTTTGCGAAGTTACGAGTTAGGAGAGATAGACTTTTATGAGTTTGTGATTAGTGTTGAGAATGCTCTTAAGCTTACACTAGACTATTATGAGTCAATTGCTGAATATAATAAGTTGGCACTTGAAATGAAGTACTTATCAATAGAAGAATAACAAGATATGACAATAAAACAAATGGCAATAATAAAGTGGACCGGCATGTTAGGGTTATTTGCATGTTTAACCCTATTATCATGTAATGCTAAGCAAGAAAGCGGTGCAGAGGAAAATAGCAATGTGGATTCTGATATTATCACAATCAGTCAGGCACAGTTTGATGTGGCAGGAATGGAGATAGGAACACCCACTATGGAAACTTTTCATGATTTTGTTTCTTGCCGAGGCTATCTTACGGCACCTTCAGACGGTAAGGCTATTGTAAGTACACAGGTGGCAGGAGTAGTGAAAGATATTCGCTTTAAGTTGGGGGATAGAGTTAGAAAAGGGCAAACTTTATTCACTGTTTCAGGGAATGAGTTTCTTAGTTTACAACAGCAATTTGCAGAGGCTGCGGCCCAATATCAGAAGGCTGTTGCGGACTATGAGCGAATGAAGGCTTTGCAGACTGAGAATATCGGAGCCAAAAAGGATTACATATCTGCAGAGAGTGTATATAAGAGTTCATTAGCAAGCTATAATGCATTTAAGACACGCATCGAGAGTTTGAATATCAGCCCTGCCAGGATTGAAAACGGAGAGATGTATTCAGCATTCCCCGTTGTGGCACCCATATCAGGATACATCACAACATCAAATGCAGTGTTGGGCCAATATGTTGATATGTTTACAGGAATTACCGAGATAGTTGATGTTGATAAATTACAACTTGAGTTGTCAGTGTTTGACGAAGATATAAATAAGTTGGATGAAGGTCAGTTAGTGTATTTTTATCTTACCAGTAACCCTGAAAAAGTTATGACTGCGATACTCACCACGATAGGTCGATCAATTAATCCGGAAACCAAGAGTATAGAATGTATTGCAAGCATTAAAGATGAGGATAAGGAAATACTTGTTAGTTCTAGCTTCGTGGAGTCTAATATAGCTGTTAGCAACAAAGAAGCATTATCAGTACCTGTTACTGCATTGCAAAGAAGTGATAGTGAGTATTTTGTATATGTTTTAGAGTCACAGAAAGATGGAGAATATTCATTACGTCGTACGAATGTGGAAATAGGAAGTGCTAATGAAAACCTCACAGAGATTATATCTGATAATATTTTGCAAGATACTAAAGTTATTACTAAAGGAGTCGCCACACTTTAGAGAGTATCAACGAACAGTATATTATTCCCTTGTAGACAAAGAACCGTTTACTATTATATTAGCCTAAAATTGAGATATAATTGCTACATTTGCAGTAGCAATTTATTCTCCCCTATCTTGCATGGAAGTGTTTGATAGTAAAATAGTATTGTGTAATAAATATATAACCGATGAAATAAATGTTGGAATTTATGAAAATAAATGCACGTTTTTTTGCCGTAATAATATCGCTCTGTTTAGTTTCAATAAGTGCCAAATCTGTTGCTCAGGATTGGGCTTTTAAGATGAATCTGCCATATTTGATGACTACATCACCAAACGTTGGTGGAGAGATTGCGTTGGATAATAATTTCAGTCTGGAACTAAATTTGGGCTTTAATCCATTTAAGTTTGGAGACAACAAGAAGTTTCAACACTATGTTGTTTGGCCCGAGTTGCGCTATTGGCTTGATGACACATTTAAGGAGAACTTTTTTGGGTTGCATTTTGTAGGTGGTATATATGATCTGAGTGGTTGGGATTTGGGTATTGATAAGTTGAAAAACTTAAAGACACATAATTATAAAGGTAACGCTTTGGGTATAGGATTAAGCTATGGTTACTTTTGGAATATTAACTACAATTTGGGCATTGAGCTAACCGCCGGTCTTGGTTATGCACGTTTTAATTATGATGTACATACTCTTGATGATGAACCAATAAACTTAGGAAAGAATCATAAGAACTATTTCGGTCCTACAAAAGCTGCCATATCGTTGGTGTATGTGTATTGATTAGGTTATATAATAATTGGTTTAGTTATTAATTAGATTAAATTTACTCCAGTAATATAATATGATAATAGCTGTAGATTTTGATGGTACTATAGTTGAACATGAGTATCCCAAGATTGGAAAGCCTATTCCGTTTGCAATTGAGACATTGAAGCAGTTACAGAAAGAGCATCATAAGTTGATACTTTGGTCTGTTAGGGAAGGAGAACTATTGAGGGAAGCTGTTGATTATTGTGCCGATAGAGGATTACACTTTTATGCTGTTAATGAGAACTATCTTGGAGAGAGAAAGGAAAAGAAGGACCTTTCACGTAAGATAGATGCAGAGATATTTATTGATGACCGTAATTTAGGTGGATTGCCTGATTGGGGCGTTATATATAATGCAATTAAAGCTACTGAGGCAAAACAAGACCCACTTCAGGTGATGGCACAACAAACAACAATGCCCCAACCTAAGAAGAGAAGGGGCATTTTTGGATTTAGACGATAGACAGTTAGTCTATCATATTTTTATTTTATATTGTTTTTTTTACTTTTTCTTCCTGCCTTTTTTGTAACCATATCCGTAGCCATATCCATTTCTGTGGCCATATTTATGGAAATCACTGACATCATTTATCACTAACAGCATGTTATTAAGTTTGTTTTGAGCCATTAATTGGTTTGCAAACTTAAGATTCCCTTTGCTTGAGTAGTTGGCACGTGCAACGTAAACGGTTGCATCTGATATGCGTCTTATAATAAGGGTATCTGTTACTTGACTTACCGGAGCAGAGTCTATCAGGATGTAGTCGAACTCTTCACGAAGCTTTTCGATTGCTGTGTCTAGAGTATGACGTGTTAGTAGCTCGGCAGGATTAGGTGGAATAGGACCGGCGGGCAGTGCATATAACATTGGGTGGATATCCGATGGAACAATAAGATTGTTAATATTTTTTTCCAAACCAGACAAGTAGTTTGTGAGACCATCGTTTGTCTTTAACTGCATGTAATCTTTAACTCTTGGTATGCGCAAGTCCATACCTATTAACAACACTTTCTTGTTGAGTAATGCAAGGCTGATAGCAGTATTTAATGCAACAAAGGATTTTCCTTCACCAGGTACTGTGGAGGTGAAAATTACAACTTTGTTGTCACTTCCAAGAGTTAGAACCAAGTTTGTTCGCATTATTCTGAAGGCTTCATCTACCTCTGAGTCTCCATTATCTTTTACGGCAATATTAGTATTTTCTTTATTATTTGGTACTTCACCAAGAACAGGTACCTTAGATATTTTATCAACATCAGAACGTGTCCTAATTCTATACTGAATTATATCGAGTAGATATATAATAGCTGCAGGAATCAATAGTCCTAAAATAAAAGCAGCTAAAAGAATTATAGCTGTTCTTGGAGCAACTTTTCCAACAAGTGCAGGTTCATTCAAGACCTTCGCTTTGTTGGCATAAGTGGCCAATGATAGAGCATTTTCTTCTCTCTTTTCCAGAAGCATGAGGAATAGGTTTGCCTTGATCTGCTGTTCACGAGATAGCTCTAAGAATTGACGTTCTTGTGTAGGGTTGCTGCCAAGTCGTCCTCCAAATAGGTTTGCTTGATTTCTTGCATCTCTTTTTTGAATATTCAGACTTTGTTGAACGCTATTGATAGAAGCATTTATGCTTGATCGTAACGTAGCTATCTGCTCATCAAGAATCTTCATATTTGGGTTGTCGTCAGTCATTGTCTGTGCAAGTCGTTGACGATCTAACAACATCTTGTTGTACTCGTTTGTTGTTGCAGCTAATGTGGGGTCATTAATACCGATATTGCCTGGAATAGTACTGTTGGCATTATCGGGATTATTAATATATTCGTTCAAAGAGTTTATCATATCCAGCTGAGTCGATACATCCACAAGTTGTCTCTCGTACTGGCTGGCCATTTGCATATCTCGTTGAAGGTCTGTCTGAATATCAGTCAATCCTTCGGAACGTTTAAATCTCTCTACATCTTGGTCTGCTTCACTAAGCTCCTCATTGATTATAGCTATACGTTCATCAATAAAGCGTTTTGTATTAAGTGCTTCAAGGTTCTTATCCTCAATTGTTTCATTGTTGTATACTTCAACTAACGTTCTAATAAAATCTTTACCTTTATTTGGATAAGGTGTTTTGAGATGGATATTTAATACAGTTGCAGTTCTTGAAGCAGGTTCAATAGATAGATTACCCAAATACTCTTTTATTACATCGTCAGGGTGTTGTATAGTAATATTTAGCTTAGAGATATTAGAAATTTCATCATTTCTGGTAAAACTAATATTGCCAACCGGAGTGTATATTAGTGCAGGGAAAGATGTTATTACTGTGTCAATGTTGATACTGTCGGCAATTGTTCCTATAATTCTTGCAGAAGAGTCATCTGTCATCTGCATCGTGAAGTTTATGTTTTCCTTCAATGAATCCAAATTGCTTTGCTCCATAGCCACCTTAATAGGTGTTTTGTTGTATAGATCAGTATCCTTAATTCTTCCTTCAACAATATATGAAGTATGCAAATCTAATCTATTGATTACTTTACGGATTATGTTACGAGATTTGATTATGTATATTTCGTTATCGAGGTTACTTACAGTATTGTTCATCGCAAAACCAGGAAGTGCATTTGTCATAGCTTCCATTCTTGCATCTCTTACGTCTTTTAGAATTATACTGCCACTTATGTCGTAGACAGGGGTAGAGTATCTGACGTATAAGAACCCAATAATCAATGCTACTAAAACGCCTAATATCAGCCATTTCCAGTAACGCAGATAGCGACTTAAGAATTCTATTATGCTGAAATCTTCGTTTGAGGTTTCTTCTCCAGAATTTAATAGAGTATTATCTTGATTAGTTGTCATAACTTATTTTAGAACGTTGATTAGTATGTTTGTAATTGTTAGCAAAACTGATATAGCAGAGAACCATAATCCTGTTGCACTACCGACCGCAGAGCTTTGAGACCTTGCCCTATTGGGTTCAACGTAGACTATATCATTCTGTTGAAGATAGTAGTACGGGGAACTAACTATATCGGCGGAATTTAAGTTAACCAATGTGATTGTTTTATTTCCTTCACTATCCTCTCTGATAATCTTGACATTGTCTCTCTTACCCCAAATAGTCATATCACCGGCCATGGCCAAGGCTTCGAAGATGTTTACTTTGCTATTTGTTACTGATATTGTTCTTGGGTTTTTTACTTCTCCCAAAACAGAAACCTCGTAGTTGTCGAAACTTACTGTGACAACTGGTGTTTCTTTAAGATAAGATTTTAACCCTTCTTTAATAGTGGATTCTAACTCTCTTGTTGTCATACCCTTTACTGTTATCATTCCAATAAAAGGAAAATCGATTTGTCCATTGTTATCAACTAAATATGGCTGTAATCTTTCAATGCTACCACCGCTTGGTACAGTTATATTGAATGGCTTTACAGCTATAGGATCAGAAGCTGATACAGATATCAATATTAAATCCTTTGGCATTATGCGCGCATCATAGAGTGGCTGAGGTATTGGAGCCTCATATGAACTGTCTGATTGGTCAGGCTCTTGCAGGTATGCTATTTTTTTTGAAGAACCACAACTAGTTATAGTTGCAATAGTTAGTAAAACTAGGATGTAACGTAAAAATGGTTTCATCATTTTTTGTAATTGTATATTATAATGTATTTTATAAACAATCTTGCATAAGACGCGCAAAGATAACTATAATTAAACTAACAAACATCTAATCCGTTTGTTTTTTGACTTTTGTGAAATATATACACATAGTTTTTAACGTTTAATATATAAAGCATGTTTTTGGAGTCTTTATTTTTTTGCAAAAAAAAGAGAAGGGCAATTGCTCTTCTCTTTTAAATATCAGCGATAGTGTAGCTACTTATTTTAATTAGCTGTTTCTTCTGGATTTGGTACTATGAGCTTGTAGCCCTTGCCATGAATGTTGATTATTTCAATGTTTGGCTCCGGCTTCAAAAGCTTACGTAGTTTTGTGATGTAAACATCCATACTGCGGGCATTGAAGTATGTGTCTTCTTCCCATATTTGCTTTAATGCATGGTTGCGCTCAAGAATGTCATTGGCATGTGCGCAAAGCAATGATAGAAGTTCAGACTCCTTAGTCGTTAGTTTTGTTTGTTCTTCACCAATTGTCAGTATCTGCTTTTGTGTGTCGAAAGTCATTTCACCAAACTTGTAGACTTGTTGTTCTTTGCTCTTCTTACCTCTAACTCTTCGTATGATTGCTTCAATACGTAATACAAGTTCCTCCATACTGAATGGTTTTGTTATGTAGTCGTCGGCTCCGACTTTGAAACCTTCCAATACGTCTTCCTTCATATTTTTTGCCGTAAGGAAGATAACAGGTACTTCAGAGTTTATTTGCCTAATCTCTTTAACTAATGTGATACCATCTTTTTTAGGCATCATAACGTCTACTATGCATAAATCATAGTTGTTTTTTGTGAAACCTCTGTATCCGGCTTCACCATCGGGATATAGATCTGTGTCGTAACCCTTTGCTTGTAGATATTCTCTCAATAGCATGCCAAGATTTTCATCATCTTCGCATAAAAAAACCTTTAATTTTTCTTCCATATCTGTAGTCTTTAAATTATTTTTGAATTACTGAGGGTAGTGTTATAATAAATTTTGTACCCTTTCCTAGTTCGCTGTCGGCTCTTATTGTGCCACCCAGGTCTGTTACAATTTTTTTTACGTATGCCAGGCCCAACCCGAAGCCTTTGACGTCGTGTCGGTTGCCGGTATGTACTCGGTAGAACTTTTCAAATACTTTCTTTGCGTCTTCTTTTTTCATACCAATGCCATTGTCCTCGATTGAAATGACAACTTTGTTCCCTTCATTTTTTGTTCTTATCATCAGTTCGGGAGGAACGTCAGGCTTTTTATATTTTAGTGCATTGTCAAGTATGTTGAAAAGAACATTTGTAAAGTGCAATTCATCGACACTTATTGTTGATTCTTCTGCACAAAGGTCTATGTCAAGATGCCCTCCATATTGTTCTACTTTTAGAGCATGAGTGTTGGCCACTGTAACCACCAAGTCGTTCACATCAACTTCCCTTTTCTTCATCTTTGTCTTGTCTTTGTCGAAAAGTGACATGTGTAGTACTTTTTCTACTTGAAAGCTTAGCCTTTTTGTTTCATCGTTTATGATACTAGTCACATTTTTGAAGACGTCCGGAGACTTTAGAATTGAGGGATCGCTAAGCATTTGAGATGCCAGCGATATAGTTGAAACAGGAGTTTTTAATTCGTGTGTCATATTGTTTATGAAGTCGTTCTTCATCTCTGATAGTCTTTTTTGTCTGAAAAGTATGGCTATTGTTGCGATGAACGTTAATAGCAATATGAACGTGAATATTAGTGATGGTACGAAGAATGACATTTCGCTGTACACGTAGTTCTTTTTCGTTGGGAAATATACTCTGAGAGTGTTTAATCTTGGAGTCGGGTCGTTTGGAAAAAGCACTTGTGTGTATATCGCATTCTTGTATCTTAACGTGAATCCTGTTGTTGAGTGTACTACTTCGTTGTTGAAGTTTACTACTTGAAAGCTGAAAGGCTCGTTTAGTCCGTTGTATGACAACTCGTGTCGTATGTACTGCTCAAGTAGTGTGAAATCAATTCTATCTTCAATTGGCTCGTTGCTGGGGCGACTCATTATTTTGAAAATAACTTCATCGAGTAGTGAACGCTCATAAAGGTAACGTCTTGATAAAGACTGTTGCATTTCGTATTGTGTCTTTGAAATTGTTCCAGCACGTTGATTAGGCGATATAAATACCCTTTCGTCATAACTACTTGAGTCTTGTGGCGCTGTATTCATGCCGGATATTCCAGTTGATGTTTGTCTTTTTGTTATGCTGCTTGCGGTGTTTTGCTGACTGTACCTTGAATATCTGTTTTCGGATTCTATCATGTCCTGTTCGAGATAGTCTCGGGTTTGGTCGTGTTCTAGGTCTTTCATCACATTGTACAGGCTTCTGTTTACTAGTTCGTCGAACTGTTGTGTTCTAATATCCATGCTGGTACGCATGTATCTTACCTGTAAAAACAAAAGAGCGAAGAATGCTGTGAACATCACTATGGCAAGCATCCAAATTGTCGTTTTTTTCATACTTACCTTCGTTTCTTTTAAAAGATTATTTCAAAGATCGTTCTTGTAATTATCATTTTAACAAATAAACGACTTTTTTGTTTAACATATAAATCTTAAAAGAAAAAAAACATTAAATTTTCTACACCATCAACATTAATTAAGACAATAAGCGTTTTGTAATGAGTATTTTATGAATTGTTAAAATTGACCGGAGGGCTTGTCACAAGTTTACTCTTAGAGCTATTCCTGCACTACTATTTGTGGTTGGATATGAGTTTGAAGATACCATTGGGCGGTATATTATTTTGTCGTAAAATGCTTTAAGATTTAGACGACGACTCATGGCATAGTCAGCCGAAAATCGCAGGCTTGTAGTTCGTATTCCGCTTGTGGCTTGTGTGAATCCGTCCTCTAATTTTCGTATTAAGGAACGTTTTATACTCGAAGATATGTCGAATCGTATTAGCATGTCGTTGCTAAATTCGTTCTGTCTAGATTGTCCTCCGGCTCTTCGATAGTCTATTGAGTTTGAGCCAAATCCTATTATTCTATTGAAGTTAGTCCATTTGTATCCACCACCTAATACTAACTCATTTTCGGAAGTTTCAATTAGTCTGTATGAGGTTATATTCAGATTTAGAGAACGAGACTTATTTATTTTCATATTTAAGGTTATGTCATTCTGTAAATCTGTTTGCAGTTCGATTAACGGGTTGAAGCTTTCTATTATTGACACCGATGGAATGTCATAAGGTGAAGAAGGTATAGGATTACCGGTTATGGGGTCTTTTATGAATCCTATCTCATCATTTGAGGCATCAATTGCAGGAATCCAACCGAGGTGTGAGGAATAGTTTCCTATTCTATATTGTGATGTGTAACGGTGTGACAAAGTAAAGTTTTGTATGTGATATGTGATGTTCCAGTTAGGGAGCATGACAGCGCTTTTTCTACCGGTGTACGCTTTTAGGAATGCAGGGATTAAAACTTCAGAAGAGTTTGGATTAATATCACTGATATTTCTATCGAAGGGTTTTCCGCTTAGTTCGGTTCCTTTTAAGAATCCATTTTCAGGATATCGCGTATTTGAATAATCACTTCTTACTTGGTATGCCATATCTTCGCGAAATACAAGGAATTTGTCGAAAACATCGGATTGATAGTTGTTTGATGCAGAGTGCTTCTCAAAAGAAGAGAACAGCGACATTGTAGTTATTGCAAAGCTTCCGCCTTTTATTGTCGGCATACCCGGAATCATATATCTGAACTCAGTTCGCTGGTTATCTTCGTATAGAAAGTTGAGATTTATTTTGATATTTTTTACTGGTTCTAAAAGAATTTCCATAGTTAGGTTCTTAGTCTCGTTATATAGTGCCGGTGTTATATTCTCTTCGTTGATTATTAGCTTGTTGTCTGCCAATTGATTGTTTATAAAGGGTAAGCCTCCATCGATGCCGAGGGCGAATGGAAGTCCCGGTTGCAGTTTGCCTGATGTGCTAAGTTGTCCTAAAAAATCTCCAATCATTGGCTTATATCCTGGCAAATCTGTGCGAGTACGATATGATAAATTTGTATTTATGTTTTTTATTAGAAGTGCAAAATCTTTTAGTGACTGAATAAAGTCGTTATTCTCAATTTCCGCTTTTGACTTAAATATCTTTTCATAGAGAGTTGAGAAGCTAATGCGACTGTTAACTGCAATGGCAAGGTCATTTTGTAGAAAATTGCCGATTTCAGCATCATTTATTAATGCTCCACGTTCCCAGCGATATGAGGAATTGTATGATGCACTAGTGTTTATCCAATTAAGTGAAGGAATAAGTGAGAAAGGTAATTCCCAGTTAAGAGATGTTTTTTGCCGGTAACTTAGAGGTTTGCCAAAGTCAGCAATACTTTGCATAACAGAATCTTTCCACACTTCGTAATCATTTCTGTTTATCTGTTTGTTTACTTGTAGATATGGCTCTTCGATTTCGGCAATTGTGCCAGATTGAAAATTTAGTACGAGATTACGAGTAAAATTCCAAGATAGATTTAGGTCTCTATTCCACAAAAAGTTGTGGCTGAAAGATAGAAATCGATCGCGAGGTGATACTGCTCCTGTAGTTGAAATGTTTCTTAGTTGCACCTCCTTGTAGTTGCGCATAATATTTGAGTTAATGCGTATGTTGCTGGGCAAATAACCTATCTGAAATGTGCTATTTTTGAATGGTGTCCAGGGTTTTGTTGAAGGTGCGTATTGATATTCAATTTGTAATCTCCAATCCTTGACGGTTGCATACTCAGTTTCCGGGTCTTGCTGTCTATTGGAGTTGTAAGAGTACGTGAATCTGAAGTTAGCAGGGTCGTAAGGCATCGCGTTTGAGCTTTTGATATTCATGTTTGCACCGCTGAGGCTTAGGCTTTTGCTGTTCCATTTGGTTATTGCCATGTTCTTGAGCGAGTCGACAACAGTTGGATCTTTAATGCTTTGAATGCTTTCGGACATTAGTATGTCTTTGTTAAGAGGGTCGTAGAGTGGAGTAGTAATGTTGTTGGAGAACGAGTAATAGAATGGAGCTGAAAGCTTTATAGCTTTTGGCATGAATCTGCCAAGGTCAAGATTTAATGCAATGTTGAACGAAGATAGATCATCGTTACGCCTTTGAAGTAGGTTTTGGTCAAGAGAGCCAAATCCGGCAGTTTCGCGACGTCCCGATAGATTTACAGTCCCAATGTCTGATAGAGCCATATTAATATTGGCTTGAGCTGCGTAACCACCTTTTTCATCGAAATCGGCCAGCCTGAGTTCGTTGACCCATAGTTCTACACTACGTGAGCTGTTAGTGTTGTTTCGTACTCCAATTATTATTGTCCTTATTTCTGCTAGTGAAGGGTTGCCTGCAATAGTGATAGTGTTTTCCGGTTTGTCAGGATCCTTTTTAGAGTATCTTAGTTTTGCTTTATTTTTGTTTTCAGCATTTCGTTGAAGCTTAATGTCAGTTAAGTACTTTAGAGGTAAGTTTATCATATTTTGAAGTGGCCAAACCTTTTCTCTATCCTGTTGGCTGTGAGGACTGTATTTCCCTTCAGGAGTTATTGAGAGAGGCACCTCATATTCATAATAGTTGTATTCGTAGTCTGTGCCTAGCCTCATGAATAAAGATACATCGCCATCGTATAATCCTATAGTGCTTTCTGCCGGCTCTTCTGCATGAATAAACATTTGCAATGTTTTGTATCGTCGCAGGTCGTATGTGAAGTTTTTGGCAATGGAACGATTTTCGCCAGGTTGCATGTTTAATGATTTGATGGCTAATGATTGCTCATTTTCCTGTCTCAATTGAGGCTGACCCGGATCGATTATTCTTGAGACACCCGGGGGCATTACATAATTGACGGGAGTACGACTACTGTTTTCCTCAATATTTACGGCTGATATTTCGAGTGGATCTTCTTTGTAATTTCGCCATTCACTTTGCACCAGTCTTAGCGTGGCGAATCGGAGAAATGTTGGTTCTTCGAACTGTGTTAAGAACATACGCATGAAGCGTATGTTGTTGAACCCTCTTATATTGCCTATTCGTTCGTCATATTGTTTGATTGGAATTTTGAACTGATACCAAGTGACCTTGCTTTCATTACCGTTTCGCAACTTTACACTCACTTCTCTTTTATCGGAGATATGGTTTTTGCCGACTTGCATCATGTTGGGTCGTAGCTGTATGCGGTAGCTATAGTATGATTCATTTTCATTCAGAGTGTTGTCGTTGTTCAAGTCTTCCACATCAGGTGTCGTTTTAGATACTCCTGCAAACTTTTCCCCTTCGGGTGGGGTGGAATTCCCTTCGGTTCCATTGATGTATTTGTAACGTTCGAGGATTGATAGTTGACGGCGATCTTGCTCAGCACCTCTGTAGTGGCTGTAGTTATCTCCTGATGGATCATTTATTGGAGAATGAGGATCATCTTCCATCATTGATATGGCGGATGAGGAAAGACGGTTTTTGAGTTCACTGATGTATTTTTGATATGACGGAAAAGCTTTCTCTTCTTCTGTACTAAGCCCATTAAGCCCAACGTCCTGAATCTTCCTAGCATCAATACCTTCGGAGTTGTCGAAAGCGTAGACTGTGGATTGGCGTTTAGGATATTTACCCCACACAGAATAGCCGACCTGAGTTGTGTCGCCATTTAATGGTAGTCCGTTTTCGAAGAACTTCTTCCCATCTTTAAGAATATCTTCTGAGATGTCGCCGAAGTTTATGTATAGGTCACCACCTTCGAATGTGCCAACAGTGTCGTTAACGAATGGATCCATCAGCCAAAACTCAAGGTATTCAATATTAGCATCCTCGAAATCTCGAGTGTCCATGCGTCTGGTTATGCCTCCCCACCTTGTTTTTGGGTTATTGAGATATCCGTTTTGGTCGACATTTGTATCAAGATTGTAAGGGCCACGTTCGTTGGGGTAGAAAGAAAGGTTTAGCACTGGAAGTGTTGTGGAAATGCCATAGTAGGTGTCACGATTGGGGAATATCTCTTTTTCATAAATTTCGCGGACGAAATGATTTGAAAGTTGATCAAGATCGTTCTTTATATGTGTTGGAGTTAGTGCAGAGTTTTTTCTTGTGAATATTCCGTCAATGTAGAACCAGGCCAACTGGGCACGATTTTTCCCATACTCGATGTTGTTAGTCAAACTTGCTTCAGGAAACAAACTTGATGGTGCGCTGTTAAAGGGAGTTGCTGCGAGAGACCAACTATATGGCGAGCTGAGGTCTATACCGAAAGTGGATGTTTCGAAATCATCAAGATATGAGTAGCTATCCATGTATTTGTTTTTGTAATGTCCCGGAAGCATTTGTGCGAATTCAAGGTTGGCTGTTATTCTTGAAGGCTGGGTGGCTTTTACAAATGGTATCATATTGAGCAAGTTGGTGATAATGTAGCTCTCTTTGTCGTAGATGAGGTTTGCACCCCAGAGTGTATTTTTTGATGCCTCGTTGCCGTATGCTGTTTTAATTATCATCGGTTTTTCGTAGTAGTGCATGAGAGTGCCTCCAATAGAGAGGTTTTTATTTATATCGTATAGTAGGTTTACACCCATTAGAGTTTTTCTTTGAGTGTCTATGAATGGTTGGTTTTCCATTGTGATGTTTACAGGGGTACCAGCATCTAAAATAGATTGGTTAATAATGGTAACTTCGCCGGTTAGATAATCAACCATATAGTCGGTTCCTTCAACGAGTTCAACACCAGCAGCAGTGACTCTCACGGAACCTCTTGCTACATTCATAGTATTTAGATTGTAGCCTGAGGTGGTAGAACCTTGATATTCACCTTCCAAAGCAAATTTGTTTTTTTCGGTTGCTAAATAAGCCTCCGAGCGAGTGGAACTGTATAACTCTTGGAATACATATTTATCTGCAATAGCATCGTTGCCAATCATTTTTCGCAGGTGGCTGCCAAAAGGTTCTACTACAGGAAAAATTATTAAGCCGTTGTCACTGTCAATGGTAAGTCCTTCAAGATAATCGAAAATGCCGTCAGGATATGGATCGGATCGTTCGTTGAGTCTGTCTAAGTTCATGACTCTGATAAGCAATTCATCTTTTATATTACCTTCTGTTATATATGTCATATGAAGTCCATTAGAGTCATCTCTATATGTAATATCAACTTTGAATCTATCCTTTTTTATGTTGCTAACATTGTAACCTATGGAATAAATGTTTTTCATCATTAGATCCCAAGTATAGGCATTTGGAGACATTGATACAGGCTTTAGAAGCTTAACTAGTAAAGCACCATTTTGCATGTTGGAACCTGAAATACCTGTTTCTTCGTTGTTGGGGTCTGAAACTGAAGGCGAGTTGCCCAAGTTATTTGAAAATTCACCGACTTGATATACCTCTCCACCATAGGTGTACTCATATGCAACAGCTAGAATCTCATCGTCCAGAATAGGCACGCGTAGCGATATGTAGCCAAGTTGAGGGTGAAATGTGTAATCTTCTGGGGTTAGTAGTTTGGCATTTTCGAGCTTTTCGTAGTCTATGCCTTGTACAACGTCTGATGGAAGTTGTTGTAAAATTTGATTTATATCCCTGTTAGCGTCGGAGTTGGATGCTAATTGCTTGTACAGATTGTTTGCGTCATTATGAGGTGCGTCAGAAGTGCCTTGAGCTGACCAGTAGTTGTTTTTTATGCCACTGTGTTCTGCTAAGTCGGCAAATGCTATGATATCACGTGATTGAGAATATTCGCCACGTTTGTTGGTAACCCATACCTCCAGCCTTGTTATTGACACTTTGGATTGTATATATGGCATTTTAGAGAGTGCATTGTCGTAGTTGTTTCTAAAATATTGTGATAGGAAGAAGTGACGGTTGGCATCGTAATCAAGTGCACTTATATTGAAAGTTGATGAACTGATATTATTCTCAGTTTGTATGGTTTGTACCTTAGATTTTTGCTGAGAAAAAACTGTGTTTATATGAAGTTTCCCAAACTGAAGATCAGTTTTAATACCGAAGAGTGCAGCCCCACCATTTATTAGAGAGTTGGTTGTGGTCATACTAACATTACCTGCTTGGATATTTTTCACTATGTCGTCTTCACTGCCTTGATATCCCAGCTTTATTTGGCGAGAATCAATGTCGAATCCTGCATTACTATTGTATTTGACATTGAAATCTACCTTATCTCCGACTTTGGCATTCATGTTAAGATTTATGTCTGTATCAAAGTCAAATCTGCTTCTTCGACGTGCTCTTTGAGGTAGAGTAGGGTTGTCTACTACATCAGTTTTGAATCCAGAAGATAGTTCAACGTACCCACCACCTGTCAGTTGTACACCGCCAGGACCAAATATTGACTCTAACGGGCCTTTTTTGCGGTTTCTGTTGGGTAAAATGTACTGTTGAATAGTAGGTTTGTCTTGCGAGGAAATAGAGTTGCGATTTCTAAAATATTCTAATTGAGATTGTTGACGGAGGTGTTGTCTATATTCCTCCGGAGTCATGATTTGAGTGGTAGTAACTATTTCATCCCCTATATGTTTTTCAAATATGTAGATATTACGTTTATAGTCGTAGCGAACGGTATTTCTTATGTTTGATGGAGTGTTTAGGTGTATGAACTGCCTGCTTGTTGAGTCTGAAGGTTGAGATGTTTGTGCATAGATACCCTTCTCTTTGGTTAGCACGAAGAGACAAATGATAGAAAAAATGTAGAATAACCTTTTCAGACAGTAGTCAGTCATACTATATTAAATTCTTAATATTTGTATGTATTACGTAACCAACTACTTAGTAGGTCTGATTATAGTCTTTTTAATGCTTCTTTTATTACCTTTTCAATAGAAAGTCCAGATTCTTCTTTCAGAATTTTTGATACAACTTTTTGAGAGGCTTGCTGAGTGAACCCAAGCATAACAAGTGCTGAAACAGCTGAGTGCCCGGTCTCGGAAAGCTCGTTTTTTTCAGCTTTAATTGTCACATCGGAAGTGCTGGCTAGTTTTATCTTGTCACGAAGGTCAATAATAATTCGTTGAGCAGTTTTTGGCCCAACACCTTTGACGGTCTTAAAAATGGCAATATTCTCTGATGCAATAGCTTCCTCCAATTCAGTCGTACTTAGTGAGGATAAAATAACTCTTGCAGTGCTTGGACCAACACCGGACACGCTTATTAGCAGCATGAAAAGCTCTCTTTCGTGTTTGTCCTTGAATCCATACAGTATGTGAGCGTCGTCCCTAATTGATTCGTAGACATATAACTTTATATTTTTTTCGTTGCTTATAGCACCATAAGTGTTTAAGGATATATTGAGTTGATATCCTATGTTATAGCACTCAATAGTAGCAGATGTGGGAGTGATCTCCACGAGTTCGCCTTTAATATAATCGATCATTTTTGTTGTAGGTAGTTACGTAATACCTCTTCTATAACGATATTATGTAATAAAAATTGTGTTATTGATAAAATCATGTGAATTTGTGTCCCAGTGCTAGACCTCCTTCACCGGTTTCTTTATAAAGTGATGGCATATCGTGCCCTGTTTGTTTCATAACAGCAACCACACGGTCAAATGATACGCGATGGATACCGTCTGTAAATGATGAGTAGACATTGGCGTCAAGCGCGCGTGCAGCCGCAAAGGCATTACGTTCGATGCATGGTATTTGTACCAATCCACATACCGGGTCGCATGTCATGCCTAGGTGGTGTTCGAGTCCCATTTCAGCAGCATATTCAATTTGTGCAGGGCTACCTCCGAAGAGTTGACTTGCAGCAGCTGCCGCCATAGCGCAGGCAACACCTATTTCGCCTTGGCAACCCACCTCAGCACCAGATATTGAAGCACTCTTTTTGACAACGTTGCCAAAAAGACCGGCAGTTGCGATGGCTCTTAGGATACGGTTTCTACTAAAGTCTTTACTAAGTTTTAGGTGATAAAGAACGGCAGGCATCACTCCACATGAGCCACATGTTGGTGCAGTAACTATTTCACCCCCTGAAGCATTTTCTTCGGAAACGGCCAGTGCGTATGAGTAGACCAGTCCTCTGGATTTCATAGTGGAGTTGTGTCCTTGAGCTTTTATATGGTAGCTTGAAGCCTTTCGGTTGAGTCCAAGAGGGCCGGGTAGTACGCCTTCGTTGTCTAGGCCTCTTTTTACGGAAGATTTCATTACCTCCCATACTTCTGTCAGATATTCCCATATTTCCGGACCTTCGCAGTCTTCTACGTACTCCCAGTAGCTTTTGCCGGTTCTCTCGCACCACTCCATGATTTCTGTCATTGTGTTCATAGGGTATATGTCTTCACCTTTGTCGTAGGTTGAACCTATAATTTTTTGTCCATCGGAAAGAGTCCCCCCACCAATACTGTAGACTGTTTGTTTGTCTATCAAAGAGTTTGAACTATCGTATGCTTCAATTTTCATAGCATTTGGGTGGAATGGCAAATACGTTGAAGCTTTCCATTCAATTGTAGTAGATGCGATTGGTTCGAGCGTATCGAGTATTGCTTTGTCGGTTAGGTGTCCTCTTCCAGTGGCTGCAAGACTACCATAAAGAGTTATAACGAATCTGCTTACATTTGGATGATCATTTGCAAATAATTCGCACGCTTTTTTGGGACCCATAGTGTGGCTGCTCGATGGGCCGTTTCCTATTCTGTATAGTTCTTTTAAGGATTGCATAGAGTGCTTTTTTGGAGCTGTTGAATTTAGAGCAAAGATAAGATATTTTTTCTTATTTTTGTTGATTGGTAAAGTTACAATATTACTTTAATTAGTTCTTATATTATTGAAATGAAAAAATACTATTATAATATTGGCGCACAGGATATTGACTTCATGAGGAGAGTGTCGATAAAATCACTTACTAACTTTATTTTGCTTACAGCAGGCGAGGATGCTGACGAAAAAGGATATGGTCTGCTACAGCTTCAGCAAAGATGTTTGACATGGGTGTTATCGAGATTAGTGATTGATATGAAGCGAATTCCGACAGAGAAAGACTCAATATCTATTTCTACATGGGTAAGCGAAGCAGGAGCGGTTTTTACTACACGTAATTTTAAGATTTGGGATGCATCGGGAAATGAGATTGGATATGCCACATCATCGTGGGCTATCATGGATATGAATACCAGACATGGGATGCCATTAACTATTATTCCATCTATTAGAGATTATGTTGTTGAGGAAACCTCACCAATCGGGGTTCCGAGAGCATTGCCAAAGGTTGATGGTGAGAGTGCACTAAGCTTCACTGTCAGATATAGCAAGATAGATGTAAACAATCACGCAAACAGCTTGTATTATATACAATGGATTTCGGATTGTTTTTCATTAGATTTCTATAGGTCTCACAGGGTGCGAAGATTTGAGATTAACTATATGAAAGAGTTGACCATTGACGATAAAGGGAGAGTTTACAGAGAAGAAACTGCCCCAGGCGACTACTTTTTCGAGATTGTTACACGAGATAAAGGAATCGCCTGTAGAGCAAGAATTCTATTTGAAGATCTATAGCAGATTGCTGGCAAGTTCAGAAAGTTCGCTTCGTTCTCCTTTAACGAGATTGATATGGCCGAAAATGTTTTGACCTTTCATTTTGTCAATCATGTATGCTAGACCATTTGACTGCATGTCCAGATAAGGAGAGTCGATTTGTTGGAGGTCACCCGTGAATACCATTTTTGTGTTTTCTCCTGCACGAGTTATGATGGTTTTGATTTCGTGGGGAGTTAAATTCTGAGCTTCATCCACTATGCAGAAAGTTGATGTTAGACTACGACCTCTGATGAAAGCAAGTGCTTCAATTTGCAGACTACCACTTTTCTGTAAATCATCGATTGTTTTTAGATCTGAACTGTTTTGTCCCAATTGAGACTTGATTACGTTAAGATTGTCGAACAGTGGCTGCATGTAAGGAGCAACTTTTTGTTTTTCATCTCCTGGAAGGAATCCTAAGTCCTTGTTGGATAGAGAGACAATAGGTCTGGCCAGAAGTATCTGATCGTAGCTTCCATGTTGGTTGAGAGCAGCGGCCAAAGCCAATAGAGTTTTTCCTGTTCCTGCTTTTCCTGTCAGACCAACCAGCTTTATTTGAGGATCGTTGAGTACTTCAAAGGCAAAAGCTTGCTCAGCATTACGTGGATGAATACCAAAGTTTGACTTTTTCTCAATCTTCTGGATTTTCTGATTGAAAGGATTATATCTAGCGAGAATGCTATTCCTATCACTCTTGAGTACGAAGCATTGATTGGGTTCGGCACTTAATGCAAGATCGAATTGATCTGCGTCGAGTCCGCCAGGCTGTGCATAAAGTTGATCAATTAGATCGGGGTTGATGTTTGCATGAACCACTTCGCCTTTGTCGAATATGTCAACATTAGTAACCTTATCATTGATATAGTCTTCAGCCAGATAGCCTAATGAGCGGGCTTTCATACGAAGATTAATGTCTTTTGATACCAAGATAGTTTTTATAGAGGTGTCTCTGTCGGCTATTTCTGCTAATACCCCTAAAATTCTGTTGTCGGGTGATTTTTCAGGGAAAGCATCTGTTATTTTTTTGTTGTCCTTAGATGAGTTTACAATGTATAGCTTTCCTTTTCCTACTCCCAAATCGGCACCATTGCTAAAAAGATTATCATCTGTGATGAAGTCGAGTTCACGGACAAATGCTCGAGCATTGAAATTGATTTGATCACTTCCTTTTTTAAATTTATCTAGTTCTTCAAGTACGACAAAAGGAATATATATGTCGTTTTCTTCGAAGTTGTTGATTGCTTCATAGTCGTGCAAAATGACATTGGTATCGATTATGAAGTTTTTTTTTGTAGCGACCGATTTACTCGTTTTTTTAGATTTAACGCTTGATTTTGGTTTGTTATCTGTTGTTGCCATGTTAGTATGTGTTTAGTATTATAGAAGAAACGAATAAATGACGTTTATTGTTTATGATAATCGTTAGTATTTTCATCAGATGTGATATATATGTGTTAATAGACAGTAGAACAGCAGCTTTTTTATTAAAAGTATGATATGTTTAAAATGAATAATTACGACAATAATTGTTTTAATATATATTAGATTAAAAAAAGTTTTGTAGCTGTTTTTTTATCTCTATCTTTGTCAGCGCAAAAGCATTATATCAATGGGTCGTTAATAATTTTTTTACATTTATGTAAGTTCTTGCTAACTCCTCTTTTTTATTATTCTTCTGCACAAATTATTTAATTTCAATTTTTTATTTTTTTACATGAACATTTTTGTTGCAGGCTTAAGTTATCAGATAACAGACGCCGATTTGAAAGAACTTTTTGAGGAGTATGGTGAAGTATCTTCATCTAAAATTATTAAGGATCGCGAGACACGTCGTTCCAAAGGATATGGCTTTGTGGAGATGCCGGTTGAGGAAGATGGTCAACGTGCGATTGAAGAGCTGAACGATGCAGAATATGACGGTCGCACATTGTCGGTTTCAGTGGCTCGTCCACGTGAGGAAGGCAATCGTGGAAGAGGTTACGGATATCGCGATAGAAGCAGAAGATAGTAATATAAGCGATATAATATTAAACTGCACTAATAATAGTGCAGTTTTTTTGTTCCCTTTTATTAACTTTGCAAATAATCAATATATATATCAAGTATGGCAGTTATTTTATCTATTGAAACAGCAACTCCGGTATGTTCTTGTATTTTATCCAAGGATGGAAAGGCTTTGATAAATAAAGAAAGTTTTGAGTACCAGTCACATGCATCGATGGTTGGAGTGTTTGTTGACGAAATAATGCGATATGCCAGAGATAATGGTATTAAACTTGATGCTGTTGCTGTGAGTAGTGGTCCGGGGTCATATACAGGTTTGCGTATTGGCGTTTCTGAGGCTAAGGGGTTGAGCTATGGCCTTGATATTCCAATGATTAGTGTTCATACGCCACTAATAATGGCATCTATGGTGAGAGATCGAGTAGATGATGATACATTGTTGTGTCCTATGATTGATGCCAGACGTATGGAGGTTTATGCTACTTTTTTTAATAAGTCACTTGAGGTCATACGAGATACGTCGGCTGATATAGTTGATGGAGAAATCTATTCAGAGTTTTTGAAAAATGGCAAGGTTGTGTTTTTTGGGAATGGTTCTGAAAAATGCAAGAGTGTATTAACAGACAAAAATGCTGTTTTTCTTGAATCTATAAATCCTTTGGCATCGGGGATGGTTCAGTTGGCAGAAAACGCATTTGAAGAAGGTGATTTTGTGGATACAGCTTACTTTGAACCGTATTATTTGAAAGAATTTGTGGCTACAGTGCCAAAAAATAAAGTTATCAACATTAAATAGTAATATTATGGATTCATTAATCAAGATGACGGTAATACCAAATGGCCCAATTAAGGTCGAGGGAATGTTTGAAATAACTAAGCAAGACGGTACAACAGAAAAGAGAGAAGGTAATACTTTCCTGTGTCGTTGTGGACTCTCAAAAAATAAGCCTTACTGTGATGGTTCGCACGCTAAGGGTGGTTTCAAGGGTTAGAGTTGATTTATTTAGGGAGCTAACCTATTTAGCTGCCAATTGTTTTCTGTCCTGCAATAGGCGAGGCGGTCGTGCATTCTGTTAGGTCGGCCTTGCCAGAACTCTATGTATGTAGGTTTTACTATATATCCACCCCAGTGAGTGGGTCTATGGATTTGTTGACCTGCGAATCGGTTTATTGTGGCTTTTTCTAAATTTTCCAGTTCATGTTTATTTGCGACAATTCTACTTTGCGGAGAAGCCCATGCGCCAATTTTTGCATTTTCAGGTCGTATGTTGAAATAATCATCAGACTCTGAAGAAGAGAGCTTTTTGGCTATGCCTTCGATTCGTACTTGACGTTCGATGACGTGCCAATCGAATACTAAAGATACGTTTGGATTGACTTCAATTTCAAGACCTTTGCGGCTTAAGTAGTTTGTGAAGAACGAGAACCCTCGTTTATCAATATCTTTAAGCAGAACTACTCGAGAAGATGGGCAACCATTGGAGTTGACTGTAGATAATACCATAGCATTAGGTTCAACTACATCTGCATCTATAGCGAATTGCAGCCATTGGGAGAAAAGCTCTAATGGATTTTCAGGAACATTTTTTTCATCTAGGCTGTTTTTGCCGTATTCTTGTCTCATCATGCTCAAACTTGTCATATTTAAGTACTTTAATGTGTTATTTTGCAAAGATATTTATCAAGTAATATTTTTGACGATAATTAGATAGTTAATAATACGTAAATGAACGATATTTTGAGTATCTTAGTCGCCTTAAACTAGGTGTTGAGAGATGATAAAGGTAGAAAATATACATAAAAGTTTTGGAGATCTTCAAGTTCTTAAAGGTATTGATTTGGAAGTAGGTAAGGGGGAAATTGTTTCTATTGTTGGTCCGAGTGGTGCCGGCAAAACAACACTTTTGATGATAATGGGAACTTTGGATAAAGCTGATTCAGGGTCTATTTTTATTGATGGTCAGGAAGTTGGTAAATTGAGTGAAAAGAAACTCTCGGATTTCCGTAATAAGAATATTGGCTTTGTTTTTCAATTTCATCAGTTACTACCGGAGTTTACTGCAAAAGAGAATGTAATGATTCCGTCATTGATTGGGGGAGCAAAGTTTGCCGATGCTGAAAGTAAAGCTCTGGAACTTTTGAAAATGATGGGGCTTGAAAATAGGATTGAACATAAACCATCGGAAATGTCGGGTGGGGAGAAGCAACGCGTGGCAGTGGCGCGTGCGTTGGTGAACAATCCGGCAGTGGTTTTTGCTGATGAGCCATCAGGCAGCCTTGATTCTGACAATAAAGAAGAGCTTCACAAGTTGTTTTTTGATCTTAGAGATAAACTAAATCAAACATTTGTAATAGTAACACATGATGAGAATTTAGCATTAATTACTGATAGAACAATACACATGTTGGATGGGAGGATTGTAAAATGATAAGAAAAATATTAATTATGACAATTATAGTTGGCGCGACCCTAACTGGTTGCAGCGAAGGACAAAATAAAGACATAAACAAAAAAGATATTTCAACTGCGATAGGTAAGGCTTCGCCAACAATTACAGATGGAATTCTTACACCAGAGGTGTTATATAGTTTTGGTAGAGTAGGGAGTGTTGCTGTATCACCAGATAAATCAAGGATATTGTATCAAGTTACATATGTCAGCATTGATCAGAATAAGACAAACTCAGAGTTGTTCATTATGAACAGTGATGGTTCGGACAAGAAGCAGTTAACGATAACGGTTGCGCATGAGTCTAATCCCGAATGGGTGAAAATTGAAGGCAATGAGAAAATTGCTTTTTTGAGTGATGAAGATGGTTCTTCGCAGATATGGACTATCAATGCAAATGGTGGTGGTATGACTCAGATTTCGAATGTGGATGGGGGAATTACAGGATTTAAGTTTTCTCCTGATGGAACTAAAGTACTTTTTACCAAAGATGTGAAAAGTGTTGAAACAACGTCAGAAAAATATCCTGACCTGCCTGAAGCCTCCGGAAAGATTGTAGATGACTTGATGTATAAACATTGGGATAGGTGGGTTGAGACGGTGCCACATCCGTTTGTCGCAGATATTTCCGGCAGTAATTTGACAAACATTATTGATTTGATGGAGGGTGAGCCTTATGAGTCTCCTATGGCTCCATTTGGTGGAATAGAGCAACTGACATGGAGTCCTGATGGCAAAACTGTGGCATATACATCAAGAAAAAAAACAGGCATAGATTATGCTGTTTCAACAAATTCGGATATATATTTCTATGATATAGAATCAAAAACTACAAGAAATGTCACAGAGGGTATGATGGGATATGATATAAATCCTCAGTTTTCTAGTGATGGTAGATTTTTAGCATGGCAGAGCATGGAGCGCGACGGCTATGAGTCGGATAAAAATAGGTTGTTTGTCATTGATTTGCAAACAGGAGATAAGACTTATCTAACCGAGGAGTTTGATTATAATTGTGATTCGTTTGTTTGGAGCGAAAATGGTGACAGGATATTCATGGTAGCTTCTGTTATGGGAACTACGCAATTATATGAAGTAGAGTTAGATACTAAGGTAATAAGAGAGATAACGAGAGGAAAATTTGATTATGTTTCTGTCGATTTGGGGCAAGATGTGCTGATAGCCAAACGCCAATCCATGTCTCAACCAACAGAGATATATAGTGTGAATTTATCTGATGGCAAGGCTGTCAATATATCTAACGAGAATAAGCACATACTTGACCAATTAAATATGGGTGAAGTTGAGGAACGCTGGATTGAAACTACAGATGGTAAGCAGATGCTTACTTGGGTTGTTTATCCCCCAAATTTTGACAAGGAGAAGAAATATCCGGCATTACTGTATTGCCAGGGTGGACCACAGAGCATGGTTAGTCAGTTTTGGTCATATAGATGGAATATGCAGATTATGGCAGCAAATGGGTATATAGTGGTTGCTCCTAACCGAAGGGGATTGCCAGGTTTTGGTCAAGAATGGTTGGAGCAAATAAGCGGAGACTATGGAGGTCAGAATATGCGAGATTATTTATCAGCAATTGATGCAGTTTCGTCAGAACCTTACGTTGATGAGGAGCGACTTGGAGCAACCGGTGCCAGCTACGGAGGGTTTTCTGTGTACTGGCTTGCAGGAAATCATAATAAGCGATTTAAGGCGTTCCTTTCACATGCCGGTATCTTTAATCTTGAGGCTCAATATCTTGAAACTGAAGAGCTGTTTTTTGCTAATTGGGATATGGGTGGCCCTTTTTGGGATAAGTCAAATCGCATTGCACAGAGCACTTATGCTATTTCTCCCCATAAGTATGTGGAAAATTGGGACACTCCTATAATGATTTCGCATGGAGAGTATGATTATAGAATATTGGCTTCGCAAGGTATGATGGCATTTAATGCGGCACAAATCAGAGGAATACCATCGAGAATGTTGATATTCCCAGATGAGAACCATTGGATATATAAGCCTCAAAATGGTATTTTATTTCAGAGAGAATTCTTTAGATGGTTTGATAGCTATTTGAAATAAGCATTTATTATGCGATACAGTTTACTATTAATCTCTTTTTTGTTTTTGACATTTTCTTGTAAGGGTGTTAGAAAATCAAACCAAGAAAATATTTCCGATAATACGGGGGAGTTGATTCAAGCTAAACCACCTGCAACGCAACGTTTTGGAAAAGAAGCCTTTGAAAAAGCAGATAATACGATAATTAGATGGTTGGGAATGTCGGGCTTTTTGGTGAATAGCAGAGGTACTACTTTTATGATTGATCCATTGCTTGAAGGTTTCGATATGCCTATATTGATAGATTTTCCGATCACAGTTAGTGATGTGCCTCGATTGGATGCGATATTAGTTACGCACAGTGATAATGATCATTTTAGTCGTCCAACATGCTCCGGATTAAAGTCTGTTACTAAGGCATTTCATTCAACTCATTATGTCGATTCCTTGATGAGGAATGATGGATATGGTTCATTTGGTCATGATATTGGAGGTACTTTTAATATAGGTAATATTAAGGTTACGTTAACTCCGGCTGATCATATGTGGCAAAATGCATATCCTTCAGAAGACAAAAGATTGTGGAGGCAAGAGGATTGTGCCGGATTTTGGATAGAGACGCCAGATGGTATTATATGGGCAACAGGTGACTCACAGCTTATGCCGGAACACTTAGAGATGCCAAATCCTGATGCAATACTTTTTGATTTTTCTGATAACGAATGGCATTTTACATTGGAAGGTGCGGTTAAGTTGGCAAATACTTATCCTGATTCTTACCTTATATTACATCATTGGGGTACTGTGGATGCACCAGACGCTGATGTTTTTAATGCAGATCCTTCGGTGTTGGATAGTTTAGTAGTTAACCCCGAAAGAATAGTGCTTTTAGCTCCAGGAGAACCTTATGTTCTAAGAAAAATAAGGCAATGATTTGGTTTATGACTAAATTGAAGAAAAAACATTCAAAAAGTTTTGTGATTGAGAAAAAATAATTATCTTTGCAGTCGCAATTAAGTTAATGCTAGCGAGGAAAGGTGTTTCCAGATAATTAGTAAGCGCGTAAACTTTTTGCAATAAAAATTTGGTGTGGTAGTTCAGCTGGTTAGAATACCTGCCTGTCACGCAGGGGGTCGCGGGTTCGAGTCCCGTCCATACCGC
>JBMNSN010000001.1:0-286231 GCA_050945215.1 Fermentimonas sp. | reverse complement strand
AAGGTGTTTCCAGATAATTAGTAAGCGCGTAAACTTTTTGCAATAAAAATTTGGTGTGGTAGTTCAGCTGGTTAGAATACCTGCCTGTCACGCAGGGGGTCGCGGGTTCGAGTCCCGTCCATACCGCGAGTAAGCCGTTGAAAATCAACGGCTTTTCTTTTTACAAGCTGGTTTCATTGTGTTTTATTGTTAGTTATTATCAGTAATAATCGGTAATAATTTGTTTAATTTCGCACTAAATCTTAAGTTTGTGCGATAATTTGTGCTAAAACCTGCTTAATATTATGAGTAACACTGTATTATGCTTTGTATATAACAAGTATAAACCAGATACATAAATTAAAATTAAACTTTTGATTGTTTTATCAGTGTTCTTAATATTGGGAAATAGAATTTTAATAGCAATTTTACAGGTATCTCAACTTGTTGAGCTATGCATGTTAGTGGAGACTCTATGAAATTTAAGTAAGGATTGTCATCAAATGTTATTAAGGAAATATCTTCGGGTGTTTTGATTTTTTTCTTTAAGCGCTTTTAAACAACCCATAGCGATGGCATTGCTGAAAGCGAATATTGCAGTGGGGCATTCTTTTTTTGTAGTAATATTTTTGTTTCTAAATACCCATTTTACATACTTTTTTTGAGTTGCTTTATATATTGAACATTTATATTTGAAACTTGTGAAGGGGAAAATATATATATAAAGAATGTGGACGACGTAATATTAACTAAATCATTAGTATTTGATTTTTGTTATGGGCACAAATATTTGTTTTATTAATTTAATACCTTTGTATTTTAAGTGTGTTAATAATTTTTTTAGAAAAGCGAGCATATAACCAATAAGTGTAATATATCGTAGCGTGTTAGATGCGTTGAATGAAATAAGAAAAAAGATATTTTTGATTAAAGGTTTGTTATTAACTTAATAGAGGTACAATTTTCACAAATAATATTCAATGATTATGGATTATTTTTACAAATTGATGTTAGCCTTGTGTGTGTTAGTTGTTTCAATTTCATGTAATTCGACTACACCTAAAGTAGACGAGGTAACAATTACAAAATCAGAACTTTTAGACAAAATAAAAGGAGGTTGGGCTGGACAGGTAATAGGTTGTACTTACGGAGGTCCTACTGAATTCCGTTGGAATGGTACAATGATTGATGATAATGTGCCAATTCCTTGGGACTCTACACAATTATTATGGTGGTATGAGAATGTTCCAGGCCTGTATGATGATGTTTATATGGATTTAACTTTTGTTGATGTCTTTGATAAGTATGGTATTGATGCACCTGATTCTTTACATGCAATAGCATTTGCTAATGCTGAATATCCTTTGTGGCACGCTAATCAGGCGGCTCGTTATAATATTCTGAATGGTATTATGCCACCCGAATCCGGACATTGGAAAAACAATCCTCATGCGGATGATATAGATTTTCAGATTGAGTCTGATTTTGCAGGTTTGATGTCACCAGGGATGACTAACTCTGCGACTAAAATTGCTAGCCAAATAGGTCATATTATGAACTTTGGAGATGGACTTTATGGCGGTATTTATGTTTCGGCAATGTATTCATTGGCTTTTGTCTATAATGATATTGAGTTTATTGTTGAAGAAGCTCTTAAGGCAATACCCGAAGAAAGTGAGTTTTATAATTGTATTTCAGATGTTATCAAATGCTACAAAAAAAAGCCAAATGATTGGAAGTCAGCTTGGTTTGAAGTTCAGAAGGAATGGACGCATGATATTGGATGTCCTGATGGAGTTTTTCAACCATTAAATATTGATGCAAAAGTCAACGCTGCATATATAGTGATAGGATTGTTATATGGTAAGGGCGAATACGGCGCAACTATTGATATTAGTACACGGTGTGGTTATGACTCAGACTGCAATCCTGCGAATGCAGCGGGGATACTTGGTACAATGATTGGGTATAGCAATATTCCTGATTATTGGAAACAAGGACTTAACAAAGTTGAGGATTTAAACTTTAAATACACTGAGATGTCCTTAAATAAAGTATATGAAATGGGATATAATCAAGCAGTCGAAATGATTAAGAGAAATGGAGGCTATGAAAATGACAGTTCGTTTATAATAAAGTATCAAACTCCCGAAATGGTTCCTCTTGAAATTTGTTTTGAAGGATTATATCCAAGTGTAAGGAGGACAATTGGTAATAATTTGACAGCAAAGGATAAAGGAGTTAGTATAGAGTTTAGTGGGTCAGGATTTGTTATAACAGGGTATGCAAATAAACAGAATAATTTAGATGATGATGTTTTGGAGGCAGATGTTTATATAGACAATATTTATTTACAAACTATAAAAATGCCCACTATGTCTTTAATTAGGAAACATGATGTCACATGGAATTATGATGTGTCTGAAGGAAATCATGTTGTCACATTAAGAGTCAAGTATATTCCAGAGGGATATTCAATAAATGTTGGGGATATTGTTGTGTATTCGTCAAAGAGACCAATTCCTAAAACTTATTATTAGCCACTATTTTTGTATTTGCGGGTATGTTATTATGCTTTATTGTTATTGATAATGTAAACTTATTAATTCCAAGAATTGTAGAATAAATGATTATAGTTGGGGGTTATTTAAAAGTTTTGTGCTATGAACACATTAAATGTCAAACGTATTTATGCTGATAGGGAGGAAAGCGATGGCTATCGTATATTGATTGACCGTATATGGCCAAGAGGCATAAAAAAAGAAGTTGCAGCTTTAGATGAATGGGCAAAGCAGGTTGCTCCATCCTCTGAATTAAGAAAGTGGTTTGGTCATAAAGAGGAAAACTTTGAGCGTTTCAAGGAACGGTATGAGTTGGAATTGGATAATAATCCAGAAGCTACAGCATTAGCTCAACATTGTTCAGAGTTATTGACCAAGAAAAATGTTACTCTTTTGTATGGTGCTAGGTCTGCTACTTGCAATAATGCTATTATTCTTAGAGATTGGTTGCTTGGAAAAATGAAATAACCTATATAGAGCTTATTATTAATAAGTATTTATGAAAGAATTAAAATAGTTTATTTATATGTGCCTTATATAAAGCTCAAGTTTAAATGTTGTTGTTTTTTGCGCCGGCTTTATCAATTAGTACAACTATCCAGACAGATAGGACGAATGGGGCTGTCAGAGTGGTGATGCCAATGTGCATACCGAGATATTGTATAATGAAAGATAGTAGCAGTGCCACAAATGCTTTTAAGTATTTGAATGATGAAATTGAAACAATATCTGTTATGGCTAAGAAAGCCAATATGGCATTGTATCCATACAATCCGTTATTAATGAGTTCCGTATCAATAAATGGCAGCCAGACGAGTGGTAGTGATAACAAGCATGCCAATGTTGCTCTAAGTGACATTTTGGGTACATTAACGGCAATACCCAACAGGAATAGCAATCCGGTTATCAGGCTGTTGCCTTGAAGCATTATTTGACCGAACCCGAGAGAAAAAGCTTTAAAAGGTTCAAAAGCATTGTTGCTGATTTGTGGATCTACACTTTCGACGATTCGCAAAACGGGGAATATAATTGACATGATCAACATAATCCAAGTGATGACAACAAAAGGACCAGTTAGCCCGGGTAGAAGTTTTTGTTTTGCGAAGTTGTGAGCTACCCATGTTGATAGGGCAGATGCAACAATCATTAGTAATATAGACCACACATTTATTGCGAAGAAGCATGGGATGGCAATTCCGATAAGTGTTCCGTTGAAGCCGTAGAGGCCATCATTAATTTTGCCTTCGTCATACTTTAGGAGTTTTGCCGTGAGGGTGCTTATTATAGTACCCAACAAGGCGAAAATACCCATGATGTAGGAGTTAATGAAAATACCAACAAGCATCAAAGCTCCAGAGAGTGCATTGTTTTGAAAGATTACTTGCCCTATTCCACGAAGTAAAGTGCGAAAAGTAAGATATGTGCGGTCATACAAATGCTTCATCATTTATTATTATAGGTTATTTATTAGAACATATTCGTATCAACTCGGTGTTGTTTATCTGTTTTTTTGACAATTATATAATTTGACAAAAGTACAAAAAAGCTTACAATTATTCTTATTTTTTAATGTATGTATTCAAATGTTGATGCTATAAAAATGTTTCTTATTATTTAGTGTTCTTTATGATATGTGATCTCGCCGGATGGTTCGAAACCTTTTTTTGCAACAATTACTGCTATTATTTCATTGATTACTGCTGCTGCAGCTATTGTACCCTTTATGAGAGATGCGAGCTCCGGCTCAGGTTTGGCTAGGGCGGAACATACTATTCCTGTGAACACAAGAGATACGCCGGAGTGGGGCAACAGGGTGAGTCCGAGATATTTTTGCACGGATGTGGGCATGTTGGTAGCTTTTGCACCAACTCTGGCGCCGAAGTATTTTCCTATTGCACGCGACACCATATAAATGAGGGTAAACATCCCGGCACCGATTATAAGGTGATAGTCGAGAGGGGCTCCCAGATCGACGATGGCAGTAAGCAAGCTGACAGCTAAAATGGGTTGAAACCAATTGGTTGTTTGTTTTAGCTGTTCTTCAGGTATCATATTTGAAAAGACTGCGGAATAGGATACTCCCATCAACATGTAGTTAAGAGAGATATTTGGGAGTAGTTGTTGCAAAAATGCTCCAATTAATGCTGTTGTGGTGATGCCAACTATTAGAATCAATAATGTTTTTGATTTACCGGGTTTCTTTTTCAGCAAAATACCTGCAGGTACCCCTGTGATAATACCAATTCCGATTGGCAGAATAATCATGAATGGAATCATATAGATAGGTATAGTGCCACCCGACACTTTACTCGTGATAAAAGAGTTGACAGTAAAGAAAACTGCTATTGCTATCACATCATCTAAAATGGCCATAGGCAGAAGAGTGTCGGTTACAGGACCTTTGGTTTTGAATTCCTGAACTATTGACAAGACGGGTGCGGGTGCTGTTGCAAGTGCTATTCCACCAAATGCCAAAGCCAACCATAATGGCTGATTAGTGATAATGAATATCAACGCAAATGCTATAGTTACTATTATGAAAGTTCCCAGAGATTGAGTTAATGTGGTAACTGCTAATGCTTTGCCGTATGAACGTATTTTTTCCCACACGAGTTCGGTGCCGAGCATGAGGCCGAAGGTGCATTGCATCCAGATGATGATGTTTTTATACCATAAAGCATCCATAAGCGACTGCGGAAGTAGGCCTATGCCATAAGGGCCAAGTATCATTCCGGCAATCAGCCAGCCAAGAATAGCCGGCATCTTGACCTTTGCAATCAGTTTGCCACAGCACCATGCCAGGAGAAGCATGCATAGCCATCTTACAATATAAAGTAGTAGTTCTGTCATTATTAATTGTGTAATTTCAACTTGCGTGTACGAAATTAGCCAACACGCCGGCAAATATACCATAAATTTTCATATATGGTCGTTTATATTGAAGTGTGTGTGGTTGTTGATCAGTGCATAATTAGTTATATTACATGGATATGTTTATTTGCTATATATTACGACTATAAATATGCTCATGTTTTGGAGGGAATAATATTTGATAGGATCTAATAAAGTATGTTTCGTTATAGAAATATGCTATATTTTATAACAAATATTGTTCTAGTGAACAGTAATAGTGGTTGAGAAAAACGCTTCGGTATGCAACTTTTGCTATTCAGCCATCAATACAGACGTTTGGGTGTCTTTTTGGAAACAGCCTTTGTATGTATGTCCTATCTTTGCAACAGATTATTTATTAAACAATTAAAACAATAGAAAAATGAAAAAGACAATTTTAGCATGCTTGTCATTTATAATGGCTGCAAGTTTATTCAACGTTAATGCTCAGGACATTTCTTATGGTGTTAAAGCAGAGATGAACATGTCAAACTTCCTTTTGAAGGATATGGACGCATTTAAGAGTACTATGAAGGTCGGTCCTAACTTGGGTGGATTTATGAACATTGAGCTGACAGACAATTTTGCAATTCAGCCAGAGTTGATGTTCTTCTACAGAACTTCGAAAGCTGAAATGGGACCAGCAGAAGATACTTTTAAACAGTGGGGTATGCAACTTCCAGTATATGCATTAGGTCAAACTGAAGTAGGTACAGGTAAATTTTATGGTGGTGTAGGTCCATTTGTAGGTCTTGGCTTTGACTCACGTTTCAAAGATGCTGATGTTAATCTTTATGATGAGGTTGCCGGCAAAACACCAATGCAGCGTTGGGACTTTGGTCTTGGAATATTGTTAGGTTATGAGTTAGATAACGGAGTTCAGTTTAATGCAGGATATCAATTTGGTTTTGTGAACCAGATAGATGATATTGCAATAGGTGATGCAAAAGCACGCACTCAGACTGTAAACGTAGGTATAGGATATCGTTTCTAATTTCTTAAATAGAAAACTAGAATACTAAAGGTAAAGAGATTGCTTCAACGCAAAATGAGTTTTGCCCTACTGAGTATTGGTGATTTTTTAAGCTTGTCTGGAGAGGAGCAGCGCTATTAATGATGCTAAAACCTCAGTGATGAAATTACATTAATTAATAATGTAACAACATCAACAAAAGGCTTCAGAGTAATAGAAAGTAAGTTGTTCTTGTCACCATTTATGGGTTAAAAGTCATAGTTGAAGCAATCTCCTCTAGTTTATACATGTTTGTTAATCTTTTTAAGGTGGGTAAAGAATATTAACTAGGAGAGTTATATTGTTGGCATAATTGTTTTAACAAAGAAGAGTTGTACTATTTTGGTATTAGCTCTAAATTATATAATGGCCGATTGAATGGCTTTTTTTTTGTTTATTTTTTTAACAAATAGTTCAGTATATTTGCTAAGCGAAATAATTCCAATTCTAATAGAAACAGTATATGATACTTCGGAAAAGGCAATTGTTCTTTCTTAATTATGATAAGAAAACAGCTCTTACGGCAGCACTCGTTATGAGTTTTTTGCTGGCATTAGTGATGCTTTCTTCGTCTATTTATTTCATATCGTTGGATGATACCTCGGGTATCAACGGCTTTGAATTGATTTCTGTGAAGTCGATTTTGACGTTGCTGATAAATACTCTGTTATTATACTTTCTTTTTAGAGTTCAGTTTTGGGCAATAACACATTTTCCTGACAGCAAGCACAAAGCATGGCTTATTTTGGTGGGATTGCTTGTTGCAGTTGCTTTTCTTAGTCCATTGTTTTCAAGTATTCAGTGGTGGTGGTTTAGAGATGAGGTTTCGCCAAAGACATATTCTACGATACATTATGTGAAAGATTTGACGGTGCTTATTATTTCGTTTTTGTTTACTGCTTTGATTTACCTGATTAATGAAAATCAGAAAAAGATGACAGAGAATCAAAGTCTTGTGATAGAAAACCTTACGAACAAGTATAATGCCCTTAAGAATCAGACTAATCCACATTTTTTGTTCAACTCACTGAACACGTTGAACGGACTAATAGGTTATGATGATGATCGAGCCCACGAATACGTAGAGCAGTTGTCGGCAGTGTTTCGCTACACTATGCAAGATCGTTCACTAATAAAAGTTACGGATGAGTTGCAGTTTGTGGAATCGTATATTTATTTAATGAAGATTCGCTACAACGACGGATTGCTTGTTCATATTAGGAATGTGGATTTTGACCAAGATAGATATATTCTTCCTTTCGGATTGCAGATACTGATTGAAAATGCTATAAAACATAATGTTGTAAGTAGAAAAGATCCGCTATGCATACTCATAGAGGCAACAGAAAACGAGACTTTGAGAGTTGAAAACAACTATCAACCTAAGCAGGGTGAAAAAGATACTACCGGATTGGGATTGACGAATCTTAATGAGCGTTATCGCTTGATGTTGGATAAAGAGATAAAGATTATTTTTGACGATAAGACTTTTGCTGTTGAAGTTCCTTTAATCAAAAAGGATGAAATCCCAAACTATGTTAAACAGAAGATAAAAAATTATGATAATTAGGAGATGTAATCACTATAGCTTTTTAAGTTAAGTGGTTCAGCTCCAGATACTTTAAATAGATGAAAGCTGTAATTGTAGAGGATGAATTTGTAGCTGCGCGCAGCCTTGAGAGACTTATAGTGGGGTTGGAGAGAGATATTGAAGTAGTTGCTGTATTGCAAAGCATCGAGGAGAGTGTGGAATGGTTTTCGAACAACACACATCCGGATGTAGTATTCATGGATATTCATCTTGCCGACGGGGATTCTTTTGCAATTTTTGAAAAGATTGACATCTATTGTCCAATTATTTTCACGACAGCATACGATGAATATGCTTTGAAGGCATTTGAGGTGAACAGCATTGATTATTTGCTTAAGCCAATTACACAAAAAAGCCTTGAAAAAGCAATGGACAAACTTACCCTTTTTTCATCGAGCAAGAATAGTAATGCCGAACTTGTTTCACAGGTAGTGGAGTCTATTCGAGAGATAAAGAAACCATACAAAAGGCATTTTCTCATTCCATACAGAGACAAACTTATACCCCTTTCAGCGGATGATATTGCTTATGTGTATTCGGAATTTAAGATGGCTAAGATTGTATGTTTTAACCAACGCAATTATTCGATGGATATATCTTTGGATGAACTTCTTAGGCAACTTAACCCTTCGCAATTTTATAGGGCAAACAGGCAATTTATTGTGTCACATCGTGCCATAACCGACTTGTCGCTGTGGTTTAACGGCAAGTTGTCTGTAAATCTTTCAGTGGAAACACCTGAACGGATTATCGTTAGTCGTGCACGGAGTGGTGAGTTTAAGGCGTGGTATATGGAAAACTCGGAGTGATAAGTTTCGTCTCGGTATAATCAATATTCACTTCATCCCTAAAAAAACACAGTTGAGTAATTTTTTTTATTTTATTACGTAATATGGCAGTATATTTGTACTCGATTTTGAATAAAAAGACAAACAGATGAAAAAGAAGAATTCAGTAAAGATTGTTTTTACCTGTTTCATAATGGTTATTTCACTTTTTTGCGAGCCTGTTTTAGCACAACAGTCGTTGTCGCTGGAAGAGTGTCGTAGAATGGCGCTGGAACAGAATAAAAAAATACGTATGGCAAATGAGGACGCAAATATGGCGACCTTTACGAAAAAGGCTACTGCCACTAAATATCTTCCCAGTGTCAGTTTTACCGGTGCATACATGCGAATGAACAATTCGATGAAGCCTTTGGATCACGATATGTTTTTGCCTATAGTGCCGTTTAACACTATTGACCCTGAAACTGGAGGGTTTAATCCTGCAGCATTGCAAGATCCTGCAACTGCAATGAATACACTGGTTATCAATCCGCAAACCGGACAGCCAGTATTAGATGCTTCGGGAAATCCTGTGTTTAAAAACTATGCTATGCTTCCTGCTGATCAGATGGAGCTTAGCATGAAAAATATATATTTTGCTCGATTCAATGTTAATCAGCCATTGTTTACAGGTTTTAAGATTGTTGAAGCTAACAATATTGCCAAACATGCTGAAAATATTGCAAAAGAGAATGTTGTTCTTACTAAGGCTGAGGTCTTGGTGAAAACCGATGAAGCTTATTGGCGCACATCATCGTTGCAAGAAAAGGTTAAACTTGCAAAGTCATATGAGTCGTTGCTTGACCAGTTGGTAACCGATTTGGAGAACATGTATGCAGAAGGCATAATAACAAGGAATGATTTGCTTAAGGCTCAAGTTAGTCAAAACGAAGCTAAGTTGAAAGTAATTAAAGCCGAAAACGGGTTAGCATTGTCAAGGATGGCTTTGGCACAGATCATTGGCGCTGAGAACGAAGATATTACATTGTCTGAAACGGTTACGGACAATGAGACATCTGATGCCCTTGGTCTTATTGATTCTAACAGCTCAATTGATAATAGGGCGGAAATAGTTATGCTTAAAGAAAAGCTGTCAATAATGGAGTCGAGCCAGAATATAGAGAGATCTAAATTTATGCCTGACATCTTGCTTACCGGCGGTTATGGTTGGATGAACCCTAATCCTTATAATGGTTTGAAAAAAGAGTTTGGTGGTGATTGGAATGTTGGTGTTGTTGTTTCGATGCCCATTTTTACTTGGGGAGAAAGAAAACATAACCTAAGTTCCGCAAAGCTAAAGACACAGAAAGCACAACTTGAACTTGAAGAAGCACGCGAAATGATAGATTTACAGATTCGTCAGAATCAGTATAAATACACCGAAGCCATAAGAAAAGCAGAGTTTACTCAACTTGCTAAAAATCAGGCAGAGGAAAATATGAATGTTGCCAAAGAGAACTTGAGGGAAGGAATGACACGTCTGACTGAATTGTTGGAGGCTCAAGTGCAATGGGAAAATGCATCATCGGAACATATTGATGCACTAATAGAAATAAAAACTGCCAAGTCGGAACTTGATAAGTCGACCGGTGAAATATATAAGTATGTTGGCGACGAGTAGAACGGTCACTGACATCAGATAGAAATAGAGAAAACGATAAAAATATAAATTATGCAAACCAATAGAACTATTCTGTACGCAACATGCTTAGTCACACTGCTGATGGGAGGTTGTGGCAAAAAAGCAGGCAATAACGATGCGGAAACAGGTGAAAATAAGGTAGTAGTAACCACTGTTAAAGATGCGGTGGAAATGGAATATACCCCTTTGTTGAATTTTACGGGAACAGCTGAAGCCAATAAGGAAGTTAATCTTGGATCAGCTATTCCGGGACGTGTTGAGAAGATCAACTTTCAAAAAGGCAATTATGTATCTAAAGGTGCAGTGATTGCTGAGATGTCTGATGAAATGCTTATTCAGGCTCAGATTGAATTGGAAGCAATTCGTAAAGACTACGAAAGAATCAGCCGTTTGAAAGAGAAGGGAAGTATGAGCGTTATGGATTTTGATCACATAAAAGCTAAATATGAGGCTTCTCAAGCCAAGGTGGACTTGTTGAAGAAAAACACTTCAATTACAGCTCCTTTCAGCGGAGTATTGGTAGACATCATGGTACAAGAAGGTGAGAATTATTCGTTTGTTCCTTCAGTAGGTGACAATCTTAAGATGAAGAGTGGCATTGCAACACTCATGCAGTTGAACCCATTGAAAGTGAAAATTGAAGTGAACGAAAAGCAGCTAAATTCAATTAGCAAAGGACAGAGCGTTGAGGTTGTCTTTGATGCGTATCCTAACGAAAATGTTTCGGGTAAGATAGCTGACATATCGCCGATATTGTCTCCATTGACAAGAACATCAACCGTTGAAGTAGTGCTTCCAAATAATGAAGGTAAGCTGAAACCCGGTATGTTTTGCCGTACTTCTATAGAATTGCCGTTAACAAAAGGAGTGTTTGTTCCTATTAATGCGATATACAGACAGCCTGGAACAGGCGAAGACTTTGTATATGTTGTAAATTCTGACAATACTGTTAAAAGGACAAAAGTTACGAGAGGCGAATCACAGAAACAATTTATCCATATTCCAGAACTTGAAGCAGGTACCACAGTTGTGATTGACGGAAAGAACAAACTGGAAGATGGTGGCAAAATAGAAATAAAGAAATAAAAATATAGATAGCAATGAAATTACCTGAAATAGGCGTAAAAAGACCTGTTACCACAGCGATGTTCTTCATAGCGATCATCTTGCTTGGTGTGGTGTCACTCAAAATGCTTCCATTGGATATTATGCCGGAAATGGAGTTCCCTTCCATTACGATAATTACCATATATCCAGGTGCTGCGGCAAATGAGGTTGAAGAGCAGGTCACAAAACCGCTAGAAACAATATTATCGGCAGCTGAACATCTAACTGAAATAAAATCTACATCGAAAGAGAATGTTTCTTTTATTCAACTAAGTTATAGTTGGGGTAGCGATGTGTCATCGGCAGCAAACAATGCGCGTGACCTTATTGAGTTGGTAAAATCTAAATTGCCTCAGGCCGCAAATCAACCTGTAATTTACAAGATTAACTCTTCTATGATGCCAGTGTTGGCCTATGCTGTTAATGCTGATGCCAACTATAATGGTATTGAGACAATAATGGAAGATGAAATCGCTACAGCACTTCGTAAGGTTGATGGTGTTGGAACCGTGGTTTATCTTGGACAACCGGAGCGTGAAATAAAGGTTAGTGTTAATCCACAACAGTTGTCAGCATATGGTTTGTCGACAACGGAGATTTCTACATTGCTTAAGGCCAACAATATTAGTGTGCCGGCAGGAAATATAAATATGGGTGTTTACGACTTCTCAGTGCGTGTCCCAGGAAAATTTGAGACTGTTGAAGAGATTGGCAACACTGTATTGAAGGCATTCAATGGTCAGGTTATACGATTGAAAGATGTTGCAAAAGTTGAAGACACCTATGTTGAGAAAGAGGCTTTTGCTCGTAATAATGTTGGTGAGGGTGTTGCATTGATGATTCAGAAACAATCAGGAAGTAACACTGTGGAGGTGGTAGATGCTGTGAGAGAAAAAATGGAGGAAATACAGAAAACTCTACCATCGGATATTAAAATGTACGAGATAATGAGTGCCGACGAGATTGTTACGGAATCAATTAAAAACTTGACTTCGTCAATTTGGTATGCTCTTATATTTGTGACATTAGTGGTGTTGTTGTTCTTGCGCGAGTGGAAATCGAGCTTGATCATTTTTGTGACGATGCCAGTTTCTTTGATTAGTGCATTTATCGCCATGTATACTATGGGATATACTATAAATATATTCTCTTTGATGTCGTTGGTTATTGCCATAGGTATGGTGGTGGATAATGCTATTGTGGTGTTGGAGAATATTACTCAACATATAGAGAAAGGTTCGAAACCAAAACAAGCAGCAATCTTTGGTGCTCAAGAGATGGGAACGGCAATTACTGCGTCTACCATTACAACGTTGGTAGTTTTCCTACCATTACTCTTCATGGGTGGTATCGTAGGTGTGATGTTTAAGCAGTTGGCTGTACTAACATCGGTTTGTTTGGTTGTTTCACTTATCACTGCTTTGACGCTTACTCCTATGCTTTCTTCCAAACTTTTGAAAGAGGCACCGCGTAGTAATGAGGAAAAGAAGTCTCGTTCTAAGTTTTATACGGCTAGTGAGAAAATATTCATCAAAATTGAAGATGGATACAAAAAGTTGTTGGGATGGGTTGTTTTCCACAAGAGCTTGACGATAATTATTGCTGTAGTTGTGTTTGCTTTTACAATGTTTGTTGGAAGGACTGTTGGTACAGACTATATTCCTGATTTTGATGCAGGAACGCTATCTGTGGTTTTTGAAACAGAGGTGGGAACCAGTGCCGAACAGACGGACAGCATAAGTCAAAAGATTTTGAAGATTATGCTTGATGAGGTGCCTGAAATTGTAAATAACTCTGCAGTTTCAATTGCCGGACAAACAGAGAGTGGTGCATTGACAACCGTAGGATTTAAAGAAGGTAAGAACGTAGGTTCGGTAATTTGCCACCTTTCACTACCTAATAAACGAAGCAGGTCGGCATTAGAAATTGCCGAAGCTATCAGAGGCGATATTGAAAGTATTCCTCAGATTGAAAAGTGTCGTGTTCAAGGAAGTAGTGCCTTGGCTGCTGCTATCACGGGAAACAAGCGCCCAATTGAGATTATCGTTACCGGTAATGATTTTGATAAACTGAATGCATTAGCATTAGAGTTCCAAGAAAAGATGGTTGCAAACGATGCATTTATTGATGTTGCAACTACTGTTGACCCAGGAAAGCTTGAAGTTCAGGTTGTAGTTGACAAAGATAAGGCATCACAAATGGCACTTAATACTGCTATGATCGGTATGCAGGTAAGACAAAATCTATATGGTGCTGAATCGGGAGATTTCACTGAAGACGGTACTGACTATGGTATTGTAGTACAATATGATAGAGAACATAGGAATGAGGTGAATAAATTAAGAGATATGCAGGTAACCAACCTCTTAGGTCAACAAATTCCATTGTCTTCCATAGCCGACATTAAGGAAACTGTTGGTCCGTTGGAAATACAACGTCAATCACAAGAAAGATTTGTTAAGGCTACAGCTGAGCTTAACGGAGTTTCGTTGGGTGAAGCTACTAAGATTGCACAAGAAATAATTGATAATACGGATATTCCGGAAGGTGTATCTGTAGAAATTGGTGGTCAAGTGGGTGATCAACAATCATCATTCAGTTCTCTTTATTTGATTTTCTTCTTAGGAATTGTGTTGGTGTATATGGTTATGGCTGCTCAATTTGAGTCGTTGAAAGACCCGTTCATCATTCTTTTCTCAATTCCATTTACGTTGGTGGGTGTTATTCTGGCGTTCTTTATAACAGGTGTAACTTTGAGTGTAACCACTTTCATAGGTTTGATTATGCTTGTGGGTATTGTAGTTAACAATGGTATTGTACTTGTAGACTATACCAACATGTTGCGCAAACGTGATTATTCACTTAGAGATGCTGTAATGGAAGCCGGTCGTTCAAGGTTGCGTCCAGTGTTGATGACTTCATTGACAACGATTCTTGGTATGTTTCCTATGGCTTTGAGTAATGGTATGGGTCGTGAGATGTATGCTCCTCTTGGAATTACTATTATCGGTGGATTGTTGGTGTCAACCTTAGTAACGTTGTTATTGGTGCCTGCAATGTACACAGCTATATATCATCGTACGTTGGTTAGAGACCGTAAAGAAATAAGATTAAGAAAAAGAGTAAAAACTGAAGAATAAAATAATTACCCCATGAAGTTTATTTATATTACATGCAATGTAAGTATGTTGGAAGCGGTTACCAGCTTGCTTGATGAGAATGAAATAAGAGATTATCAAGTAGTTGAGCAGGTGACGTCAAAAAACAGTTACAGTTTGCCACGTTTGAACACGGCTGTTTGGCCAGGGTACAATTCATCCGTATTTATTCAGGAATGTGATACCGAAAAGGTGGGCATCGTTATGAATAAAATTAATGAGATGAATCATTCAGCTTTTAACGATGGTGAATTGATTGCACTGTTTCAATGGGACATTACTGCATGTTTACAACCAGGGAGCGAAGAGACAGTCCCTGACAATTGCAAAGAAAAAGAAAATGCAAATAATTGATTCATAAAAAATTAATGTAACTATTCGAAACATACTTTTATTGTTTCTGACCTTTTACGGGGCACCTTACAATTATGTTATGATTTAAAACATAATTTGGGTGTCCCGTAGTTTATTTATAAGCTTTTAATAGTATTATATGATGATATCGTACAAGCTGTAGATTTTTGTGACACAATGCAAAGACAGAATTTTGCAACTTATGCAGATTTATTCTTTATAAACCATATAGAAATTGGTAAATGGCAGAACAATCTGAAGATAAGTGTATTAATAATAACAAGTTGATTATTTATTGTTTAGATTGTTAGATATGAAAGGAGTTTCTGCCCTTATATTATTGTTTATAATAATTGTACCTGAAAAGATATTTTCTCAGAAAGACGAACTCGAGATGTTGCTGGATATCGCTTCCCATGCCAGATTGAAGATGTATAGTGAATTAAATCTGCTTTTGTTGCATAGGGCAGAAAAAGTGAGTGATGAGAGTTATCTTTATAGTGCTATTACCCATTTTATGTTATGAAAAACTTTCCGGGGAGAATAATGATAAAGTAGATATTCGCACATATTCGATTGTCAAACTAAATATTGCCTGATACTTTTAAAAATATTTTGATGTGTATTGTTAGGTTAATTATAAAAAAATGTTTCAATGAAAGGAAAGAGAAAATTGACCTGACGTCATGTTCTAAGCTCCTATTCGACTTTGTAATCGTCTTTTGTTTGTCTAATTTCATGATATTTTATAGTTTTGCAAGGCATTCGGTGTGGATGTTTTGTTTAGTTTATAAGTATGGTTGATAAACAAAAAAAGTGTATGAAAAAGATTGTTTTGTTGAGGATATTTATTCTCTCACTTATCTTAATTCAGATATCTTGCAGTAATAAGTCGAATTCATCGTCAAACGATGATGCTAAGCAGGTTAAGATTCTATCGTATAACATCAGAAATGCTAGAGGAAATGATGATGTTGTAGATTATGATAGAATTTCGGGAGTGATAAGTCGTATTGGTGCAGATTGTGTCGCTATCCAAGAGCTTGATAGTGCTACGGAGCGTAGCGGAGGAGATGTGGTTCTTGATGAAATTGCGAAAAGGACAAATATGCATGCAACATATAATAAATCTATTGATTATAAGGGCGGAGGATATGGAATAGGAGTGTTGACACGTGAGAAGCCAATAAGTACGAAAGCGGTGCCACTTCCCGGGCGAGAAGAGAGTAGGAGTGTGCTGTTTGTAGAGTTAGATGACTATGTGATTGGTTGTACACATTGGTCGCTGACTGCAGAAGATAGGTTAGCATCTGTAGCTGTAATTAATGAATTAGTGAAAGTTTATGAGGATAAGCCGGTCTTTTTAGGTGGTGACTTCAATGCTTTTTCTACGTCGGAGGAGATGACAGAAATAGCTAAAAACTGGACAATAACCAATGATGTAAATAATTTTACAATACCGTCAGATAATCCGAAAAGATGTATTGATTATATTTTAGTAAAAAACAACCAATCATTTGAGATTGAGACTTTGGAAACTGCTGTAGAGGATGAACCTGATGCGTCAGATCATCTGCCGGTTTGGAGTGTGGTTAGATTTGTAAGAGCTGATAAGAAACGTTAGGCATAGATTGTTATAAGTTATTGAAATTGAATTGTGGATAATTAATGCTATAAGCTAATAATCAGGTAGTCAACTTGAGACAACGACAGCCAAAAGGAGACAAATTGATCGGTTTTTCATTGACTAAAGAAAAGTAATGACCTTTGCTCGTGGATAAGAAAAGATGAAGTTTTTTCTTATTGAGGTCTTTGAAATATTGGGTTATGATTGCATAGGTTTTGTAGTTGTAGTGGCAAGTTGATGAAGTTGGTGTTTTTTTAGTTAACATACTTTTTTTTGTAGATAAAATACTTTATATTTGTGTTTTAGAACATTGTTCTATAACATAACGTATGCCCATAAAGAGTAAAGATATTGTAGATTTAGCTTCTTCGTTCCCTGAGATATGGGGAAGGTTGAACGAGGAAGAACGTAGTGAGCTTAGGGAAAATGCCAGCTTTGTCCACTACAAAAAGAATGAGCTTATTTATCTGGAAGGAGATGAGGCAAATGACTTGATGTGCCTTTTTAAAGGTAAGGTTAAGATTTATAAGACCGGTGTGGGTGGCAGGATGCAGATAATAAGAATTTTGCGTCCAGTACAGTATTTTGGTTATAGAGCATATTTTGCTAAAGAAAAGCATGTGCATTCGGCATCGGCTCACGAGGCATGCACTGTTTGTTTTATTCCGATGACTCTTATCGAGAAGTTCATAAGGGAGAATGGAAATCTTGCCATGATTTTTATCAGATTACTTTCTGTAGATTTGGGTATGGCTGACAGCCGTGTAGTTAACTTGACTCAGAAACATGTCAGAGGTAGATTGGCAGAGTCTTTGATTGTTCTGATGGAAAGCTACGGATTGGAGGAAGATGGTGCTACGATTAACATATATTTAGCGAGAGAAGATTTGGCAAACATGTCGAATATGACTACCTCAAATGCTATTAGAACACTCTCGAATTTTGTTGATGAGAAAATAATTGCTGTTGATGGTAGAAAAATAAAGATTATAGACGAGGAGCGTTTGAGGAAGATAAGCAGAGTTGGATGATAAATATTATAGAATTTTTTCTCTAATAATTGTTGTTTTAGTATACATCTAAGTAACTTTGTCGGAAAATAGACAGATAGTATGGTAAGGAAAATAACTCGATTGATATTGAGTTCGTATTATAAGCCGGTGGATAAATTTGTTAAGAATCCGCTTGAAACACAAAGTAAGACATTCGAATATTTGATTGGACATGGTAGACGCTCGACTTACGGTAAGGAACATGCGTTTGGAGATATAGCGTCATACGAGGCTTTTAATAAAAACGTTCCAGTTATTTCTTACGAGGATTTGAGACCCTACCTTGATAGGATAATTGTTGGAGGTGAGAAGAATGTTTTGTGGGATACTCCTGTAAGGTGGTTTGCCATGTCATCGGGTACTACGGAAGACAAAAGTAAGTATATTCCAGTAACTAAGGAGTCTCTTATTAATGGCTCTTATAGGGCAGGTTATCATATGTTGGCTATGTACTCAAGGCATTATAAAGACGCCAAGTTTATGTTTGGGAAAACATTGGTTATGGGAGGCAGCCAGCAGGAGAATAGGATAGGAGATGGCTTTTACACCGGAGATATTTCGGCAATACTGATGAGGAACTTGCCAGGTTTTGCAAGACGTCGTAGGACACCAGAGAACATTGCTTTGTTGCAGGATTGGGAAGAGAAGTTGAGACAACTAATAGATTACTCACTAAAGACTGATATTAGAGCTATGGTAGGTGTGCCATCGTGGATGTTGGTTTTTTTGAAGCAGATGGTGGCTGAAACTGGCAGGACGGTGACTGACATATGGCCAAACATAGAGGTGTTTTTCCATGGTGGGGTTAGCTTTACGCCTTTTGAGGAGCAGTATAAAAAGTTGATACAATCTGATAAGATGAGGTATTGGGAGACATATAATGCCTCGGAGGGATTTTTTGGAGTACAGTTTGTACCGGAAAGTCGTGACATGTTGCTTTTGTTGGATAATGAGGTTTTTTATGAATTCATACCAAAAGAGGATTGGGATAAAGAGATACCTTCAGTTGTTCCTTTGGAAGGAGTGGAGACAGGGAAGCAGTATGCCATGCTAATAACAACAAGCGGGGGACTTTGGAGGTATAAGATTGGTGATACTGTGGAGTTTAGTTCTACGAAGCCATATTTGTTTAGGCTTACAGGAAGAACGAAGCAGTTTATCAATGCATTTGGAGAGGAACTGATTGTTGACAATGCTGACAGGGCAGTAAACGAGGCTTGTAAAGATACAAATGCAAAGATAACTGAGTATAGTGTGGCTCCGGTTTACTTTGATGAAAATCATAATGGGGCACATGAATGGTTGATTGAATTTGAAAGAGAACCAGCGGATTTGGAAAAGTTTACCAAGTTGCTGGACGATAATTTGAAGAAGGTTAATTCGGACTATGAGGCAAAACGCTCTTATGATTTATCACTAGGTATGCCAATAGTGAGAGTTATGCGTGAAGGAACGTTCTATGGTTGGATGAAGACAAGGGAGAAAGTTGGCGGACAAAACAAGGTTCCAAAGCTATCCAACGACAGGAAATATGTTGAAGATATTTTGAAATATCATTCAAATAATTCATAAAATAGGATAAAAACGATTTGAGGTGTAATATTTAGAGAAAGATTAGTTAACTTTGCACACTTAATATAGCTTGAAAGATGAGAAGTAGAGTTGTTTTATTATTTTTTGCGGCGATATTTTTAGTGTCTTGTAGTGAATACAATAAGATACTGAAAAGCACGGATCGTGATTTGAAATATAGCTATGCAAAAAAGTACTTTGATGAAGGCAAGTACAGTAGGAGTATAACACTTTTGGAAGAGTTGGTTCCATATTTGAAAGGTACGGCTCAGGCAGAAGAGTCGTTGTATTTGCTGGCACAGAGCTATTATAACTCTAGAGATTATTTGATGGCTACGGAAGTCTTTTCGAGGTATTACACTAATTATCCGAGAGGAGAATATGCGGAGTCTGCTTTGTTTTATTCGGCATATGGAATGTATTTGGATTCTCCAGATGCCAAACTGGATCAGACAAAAACCTATACAGCAATAGCAGAGTTCCAGAAATACATTGAGCAGTATCCTCAAACGGAGCGAGCATCTCAAGCTAAAGAATATCTTTTCGAACTTCAGGAGAAGTTAGCTTTAAAAGAATTGCGTGCTGCCAGGTTGTATTTGAATTTAGGAAATTATATGGGTAACAATTATGAGTCTGCAGTGATTACTGCCAGAGAGGCTATGAAGAGTTATCCATATTCGATATATATGGAAGATTATCAAATGACTATCCTAAGAGCAAGGTTCCAATATGCAGAACAGAGTGCTTTGCATGCTCAGGCAGAACGATATAGGATGGTTGTTGATGAGTATTATAATTACATTAATACTTTTCCAGAAGGTAAATACAAAGCAGAGGCTGATGGTTATTTGAAAGTAGCACAGCAGAAGATAGAAGCTTTGCCTACTACTTAGTTTGAAATATTTTAATAGTTTTTTTTGTATATGGATTTGAAAAAAATAACTGCGAGCTCAAATACAGAGACTCGTGACGTTTTGAAGCTTGCCGAGCCAATAGGTAATGTTTATGAGTTGGTTGCTATTTTAGGTAAGAGAGCAAATCAGATTGGCGTTCAGCTAAAAGAAGATTTGGATTCAAAGTTACAGGAGTTTGCTTCGTATAGTGATAACTTGGAAGAGGTTTTTGAGAACCATGAGCAGATAGAGATTTCCAGATTTTATGAGAAATTGCCTAAGCCTTCGTTGTTAGCTATTGAAGAATGGAAAGATGGTGAGATATATTATCGTAATCCGTCGATTGAAAAAGATATGTTTTAGTATATGATTCAACGTGTACAGACTTTGTTTTTAGCTTTGGCAGCCGCAGCGATGTTGGTCGCAGTGTCTGTGCCATTAGCTACTTTTGTATATGGTGGACAGCCTGTTGTTTTTGAGGCAATGGGAGTTTATTATGAAGATGTATTAAGGGATTCAACGTGGGGGATATTCGTTATTGGTATCCTCAGTTCTATTATTCCTTTGATAACTATCTTTTTATATAAAAGAAGAATTTTGCAGATAAGACTATCTGTCTTTAATATTTTTTTGATGATAGGATATTATGCATACGCAGGTTTCGTCTTTTATCATTTAGTGAACTTTAATGATATGGCTTTCAATAAGATAGGGTTTGGAGCAGTGACTCCGATTATCGCTATCATTTTGACTATCATAGCTATTCGTAAGATTGGAGCGGATGAAGCTTTAATACAATCATTAAAAAGGCTTAGATAAATAAGGAAGTTTTTGACAGGCATATGCCTGCGCAATCTTCATATGAAACAAATTTGAGAAGCCGGCCCAAAGGGTCGGCTTCGGTGTTAGATAAACGCTGACTAAAAACTATTTATCGTTTGGTTGTACACCCCTTAGAAAGTCCAATCTTTAGATGTTTTTGCGCCTTTTATATCAGGTTCCGGCAGTTTTGTCTGAGTTTTTATTTGTTCAGATGTTTTGTTTTGTACGCCACTACCTTTGTAGTATTTCATTGCTTCAGGCATGATAGATTGGAGTTTTTGAATTCTGTTGTTGTCTGCAGGGTGAGTGCTTAGAAATTCAGGCGTATGAGAACCTCCGGATGCAGCAACCATTCGCTGCCAGAATGAAACGGCCGTTTGGGGATTATATCCCGCCATGGCCATAAGTATTGTTCCAATTTCATCAGCTTCGTACTCTTGTTTTCGTGCATAAGGCAACATTACGCCATATTGAGCGCCAAGACCAAATACGGCACCTCCTAGTTGTTGCATTGCTTGAGAGTTGCCTAATAGACCACCGGCAATAGAACCACCGTATTGCAGAGCTATTTGTTGACTAAGTCTTTCGCTGGAGTGTTGAGCAATTACGTGAGCAATTTCGTGACCAACAACGACTGCCAGAGCCTCTTCGGATTGAGTAATTGGTAGAATTCCTGAATAAACTACAATCTTGCCACCAGGCATGGCAAAAGCATTTACTTGATTGTCTTGAACAAGATTGAACTCCCAGTCGTAGTTTGCAAGCATGGATTCTGCGCCATTGTTCTTGTAAAATGTTTCTACTGCGTTTGCAATGCGAGTACCAACTCTAGTAACCATTTCAGCGTTTTTAGTGCCACGCTCGACTTTCGCTGTGCTTATGTATTGTTGGTATTGTCGAAGGCTTAGAGCAACCACTTGCTCGTTGGAAACGAGTTGCAACTGTTTTCTACCGGTAAACGGTACGCTACCGCAAGACTGTATGAATGTGCCAATCATAATGGCAACTGTTGAAAAAATTAGTAGCTTTAGATAAGTCGTTTTTTTATTCATATATAAACGTATTAATTAAGCCGGTTGTATAGATTCCTATTAGAACTTGGAAATAAGTTATAAGCAATGAATCGGACAACTTTAATTATTAACATTATATGATGAAATAAGTTTTTATAAGATGATTATTTTGTTACATAAGCATTACATTAAATTTTGCTTTTATGCCCATTATGATTATCTTTGAAAGGTTAAATAAGTGTGATCAGAACAATTTGTAGAATGTATTGGGCTGTCGTGTAATGATTTGACAGTTAGATGTTTGGTATTAGATAAATATGAGTTCTAGCAATAAAAACGGAGACGATAAAGATAATATTAAGGAACAAGACGGAGATAGTAAGTCTGATATGTCTTTTAAAGATGTGTCGGGCTTAAAAGTTCCTGTAAAGTTGGATGATGCCACCCCACTTAATCTGTCGCGAATGTATCAAGATTGGTTTCTTGACTATGCGTCATATGTTATATTGGAACGTGCTGTTCCACATATTTCGGATGGTCTGAAGCCGGTTCAGAGGAGGATTCTTCATTCGATGAGAAGGTTGGAGGATGGTAGATACAACAAAGTTGCCAATATCATAGGAAACACTATGCAATTCCATCCGCATGGAGATGCTTCGATTGGAGATGCACTGGTTCAGATGGGACAAAAAGACTTGTTGATAGATTGTCAAGGAAACTGGGGTAATGTTCTGACGGGAGATGGTGCGGCAGCGTCTAGGTATATCGAGGCAAGACTTACGAAGTTTGCTATGGAGGTTCTTTTTAATCCTAAGACTACTGAGTGGAAGCCATCTTACGATGGAAGGAACAAAGAACCGGTTACACTTCCTGCAAAGTTTCCTCTGCTTCTGGCTCAAGGAGCAGAAGGTATTGCAGTTGGACTATCTTCCAAGATACTTCCTCATAATTTTAATGAGCTTTGTGACGCATCTATTGCCTATTTGGAGGGCAAGGATTTTGCTTTGTATCCGGATTTTCAAACTGGAGGCAGTATTGATGTAGAGAGGTATAATGACGGTGAACGCGGAGGTTCGGTAAAGGTGAGATCAACGATTGAAAAGCTTGATAGTAAGACTTTAGTTATTAGAGATGTACCTTTTGGCAGAACAACTTCGAGTGTGGTTGACTCAATTATAAGGGCTAACGAGAAAGGCAAGATAAAGATTAGAAAGGTTGACGATATTACGGCAGAGGATGTAGAAATACATGTTCAGCTGGCACCAGGTACATCATCGGACATGACAATAGATGCTTTATATGCGTTTACGGATTGCGAGATAAGTATTTCGCCAAACTGCTGTGTTATTGATGAAGATAAGCCACATTTTTTGACAGTTAGTGATGTTCTAAAATCATCGGTGGATAGGACTAAGGATCTATTGAAGTTGGAGCTGGAGATTGAGAAGGGTGAGAAAATGGAGGCATTGCTTTTTGCTTCACTGGAGAAGATATTTATCGAAGAGCGCATTTATAAGGATAAAGAGTTTGAGAATGCTAAAGATATGGATGTTGCCATATCGCATATAGATAAGCGCTTAGAGCCATATAAGTCAGAATTCATTAGGGAGATAACCAGGGACGATATACTAAAACTGATGGAGATAAAGATGGCTCGAATATTGAAGTTTAACTCGGACAAGGCAGATGAACTTATTTCAAAGCTTCATGAAGATATTGATGAGATAAACCATCACTTAAATACTCTGGTAGATTATACGATTTCGTGGTATTTGATGCTTAAAGAGAAATATGGCAAGAATTTTCCACGTATGACTGAGATTCGTAGTTTTCAGGAGATTGATGCGACTAAGGTGGCCGTTGCCAATGAGAAGTTGTACATGAACAGAGAAGAAGGTTTTATCGGTACATCATTGAAGAAAGATGAGTTTGTTTGTAATTGTTCAGATATTGATGATGTTATTGTCTTCTTTAAGGATGGTAAGTATAAGATAGTTAAGGTGAGCGAAAAAGAGTTTGTGGGTAAAGATATTTTGTATGTCAATGTGTTTAACCGCAACGATAAGAGAACTATTTACAATGTTGTATATAGAGATGGAAAGCGTTCTCCACACTATATAAAGAGGTTTGCTGTTACAGGGGTTTCTCGTGATAAGGAGTATGATTTGACAAAAGGAACTCCGGGATCAAGAGTAGTATATTTCAGTGCAAATCCGAATGGAGAGGCAGAAACAATAAAAGTTGTTTTGAAACCGAAACCAAGACTCAGAGTGCTTCAGTTTGAAAAAGATTTTAGTGAGATAATGATAAAGGGTAGAGGCGCTATGGGTAATATTCTCACCAAAGCTGATGTACATAGAATACAGCTCAAGCAGAAGGGTGTGTCAACTTTGGGAGGCAGGAAAGTTTGGTATGATCCTGATGTATTTAGACTTAACTATGAAGGTGGAGGTAAATATTTAGGCGAGTTTGGTGGAGATGATTCCATTTTGGTTGCGACAAAGGGAGGTATATACTATAATTGTAACTTTGATTTGTCCAATCATTTTCCTTCGGATTTGCTATTGATTGAGAAGTTTGATGAGAGTAAAGTGTGGACAGCTTCATTGTTTGATGCAGATCAGGGGTATACCTACTTGAAGAGGTTTACTTTTGAGTATAGCGATAAACCTATCAGCTTTATTGGTGAAAATGAAGAGTCTAAATTGATATTGCTTACAGATGTAGTATATCCAAGAGTTAAGGCAGTATTTGGGGGGGCTGATGAGCATAGAGAGCCATTAGAGATTGATGTTGATGAATTTATCGGAGTGAAGAGTTATAGGGCTAAAGGTAAGAGAGTATCGAATTATGAAGTATCTGACGTAGAGGAGTTGGAGCCTACGAGATTTCCCGAAGAGAAGCCGGAAGAAGCGGATAATGATGAGGGTATAGGAGGTGCGAAAAGTGAGGATTTGGATGAGAAGAACGATTCGGATTTGAGAGACGAGATAACAGGTCAAATGAATTTGTTCGATTGATATGAGGAGTAGGGTGATAGTAATGTTGATATGCTGTTTAGTTTTTGCAGATTTTGCAATATGTCAATCGCAAGATAGCAAATACAATTATCAGATGCCAGTTAATCAATCGACATTGCTGGGAGTAGGCAAAGTTTCGATGTTAGATAGCTATTTATCACCTTTGGTTTATGATGGCATCTCATTTTCATTATTACATGAAAGAATGAGAAATTTTTATTGGAGGGACACTAATATGTTATTACAGAGTCAGTTTGTAATGCATTTAGGTTCTACAAAAAACCCAACATCGACGTCGTCTGAGTATAGAGGAAATGTTGAATGGGGAATAAATGGGTATTATCCGATAGTTGATGAACAAAAGTTTAGGCTTTACGTGGGAGGTGGTCCAGAAGCGTCGTTGGGAGGAATTTATAATGTCAGGAATTCTAATAATCCAGGTTCGCTTAAGACATATATTAATGTTAATGCCGGTGCATTGGCTATGTATAATTGGAAGAAAATTACGTTCAGATGGCAAGTAAGCACTCCTTTTGTGGGTATGGTGTTCTCTCCCGGATATGGACATTCATACTATGAGATATTTACGCTTGGTAATGATAAGGGAACTTTGCATATAGCATCATTCGGAAGTCAACTAGCTTTTCGCAATTATGTAACGGCAGATATACCAGTTGATAAAGTGACTTTCAGGATAGGTTATTTGTGTGATATATACAGAACTAATTTGAGTAAGATAGAAACAAAAATAAATACACACGAGTTTGTGATTGGATTGGCATTTGAGACATTAAACTTTGGAGGTAAGAGAGATATAGAAAAATCTAAGTTAAACAGCTCGTTATACAGATACTGAAGTATGAAATATAATTTTGATGAGATTATTGACAGGTCAAAAACCAGTTGTGACAAATTAGAAATGCTTGAAGATTTGTTTGGGCGAAAAGATTTGATACCACTTTGGGTAGCGGATATGGACTTTAAATCACCCAGTCAGATAATAGATGCATTGAGAGAAAGAGTTGAGCATGGAGTGTTTGGATATACAAGTCCGGATGATGCTTACTATAATTCGGTTATTAACTGGCTTAGAAATAAGCATAATTGGAATGTTGATAAGGGTGATATAAGTTTTTTGGAAGGAGTTGTGAAAGGATTCTCAATAGCTATTGAGGTGTTTACAGAGATAGGTGACAATGTTATAATTCAACCACCGGTATATCATCCATTTAGGTTGTCCACCGAAGCTCTCGGAAGGAAAGTTTTGAATAATAATCTGCTTTTTGAAGATGGAAAGTATGAGATGGACTTTGAAGGCTTGAAAGATATCATTGCAAACAATGAATGTAAGTTGCTGATTTTGTGTAATCCTCATAATCCAGGGGGCGTTTTGTGGCCACGTGAGAGTTTAGAGGAGTTGGCAGAGATTTGCTATGATAATGATGTGTTGGTAGTATCGGATGAGATACATGCTGATATGGCATTATATGGGAAGAAGCATATTCCATTTGCCAGCGTATCGGAGAAGGCAGCTCAAAATAGCATTACGTTGATGGCTCCGAGCAAGACTTTTAATATAGCCGGTATAATAAGTTCATTCTATGTTATAAAGAACAAGGATATCAGAAATAAGTATTCTTCTTTTGTTACAAAAAGAGGTTTTGATAGAGGCTCCATATTTTCATATTTAGCGACACGTGTAGCGTATGATGAGTGTGGAGACTGGTTGGATAATATGCTTAAGTATGTTGAAAGCAACATAGATTTTGTAAGTGAGTACTTAGAGAAAAATATACCAAGTATAAAAGCTATTTTGCCAGGAGCATCGTTCCTGATATGGCTTGATTGCAGAGGATTAGGACTGAATCAGAAGGATTTAGTAGATTTTTTTGTAAATGATTGTGGCTTAGCGCTTAATGATGGTTCAATGTTTGGACCAGGTGGAGAAGGCTTTATGAGGATGAACGTAGGAACACCGAGAAAAAATATTGAAATGGCAATGAGTAATCTAAAGGAAGCTGTGGAGAGAAGGTTTTAATAAAGTTAATATCTTTATGATAAGAATATAATAAGTAGTGGAACTAAAAGATGAAAAATAATCATGAAAATATCAGATAATAAATACATAGCATTGTCATATGATCTTTATGTTGGCGAAGGAGAAGAAAAGGAGCTTATGGAGCAAGCTACTTCCGAGAGGCCGATGGAATTTATTTATGGGTCAAAAATGATGCTCGATGCGTTTGAAAAGGAGTTGTTCGGACTTGAAGAAGGAGACAGCTTTGAATTCCAATTAACACCAGAACAATCTTATGGAGATTATAACGATGATTACGTTAAAGAATTGTCAATAGATCTTTTTAAGATAAATGATGAGTTTGATTCAAATATTGTTCGAGAAGGAGCTTTTGTACCTATGTTAGATTCGAATGGAAATAGACTTATGGGTTTGGTGCTTGCGGTTAATAAGGAAACAGTAATCATGGATTTTAACCATCCGTTAGCCGGAGAGAATTTGTATTTTAGTGGAAATGTTCTTGAGGTACATGAGGCTACAGCCGAGGAAATAGCAACGTTGTGTTCTGGTGGTTGTGGATGTTGTTCGGAAGGATGTGACGATTGTGGCAGCCAGCAATCGAGTAGTTGCTGTGGAGGAAGTTGCAGTAATTAGAAGACGTTATGAATAGTTTTGGAACTCTTTTTAGGTTAACTTCATTCGGTGAATCGCATGGTGCCGGAGTAGGTGGAGTGGTGGATGGGTGTCCTCCAGGTATTCCCATAGATATAGACTTTATACAGTCAGAGTTAGACAGACGTAGACCAGGTCAGTCAAGGATTGTATCTCCAAGAGTGGAAAAAGATAAGGTGGAGTTGCTTTCGGGAGTTTTCGAAGGAAAAAGTACAGGTACACCAATAGGATTCCTCGTGCGCAATGAGAATCAACAGTCGTCAGACTATGACAATATCAAAGATGTTTTCAGGCCATCGCATGCAGATTATACTTATTACAAGAAATATGGCATAAGAGACTTTAGAGGAGGAGGACGTTCCTCTGCGCGTGAGACTATTTCAAGAATTGTAGGAGGCGCCATCGCAAAATTATGCTTGAAGAGTTTGAACATAGATATAATTGCTTATACATCACAAGTTGGTAGCATATCTCTGGAACGCGATTATAGCAAATATGATTTAACTAAGATAGAAGATAATATGGCACGTTGCCCTGATCAAGAGAAGGCAGATGAGATGATTAAGTATATAAAAGATGTTCAGAAAGATGGAGATACAATAGGAGGTGTTGTTACTTGTGTTATTAAAGGGGTACCTGTGGGATTGGGCGAACCAGTTTTTGGAAAGTTGCATGCCTCGTTAGGTGCTGCTATGTTGAGCATTAATGCAGCTAAGGGCTTTGAATATGGCTCTGGTTTTGATGTAAGCAAGCGAGGTTCAGAGTTGAACGATTCCTTTTTTGACAATAATGGTGTAGTTGATACTAGGACAAATAACTCAGGAGGAATACAGGCAGGTATATCAAATGGTAAGGATATATATTTTAGGGTGGCCTTTAAGCCAGTGTCAACAATATTGATGGAGCAGAACACTGTGGATGTTTATGGTAAAGATATAGTAATAAAGGCAAGAGGTCGTCACGACCCATGCGTGTTGCCACGGGCAGTCCCTATTGTCGAGTCGATGGCTGCGATGACAATTATGGACCATTATCTCCAGTATAGAGCATATAATAATTACAAATAATAATTACATAAAAGATTTTGTTTTAGTGCTATGAAAAAGGTTTTTCTGCTTTTGTTATTTATTCCTACATTTGTTTATTGTCAGCCGAGAGCACTAATAATGCCGGAAGATAGTAAGATATTTGATGATTATATCTCTTATATATCAGAATGGCGAGATCAGTCAAAGGAGGTGATATTGGAAAAAACAGCATTGTTTTTTTTAGATACTCCATATGTTGCTCATACCTTAGAAAAAGGAAACACTGAAACAATGGTTATAAACCTTAGAGAACTTGATTGTTTTACTTTTGTTGAAAACGTAATAGCCCTTACTAATACAGTGGTATCAGGGGAAAGCGACATAGATTCATTCGTTAAAATATTAGAGCGAATAAGATACAGAGATGGCATTTTAAAAGGATTCACGTCGAGATTACATTACACTTCTGATTGGATATTTGATAACCAACAAAAGGGTATAATGAAGAATATTTCTCTTGAAATAGGAGGTGAGATTGAAAATAAGAGTATAAACTTTATGTCTTCTAATCGCAGCTCTTATGACCAGTTGAAAGATGACGATAAAGCATTGAAAGAGATCGTTTCGGTTGAAAATGAAATTAATAAAAGAGGTGGCTTTGCATATTTACCCAAAGAGAATATAGGTATAACCGCTCCGTTGATACCTAATTTGTCGGTAATTGCCTTTACCACAAAAATTAAAGGCTTAGATACTACGCATGTTGGATTTGCCTATAAAAATGGAGATAAACTCACATTTATACATGCATCATCGCTGGCTATGAAAGTTGTTGTAGACAGCAAAAGCTTGGATGAATATTGTCAGAGTCAAAAGAATTGTACGGGCATTATTGTAGCCAAGATACTTTAGATTAAATTATTCAATTTTCTTCGGTACTAGAATAGAGTTGTAAGCATCAGGATTGTGTAGAATTTCCACAGCTTTGTTAAATGCATCGTCTTTGGTCAACTGATGTATGAGGACACCTTGTTTATAATGGTAGCGCTGGATTATTTCTGTTTCAATCATATCTGTGATTAGCTCCTTGAATAATTCTAAGTCCCTGTCAAGGTTAGGGTGAAGCTTAGCCTCTAGAGCTTTGAACTCCTCTGATGCTACATCCATGTATCCCTCGAACTCCATTATGCTTTTAAGTTGCTCAAGCGATTGCTCACTCATTTTGTCGTATTCAAAATCCTTTGTTTTTACGAACTCCTTGAACAGCTCATAGTCGGAGTCTGAAAGTTTAAAGTTTTCGGGTGAGCCTATTTCGTCATGTTTTTGAGTCCATTGAGTTACGAAGTCAAAGATAATGTTATCGGCAACAAGATAGTATCCAATTGTTCCACCCGGGTCTTGCTTTATGGTTATGTCAGGAGTTATACCTCCACCATCGCGAACTTCACGGCCAAGTTTTGTCTTAAATACATTGGTTAAAGAGTCAGGTACACGTGCTACGCTGCCATCCGGGTTTCGGTGTGAGTAATCAAGAGCTTGTATGCAACGACCACTCGGTATAAAGTATTTTGAGGTAGTTATTTTTATATTGCCTCCATAAGGCAGATTCCTGGGAGTTTGGACTAATCCCTTACCAAATGACCTATTACCTACAATCACTGCTCGATCAAGGTCTTGAAGACTACCTGCCACAATCTCGGAGGCTGAAGCAGAGCCAGTATCAATAAGCACAACTATAGGTATCAGCTCATCTATAGGTTGGTTTTGTGTCTTATATGTTCTATCCCATTGTGATACTTTACCTTTAGTGGAGACAATCTCTTCGCCTTTTGGAACAAATAGATTGACAATGTTGACGGCTTCTTCAAGGATGCCACCCCCATTTCCACGTAGGTCCATAATAAGCGATTTTGCTCCATCATTTTTAAGCTTTTGTACAGTCTCTTTTACTTTATCAGAGCTACCTGTCGTGAAGCTGCCAAAGTGGAAATACCCTATATCGTCTTTTAATACTTCTGAGTAGGTGATGGGGTCAATTTCTATCTTTTCTCTTATGATGTCTACATTGAATTCTTTTCCAACGCCAGGACGTTTTATAAGCAGTTTTACCTTTGTCCCCGGAGTGCCTTTAAGCGCATTACTGACATCCCTCACCGTAGAATTTCTAAAATCTACACCATCAATTTCTAATATTGCATCACCTGCTTTCAAGTTTGCTTTGTCAGCAGGTAAATCCTTATAAGGTTCGTTTATTACTACTCTTCCATTGTTGTAAGAAATAATTGCACCAATGCCTGCATATTCACCGGTGGTAAGGAATTGCAAGTCTCCTATGTTTTCTTCAGAATAGTATTCAGTGTATGGGTCGAGTCTGCTCAACATGCTTCGTATAGTATTTTGTATAAGACTATTTACATTCAACGTATCAACGTAGAACATGTCGAGTTCTCTTATTACAGAGTTGAAAATATCTATATTCTTATTTATGTCATAGTATCGCTGGTTTTGTATAGAGTCATTGGTTTGAGCTTCTAATTTTACAGCTCCTAACAAAACTATTAGTATTAGCGTTATATTTCTTTTCATATTTATATGCTACAATTCCTATGTTATCAATATTAACAAAGCAAAGTAACGAATTTTTTACTGAAAAACAGATTCTTTTTAGTTATATGTTTATAATTGATTGTGACATGTTATCTTTGCCTTGTACATTACATTGAATAAAAATACAGCCGGATAATGAAGACTTTTATAAGATACATAACATTTCCCTTAATAGTCGGGATATTGATATTTATAGCAGCTTGTGTTTTAGGCCCGTCGGATATTCCCGATATGCCTGAAGGGGTTCCATGGGATAAATTAGTACATTTTGCTATGTTCTTTCTCTTATCTTCAGTGTCTATCTATGATTATTATAGGTTGCACAACGGAAACCCAAACACTTTCAGGTGGCTTTTCTGGGGCTTCGTACTCCCTATTGTTTATGGTGGAATAATTGAGATATTACAAGGACGATATTTTTCTCGCAGTTGCGACATATATGACTGGCTGGCAGACGTTATGGGTTCGCTAGTAGCTACAATTTTATTTGTTACAATATTGAGAAAACGGAATAAGTAAAAATAAAAAAATTATCTTTGTAATGAATGCAATGTTTCTCTACTATTTATACGGAATATTTGAGATTCAGTTCAATAATAACACATCAAATAATTATATAGAATATGAGCTACGATGATTTAAGATTGTTAGATGAGTTAAGAGAAAAAGGCAGTATTACAGAAGAAGAGTTTCAACGTGAGAAGGAAAAAATATTTAATCAAAACAATCAACGTGAAACCAGATTTGTAAACAAATCTCTTTATGGATTATCAGAGAATACATTTTTAATGCTTATGCACCTTAGTCAGTTACTTGGTTTTGTGATTCCTTTGGCCGGATTTGTTGTCCCGTTGATAATGTGGACCATGAACAAAGAATACAATACAAACGTAGATATGCATGGCAAGGGTATAATGAATTTCATTATTAGTTACACAATATATGTGATTGCCTTGTGCATAACTCTAATAGGAATACCTCTGGCTATAATTTTATTAATACTAAGCATAATATTTATTGTTGTAGCTGGAATCAAGGCAAACAATGGCGAATACTGGAAATACCCACTAACCATACAATTTATAAAATGACGGGACAGGAACAAATAGTAAACTATTCTAATGTACAGCTCAATCGTGAGGAAAATACCATCCTTAAGAATGTTAATCTTAGTGTTAATAGAGGTGAGTTTATTTATGTTATCGGCAAGGTAGGTTCAGGAAAGAGCACGCTGATGAAGAGCATGTATGCTGAACTACCTGTAGAGGAGGGTAGTGCACGAATATTCGACTATGAGCTGGCAAAAATCAAGCGCAAGGAAATACCTTTCCTCCGCAGAAGGATAGGTATTGTATTTCAAGACTTTCAGCTGTTGATTGACAGGTCGGTTGAAAAAAATATGGATTTCGTGCTGAAAGCTACCGGCTGGAAGAACAAACGCAACATAAAGAATAGGATAGAAGAAGTCCTAACGCAGGTGGGCATGCAGAACAAAACCTATAAGATGCCTCACGAACTTTCGGGAGGAGAGCAGCAACGTGTCGTCATTGCCAGAGCCCTACTCAATTCTCCTGCCCTAATCTTGGCAGATGAGCCTACAGGAAACCTCGACCCTGAGACAGGCAGTCAAATAGTCTCTTTACTTCAAGACATTTCGAAAAGAGGCACCGCTGTGATAATGTCTACCCACAATTATTCCATAGTTCAGGCATTTCCCGGAAAAATATTGCGCTGTGAGAATATGACTGTTAAATCATTATAACTCACAATTTCCATTTTATAATAACTGATTGTTGTTTGTGCAAAATATTTGTAACTTTGCAACTTCGTTAAAAAGAAATTATTAACACATACAATCGTGGCTGAAACTAAATATATTTTCGTTACCGGAGGTGTGGTTTCATCGTTAGGAAAAGGAATCATTGCATCTTCTGTCGGTAAGCTATTACAAGCAAGAGGTTTTAAAGTAACTATTCAGAAATTCGACCCATACATAAATGTTGATCCGGGAACTCTCAACCCTTATGAGCATGGCGAGTGTTATGTGACTGTTGATGGCCATGAGGCCGACCTTGATTTAGGTCATTACGAAAGATTCTTGAATATACAGACAACAAAAGATAACAACATAACAACCGGACGTATCTATCAGAATGTTATCACTAAGGAACGCAGAGGCGACTTTTTGGGAAAGACGGTTCAAGTTATACCTCATATTACTGACGAAATAAAGAGAAATATTAAGTCTTTCGGGACGAAGAAAAAGTTTGATTTTGTCATATCCGAGATTGGTGGTACAGTTGGAGATATTGAGTCTACCCCTTATCTTGAAGCCGTTAGGCAGTTGAGGTGGGAGCTTGGAAAGAATTGTTTCTGTTTGCATCTCACCTATGTGCCATATATTTCGGCAGCAGGAGAGGTGAAAACTAAGCCTACCCAGCACTCTGTCAAGGAATTGCAGTCCCACGGAATTCAACCTGACATGTTGGTGCTTAGAACAGAGAAACGACTCAACAAAGAGATATTGGATAAAGTCGCTCTATTTTGCAATGTAGAGGTGGGTGCTGTTATGCAATCAGTTGATGTGCCTACTATTTATGAGGTCCCCATAATGATGCAAAAACAGGGTATGGACGAAGTGATACTTCGCAAAATGAACATGCCTATAAATGGTACTGCCAACCTTGACTCATGGAACGCATTCCTACAGAAAATGAAGAATGCAAAGAAGAAAGTATCCATTAAATTGGTTGGTAAATATGCTGAACTTCCGGATGCTTATAAGTCTATCAATGAGTCTCTATCACAAGCCGCAATATATAACGATAGAAAGCTTGATTTGGATATATGCCAGTCTGAGACCATCACTGAAGAAAATGTTGATGAAATACTTAGTGATGCCGATGGTATAGTGGTTGCCCCGGGGTTTGGACATAGAGGTATCAATGGCAAACTCGTGACATTAAAATACGCAAGGGAGAATGATATTCCCACATTAGGAATATGCTTGGGTATGCAATGTATGGTTATCGAATACGCCAGAAACGTTCTAAAACTTTCAGAAGCCAACTCAACAGAGATTGACCCACAAGCCAAGGAGCCAATCATCGACCTCATGGAGGAACAAAAGCATATCACCAATATGGGTGCATCAATGCGTTTAGGTGCGTTTGATTGCACACTCAAGAAGGGGTCACTTGCTCACAAAGCATACGAGAAGAATAAAATTAGCGAAAGACATCGTCACCGCTTCGAGTTCAACAACAAGTACAAAGAGCAATTAGAGGAAGCCGGTATGAAGTGCACAGGCACAAACCCTGACTCTGACCTTGTTGAGATTGTGGAAGTTCCCGAATTAAGATGGTACTTAGGGACGCAGTTTCACCCCGAATATAACAGTACAGTGATTTCGCCAAACCCTCTATTCTTGAGTTTTATGGCAGAAGCAGCACAAACTAAAACAGTGAAAAAGAAATAAGATTTTAAGATTTAATGGATAAAAATACAGCTACAGGTCTGATATTGATTACGTTAATCATTATTGCGTTTTCGATATACAACAGACCCAGTCAAGAACAAATTGCCCAACAACGCAGACTTAGAGATTCAATTGCGCAAGTTGAAGCAAATCGCAATTCTAACCTACAACTAACCGAAGGAGACTTATCTGACGACCAAAAGAGTAACGTCAAGGACTTCTTCAGCGCAGGTTCAAGTTTTAAGAATGAAACAGATACAACATCAATCGCAACAGATTCTACACAAAAGTTGCAACCATCTGTTATTGCTCCCGCTGTGGAGGACATAGTTTTAGAAAACGAAAAAATACGACTTCTCGTAAACACACGAGGAGGAAAGATAAGTTCTGTCAATATTAAAGATCATCTTAGATACACCGAGGACAGTTTGATACTTTTTGACGAAGGCTCCAATGCTCGTTTCAACCTAGATGTATTTAACCGTAACAGCGTCAGGCTATCTACCGAAAATGAAGTGTTCACCCCAATCATGAGCAATGATGGAAGAACTCTTACAATGCGATTGGCACAATCTTCCAATCAGTATATTGACTTCATCTATACACTTCACGAAGATGATTACCTTGTAGATTTCGATATACAGATTGCCGGCATGCGTACCGGACTTCACCCAAATAGTCTTACCAACCTCAAACTGTTCTGGGAGCAAAAAGTGAAGCAGCAGGAGAAGGGTAGAGCCTTTGAAAATCGCTTCTCTCGCATACACTACAAGTATGACGGTCAAGACGTTAAGAAGATGAGTGAGTCCAAGAAAGACAGAACAGAATTGACCGAGCCTGTGAAGTGGTTTGCTTTCAAGGACCAATACTTCACCTCAATCATCATTGCAGATAACCCATTTAGTAATCTGATATTGACTTCTGACCCATTAACAGAAGCGGACTACATAAAGGACTATAAAGCTGAGGCATGGGTTCCAATTCAGGTTAGTGAGGACACTGACCTAATATCAGCAGGGTTCAGATACTATTTCGGACCTGTACACTACAACACGTTGAAGGCATACGACGAAAACGTAAAATCAGGTAAGGATAAACTTCAACTTCAAGAGGTCGTTTACTTGGGATATAGGTGGCTTAGCTGGGTTAATAAGTGGTTCGTCATACCTCTATTTAACTTCTTCTTGTCACTCGACTGGAACATGGGTGTGATAATTCTCATACTAACGTTGCTCGTTAAGTTGATTATATCTCCACTTACATATAAGTCTTACATGTCATCGGCTAAGATGCGTGTGTTAAGACCACAGATTCAGGAGATTGAAGAAAAGTATCCGGGGCAAGACCAGGAGATGATGCTTAAGCGTCAACAGGCAACCATGGACCTATACAGCAAGGCAGGCGTCAGCCCAATGAGCGGTTGTTTGCCTATGCTGATTCAGATGCCGGTTCTTCTTGCTTTGTTCTTCTTCTTTCCATCAGCCATAGAACTTCGTCAACAGGGCTTCTTGTGGGCAGACGACCTTTCCACTTTCGACTCTCTTATATCGTGGAGTGGAAACATACCATTCGTAACAAGATTATTAGGTAACCATATCAGCATCTTCTGTTTGCTGATGACTGTAACCAACATAATATATGCTCGTTACAACATGAATGCAATGGACACCGGTCAGCAAGGCATGCAAGGAATGAAGTATATGCCTATCTTCATGAGTGTCTTCATGTTCTTCTTCTTGAACTCTTATCCTGCAGGTCTTAACTATTACTATTTCTTGTCAACACTCTTCACTATAATAATCACTTTAGTGTTGAAGAAAACTATAGACGAAGACAAGATCTTGGCTCAACTGGAAGCCAATAAAAAGAAACCTCGCAAAAAGTCAGGATTTATGGCAAGGCTGGAAGAAGCTCAGAAAATGCAACAAAAACAAATTAGAGAACAAGCCAAGCAGAATGCCAAAAAAAATAGGCCTCGCTAAACTCTATTTTTGAACATATTATTTATATTATTGTTTTACTATAACAAACACTTAAAATACTTTGCTATGAGTGAAGAAAATAAAGTAATGGAGTACGACGAAGACGATTCTCTTGAATTCATTAAAGAGCATCTGCCCGAAGATCTGAAAGAAGGCCTTTCTGATGATGACATTGACTACGTAGTAGACCTCATCTATGAGTACTATGACGAAAAGGGATTCTTGGAAGACGATGACGATTCAGACATCGAGATTGATGAGGACGAACTTTATGAGTATGTTCTAAAAGTAGTGAGAGAAGATGATTCTACCGCACTTACTGATGATCAAGTGGAAGCAATAATCACCGGAGAGCTGGATTATTGTGACTCTATAAACTTCTTTGATTAAGACTAAAACATTTGAGTAAACAAACTAGAAAGATTTTATTTTAACAAACAAAACAATAGACTATGAAACAATTTTCTAAATTATTAGGTATAGTTGTTCTTGGAGGTTCATTAATTTTGTCAAGTTGTGGCGCAAGTAAAGCCGTACAAGGTGGTGCAATAGGTGCCGGTTCGGGAGCTGCAGTAGGTGCAGGTATTGGTGCCGTAGCCGGTGGTGGCAAAGGTGCTGCATTAGGTGCAGGTATTGGAGCCATCGTTGGTGGAGCAGCAGGTTCAATCATTGGAGACAGAATGGACAAGCAAGCAGCTGAATTGGAACAAATTGAAGGAGCACAAGTAGAAAAGGTGAACCAAGGTGAAGCAATTAAAGTTACCTTTGAATCAGGTATCTTATTTGCTACAAACTCAAGCACATTGAGCGCAGCTTCACGTACTTCACTTGACAAGTTTGCAGCTTCATTGCAAAACAACCCTGACACAGATATTGAAATCTTCGGTCACACAGACAGTACCGGAAGCGATGCAATCAATAACCCACTTTCTGTACGTCGTGCCGAATCAGTTTACAATTATCTAAACTCTAAGGGTGTTTCAGGAATGCGTATGTCATTCGACGGAAAAGGTTCAACATCTCCGGTTGCTGACAACAGCACTGTTGAAGGTAGAGCACAAAACCGTCGTGTTGAAGTTTACATCCTTCCAAATGCTAAGATGATTCAAGACGCTAAACAACAAGCTCAATAAGGCAAATAATAGATAACTATATTTAAAATAGATTGCGCTATTCACCATTTGTGAATAGCGCTTTTTTATTAGCATACTATTCACGTTATATGTCATTATCTACTACTTACCACCTCCGTATCATATATACGATATATATACGAAAAGGTATATATGAGTGTGAGATGGCATAGTTTTGAGACGCATGAGTTGTTGAATGGGTAGTTATATATGGATTAACAGCCAAACTAATGTTTAAATTAACGAAGCATTAAATTAAAAAATGAGAAGAAAATTATCACGGCCTACTGATGGATGATGATTTTTAGTGTATATTTGTAGGCTATGAGAAGTAGGCTGATATTGATATATATAATTTGGGTGTTGGGGATGAGCTTTGCTATGGGACAAGCAAGGATTATCTTCCCTGATTCCACTCAAATAACCACTAACCCCGACTCGTTGGATCTGTTGCCACCGCCTTTGGATAGAAGAACACCTAACGAATTAGATGCGGAGGAGGACTCGTCGAATGTTTCGGACAGAAAGAAGTTGAATGGTTTTGAGGATTTGGCAAGTCAGAGCCATGATTTGGACCACCTTTTACATGACCATGGAGCCATGGCCGACTCTATGCGACAAGTGGCACAAATGTATGTCTGGACACTTGATTTGAGAACGGGTAGCAGGGTGCCGGCGATGGTGGATACTCTTTTATATAACTATCAACATACTACGTTGCCCGATGGAGAGTCGGTGGCTATGGGTTTCTTGGGACCTCTTGGGGCGCCGTCCTATTCAAAACTATTTTTTGATAAAAAGGAGACAGAACCTTTTGTGTTTAATGAAGCTTACGGGTCTTATATAAAGAGAGCGGAGGAGTTGCATTTTGTAAATACCAAGATTCCTTACTCACGCATCAACTATCAGAGGAGCGGTAGCAGGCAAAACCGTGAAGAGCGTTTAGAGGCACGATTGACATCCAACTTTGGCAAGAATTTGAATTTGGGTATGGATGTGGATATAATTAACAGCAAAGGTTTCTACAACGCTCAAGCAGTTAAGCATAACAACTTCACATTGTTCGGTAACTATATTTCGGACCGTCTTGAGGCGCATGCTTATGCCAACTTTGGGAAGGCAACAAATGTGGAGAGTGGTGGAATAACGGATGAAACGTTTATCAAGCACCCCGAAGACATACAACAAAGCTTCACTGCTAAAGATATTCCCGTTAAGTTTACAGATACTTGGAACACAGTTAAAAACAATAGATTCTTGGTGTCGGGTAGGTACAATTTGGGTTTTGTTGATTCGCCGAAGGATTCACTAAATAAGGGACGTGGCGAATTTGTTCCTGTGGCAAGCATTGGATTGACTTCACAATATACAAGCCAGCATAGACGTTTTTTGTCGTATGACACTACGTTTGTTAATGTTGATGGGGTGAGCATGCAGAATATTGATCAGTTTTATCCTAACAGATATTATAATGGAGCAGTGGATGATAGTCTGCACTATACATCGTTCAAAAATACTGTATCGTTAAGCCTTAGAGAGGGATTTAAGGAGTGGGTGAAGTTTGGTCTGACCGCATTTCTGGAATATGACTTGCGAAGTTATGATATGAGAGATTCCACAGAAGAGGGGTGGGGAACTCATAAAGAGAGCGCAGTGACTTTGGGTGGCGTGCTGAATAAGCAACAAGGAGAAAACCTACTTTTCAATATTAGGGCAGATTTGGGCCTATTGGGTGCCAACTTGGGTGAGTTTAGGGCTATGGGAGACGTGGAAACCGGTTTTAATATTGCCGGCAAAAGGACCACATTGAAGGCAGAGGGATATCTAAAGAACCTGAAACCAAAATATCTGCAGGAAAATTATTATTCTAAATATTTTACTTGGAACAATAATTTTGGCGATATAAGAAGAGTATATGTAGGTGGAAGGATTTTCATACCATTCACCAATACAACAATCAGTGCAGGGGTGGAAAATGTGCAGAACTGGATTTACTTTGATGAAACTAGAAATATTGCGCAAGAGAGTGATAATATTCAGGTGCTTACTGCAAGAATAGGTCAGAACTTAAGCCTTGGCGTATTTCATTGGGATAATGAGGTGGTATATCAGACATCTAGTAATCAGGATGTCATTCCGTTGCCTAAGTTGAGCGTCTATTCAAACCTATACATTAAAACTAAGATAGTTAATGAGCTTACTTTGCAACTTGGAGTTGATGCACATTATCACACAAAATACTACGCGCCCGGCTATGAGCCTGCACTTTTGACTTTCTATAATCAGCGAGAAAAAGAAATAGGAAACTATCCTATTGCCACGGCTTATGCAAATATGCACTTGAAGCAGACACGATTCTTCATAATGTTCTATAATTTGGGGTCGCAGTTGCTAAGAACACAAGACTATTTCACATTGCCGGGGTATCCTACCAATCCGTCTATAGTCAAGCTTGGTCTGTCGGTCAATTTGCACAATTAGGTCTCATCATCAACAAATGGCCTTGTAACAAATGGAACTAAACTTTGTAAAGCGTCTTGTTATTTATATCATTCTGTTAATCATTGCGATAGCTACTATGGTGATGATAAAGAACAATATGAATAAGTCTGACAAAGTTTTGTTAGATAGAGATTATCAGGAAATTTTTTCGACGGGTGAGTTGAATGTGGTGACCGGTTATGATAATATAGGCTACTATGTGATGGGAGACACTTTGGCAGGTTTTAACTATGAACTTTTGAAGAAGCTTGAGAAGGATTGGCATATCGATGTTAATATATTCATTGACAATAGCTTGAATAAAAGTATAAAAGGACTTGAGTCGCAGAAATATGATATAATCGCTCGAAACATTCCCATCAATTCGGATCTTGTTGAACTTCTGCAGTTTACGGAGTCATTAAGTTATGACAAGGTGGTGTTGGTTCAGCGTAAAGCCGAGTACAACAATGGTAAAGAACCTGTGCGTCAGCATATTGATTTAGCCCGAAAAAAGATATACATTCCTTATGACTCGCCTGCTAAAATGAGGATTGATAACCTGTCTCACGAGATTGGCGATACCATTTATGTTGTGGAAGACCCTGTTTATAGTGAAGAGCAGTTGATGATGATGGTTGCTGATGGCGATATAGATTTCACTGTGTGCAGTGAAAAGATGATAAAAAAAATGTCGAGAGATTTTCCCGAGTTGGATGTTGAGACGGACATCAGCTTTACTCAGATTGAGTCGTGGGCTGTCAGAAAAACTTCACCGGAACTGCTGGACAGCCTTAACACATGGCTAAGACATCTCAAAAGCTCCGGTGAGTTTGATGATATTTATGAGAAATATCTCGTTACAAATGTAGATGTTCGCTAGAAGTTATCTCCCTCTGTTAGCATTTCTCATAGGTCTTGAATTACGTCTCTCTTCCCTATATTTCTTCCATTGAGCCATTTTATCCTTTCCGATAATCTTTTCCAAATCTGCGTCATTTTTTTCAACCTCTTTCATTCTCAGTTCTTGCATTTTGGCTCTCTCTTCTTGGCTCATGTCTCTGTACCTTTTGTTTGTTGCACGGTGTTCGGCCATCCTGGCTTCTCGCGCCTTGTCTTGCTCTTTCAAAAGGTTTGATACCTGTTCTTTTTGAGAGTCTGTCAAGTCAAGTTGTTTTGCCATATTTTCGGCTCTTGCCTCGGCATCCCATCTTGCTGATGAGTTCGCTCGTACTCCCTCAACTCTGCGATTTTGTCTGCTTTGAGCTGAAACATTGATGCTTAGTGTAAGCATCATCAATAATGTCATTAATGCATACTTTTTCATAACTGATAAATTTAATAATTCCGTTAATGTGATATATCTGCATATAATGACAATCGATTTGCTATAATGTTTAATGCTAAATCGGATGTTTAACTATGTTTTATTAGTGTAAGTGATACGTATATAGCGTTTTATCGACAAGTATAGAACTATGGTCGATACAAACATCGGATTGGTCGATTAAATCGGATATTTGTACGTTTTACGCGATTAATCTTATTTAACTAAATAGAATTAGAATAACTCTTGTCTAGGATATTTATCTTCAACCTTGCTAAACAGATATGATATGATGGTTCCCACAATAAACATTACCAAGCAGAACGCCAATGACTGCCATACGTTCAATCCTATTAATGCGAGATTTTCCGGTGAAAATGCAGGGAATACCACTGTTGGGAAGATTGCAAGTGATGAACCTACCACCATACCTAAGATGAAGTGATACATGCCAGAGTAGTGTGTTCTGAATGCCCATGCAGCAAGTTTAGCAAACAGCAGTACACACACCACAAAACCTATCAGTAGTGGTATAATAACAGCCATGTCAAAGTCTTTGATGCCTATTGCCATCTTATCGTACAGACCGAAATATATCAAGAAATTTGAAGGACTCATACCCGGTACAATAAGGCCTAATCCCATCAAAAGACCGGAGCCGAGCCATACCATGATATTTGGAGTAACTTCAGTCAGCTGCTTACCACCAAGAATCATCATTATGAATAATATTATTGTGGTAATTACAAGGATTATTAAATCCGATGATTTACGACCTTGCTTACCTGCTGTTTTATATAGAGAGGGAAATGTTCCTGCAACGAAACCGACAAATAGACATACAAATTGTGCTGCATATTTTCCGAAAGCTTTTTCTACAACCACTGCAAACATGACAATGCCAATGGCTGCCCCTATGGCTATAGGTAGGAAAAACAATATGTTTTTGAGGAAGTTCTTTTTTATGTCTGAAAGAAAAACAATCAGAGGGTCATACACACCAAAGATTACAGCGAGTACACCTCCCGATAATCCTGGTAATATAAATCCGATACCAATCAATATGCCTTTTACAAGTCGAACTATCCAGTCAACTAATGGATTGACATGATGTTGAGGCTTTTGTTCCAATTTATTACTTATTTGTTCGTTGATTTCTTGAGAGTTATTATTTTGTTCACTCATAATTTTATTGGTTCTTTGTTGCAAATTGGTTGTGGATATTGTTGTCCTATTTCATTTTAGACAATCCACCAAATATACTTCTTGTGATGGTTCTACCCAATTGGTAGCTAATCTGACGTTTGGTGCTTTTTCCTACAGAGTCGAGCAACTCAGCAATAATGCCTCGTTCTTCCTTCCTTCTCCTGGCTGCCTCACGTTCTTTCCTTTCAGCCTCTTTTGCAGCTTTTTCTGCTTCTTTCTCAAGTCTGATGCGCTCTTTCTCTTCAGCTGTTGCACGACGTTCTTTCTCTTGTAGTTCTTGCCTTTCAGACAAAATCTCGAAAGCGGACTCCCTATCAATAATATCTTCGTAGATGCCGTAGATAAGTGAGCTTTTTATTATCTGTTCTCTTTCACTTGCTGTTATCGGACCAATCTGACCTTGAGGAGGTAAGATGTTTGCCCTTTCAACTACTTGAGGAGCTCCTTTTTCATCCAAGAATGATACTAAAGCTTCACCTGTACTCAGTGTTGTAATTGCTTGTTCTGTGTCGAATTTAGGATTTGCTCTGAATGTATTCGCTGCTACCTTTACAGCTTTTTGGTCGTTAGGGGTGTATGCTCGTAGTGCATGCTGGACACGATTACCGAGCTGTCCGAGTATATTGTTGGGTATGTCTGCCGGATTTTGTGTGCAGAAGTATATACCGACACCCTTTGAGCGTATAAGTCTAACGATTTGTTCTACCTTTTCAAGTAGTGAGCGTGACATATCATTAAACAGCAAATGAGCTTCGTCGAAGAAAAACACTAGCTTTGGTTTTTCTAGGTCGCCCACCTCTGGCAGTGTGTCATACAATGCGTCCAACAACCATAGAAGGAAGGTTGTGTATGCTCTTGGTGAGTTCATTAACTTGTCGGCGGCAAGTATATTGATTACTCCTTGACCTTGTTCGGTTTGTATGAAGTCTGTTATTTCTAGATTGGGTTCGCCGAAGAACTTATCGACACCCTCACTTTCTAATCGCATTAATCCTCTTTGTATTGCTCCGATACTTGCAGGTGATATGTTGCCGTATTTTGTCGTAAATTCTTGACGATTATCTCCTACAAATTGCAACATCTTCCTCAAGTCCTTGATGTCAAGGATAAGTAGATTGTTATCATCAGCAATTTTAAAGGTCATTGATAAAATAGCTCCTTGGGTATCATTTAGGTTTATAAGACGCTCCAAAAGGAGAGGTCCCATAGAAGAAACTGTCGTCCTAACCGGATGGCCTTGTTCACCAAAGACGTCCCAAAACCTCACAGGAAATGATTTATACTCGAAGCCTTTTTCTTGAAGTTTGTATCCATCAACACGCTTAACTACGCTTTCTTTGTTTCCTCCTATCTTTGCAACTCCGGACAGGTCACCTTTCATATCGGCAACAAAAACAGGGACGCCCATTTCACTGAATGTTTCCGAAAGAGTTTGCAACGTTACAGTCTTCCCTGTACCTGTTGCACCTGTAATAAGACCATGCCTGTTGGCCATTTTAGGAATAAGGCAAACCTCTTTGTCTTCGTTTATAGCTATAAAAGCACGCTTATTGTCTTCGAACATATTAACCCAAATGAACTTTATTAGTATGACCTTGCTATAAGTACCCTCTGTTTAGAAGGTTTGCCGGTTACCATGCATTTACCCGGCGTTTTGTCACCATCAATAGGAATACAACGTATAGTAGCTTTAGTTTCGTTCTTTATAAGTTCCTCAGTTTCAGGTGTTCCATCCCAGTGGCAAAGAAGAAATCCACCTTTCTCAATTTCTACCTTAAACTCATCATAGCTGTCGACAGTTCGAGTTTGAGAATCACGATAATCCAATGCTTTCTTGTATATGTTTTGTTGAATTTCTTCCAACAGATTCTTCATATATTGCTCAATACCATCAATAGATACAGTCTCCTTTGTAAGAGTATCTCTTCGTGCCACTTCTATGGTGTTGTTCTCCAAGTCTCTGGCGCCCAACACGAGTCTTACGGGCACACCTTTTAGCTCATACTCTGAGAACTTCCAACCAGGCTTCTTGTTGTCTGCATTGTCATACTTAACACTAATACCGAGCGCTTTTAGATTATCTACTATTTTAAGAACTCTTTCATCTATCTGTTTCAGCTGATCTTCATTCCTATATATCGGGACTATCACAACCTGAAATGGTGCCAACTTAGGAGGTAACACAAGCCCATTATCGTCAGAGTGTGTCATGATAAGAGCACCGATAAGACGAGTTGATACACCCCATGAAGTCGCCCATACATATTCTAATTCACCGTTCTTGTTGGCAAATTGTACGTCAAAAGCTTTAGCAAAGTTTTGACCTAAAAAATGCGATGTTCCTGATTGCAATGCTTTACCATCCTGCATCAGTGCCTCTATTGTATATGTGTCTATAGCACCGGCAAAGCGCTCACTCTCTGACTTAAAGCCTTTAATGACAGGCATTGCCATATAATTTTTAGCAAAGTCTGCATAAACGTTAATCATACGTTCGGTTTCATCTATGGCCTCTTCTCTCGTTGCGTGTGCTGTATGGCCTTCTTGCCACAAGAACTCTGCTGTACGTAGGAACAATCTCGTTCGCATCTCCCACCTAACCACGTTAGCCCACTGGTTCACAAGTATAGGCAAATCTCTATAAGACTGTATCCAGTTTTTATATGTACTCCAAATTATTGTTTCTGATGTTGGTCTGACAACCAGTTCCTCTTCAAGCTTAGCAGCGGGGTCAACGATAACGCCACTGCCGTCAGGAGCATTCTTAAGTCTATAATGTGTTACAACAGCGCACTCTTTGGCAAAACCCTCCACGTGGTCTGCCTCTCTACTTAAGTATGACTTTGGAATAAACAACGGAAAATAAGCATTCGTATGCCCTGTCTCCTTAAACATGTCATCTAATTGACGTTGCATCTTTTCCCAGATTGCATACCCGTATGGTTTGATGACCATACAACCTCTTACTGCTGAATTTTCTGCTAAATCCGCCTTTATTACTAGATCCTGATACCATTGAGAGAAATCTTTACTCCTTGGTGTCAACTCTTTAAGTTCTTTTGCCATTGTCTGAAAATGTTATCTATTATTGAAATGCAAAGATAGTAAAATTATAGTATAGCCACACTCGCAAGCTGCTTCAACTATTCATTGTTATTATCTATTTATTTCAACATATTTATTATTAGTCATAAGTTTGTCTCACGTGCTTTATAGTTATCGGTGTTTTATCTTTACCATTGAGGTCTGGCGAAGTTATCACAATAGTTTGTGGCTGATTAGGTAGTAGGTCGATAAAGTTATCGGAGAACTTGGCACCCATAATAGGAATCTCGATAAACACATCCTTAGCTAAATACTTGCTACTCAAAGTTATCCTGTATTCTCCGTCTTTATAAGAGACTTTGGTTCTAATATCAGTCTCTGGAAGATCTAACTTGTTTGGCCAATAGAAAAAGTGGTCTTTAACCGATATGACATTACCTTTGCTGTCTGTTAAAAACGCATGAACCATGGTGTGTGACATATCTGTCTCATTGACTAAATCATCAATGTTTAAACTCTTGACAATTTTACTGTCATTAGCTTTTGCTACTATTCTCTCACTAAACTCTTTTGTTTTACCCTTCTTAAAATCAATCAGTTGAATAGTTAACTTCAAGCCTTCAACATCTTTAATATAGTCAGACATGGTGAAATAATTCAATTTGCCATTTTTGCTCTCAACACCTAATGCAAGAGGCGCAAACACATCTCTCATTCTGTAATGTTGTGCCTTCCAATTATTATAGTAGTCAATGCTTGACCAGGAAACAACAGGCCAACTATCATTTATCTGCCAATACAATGCACCCATACAATATGGACGGCCTCTTCTCATTGCTTCTACAGATTCCTCCATGCCGTTTCCCTGCATAACAAGCCCTAAATATACGAAATCTTCAAAGTCCTTTGGTTCTATGTAGTACATATCCATGTATTTTTTAATCAATGAGTTACCTGTTGAAGCCTTTTGATGCACTGTCATTACATCACTCTCGAGATTCCATTGGTCAGCATCAGCAAACGAACGTATTGTCTTCATCTCGGGGAATGATTGAAAGCCGAATTCACTGGCAAAACGTGGTAATCTATCTGCCATTGCCTCAAACGGAAGCTCGCCATACCACAACCCCCAATCGTGAACATCTCCAATGTTAAATAGATCACTACGGCTCCACGTATTCACATCGGGCGAACCATGAACATAACTACGTGTGCCATCATACTTTTCAATCAGCGATGGAATCATTTGCCTGAATGTTCTATTATAACCCTCGAACCATTTATCTACCACATCCGCCGGATAATCCTTTTTAATACCCCAATAATTCATAGCTTCCCATATCTCATTATTTCCGCACCAATATGCCAGTGATGCATAGTTACGCAACCTTTTTATGTTGTAAATGGCCTCTTCATTGAAGTTCTTTAGTAAGAAATCATCCCATGGGTAAGTACTACAAGCAAAGATGAAATCTTGCCATACCAATATGCCCTTTTCATCTGCAAGCCTGTAAAATTCATCATTTTCATAAATTCCTCCTCCCCATACTCTAATCATATTCATATTCGAACTAGTTATATTCTCGAATAGCCTCTCGTAATAGTCCTTGTCTTGTTGGCTTGTTAATATTTCACCAGGTATATAGTTGGCTCCTTTGGCAAAAAATGGCATGCCGTTTACCTCAAAATAATACGACTGGCCATTCTCATCCTTTTCTGCAATGTGACGGATAGTCCTTAAGCCTGTTCGTACATCTTTCACAGCAATAACCTCATCATCTACAAGCAACATAGCATAAAAGTCATAAAGGTTTTGATCTCCCCAATTTACAGGCATCCATAGAGATGGATTATCTATGTTCATAGGAATAGAAATAGTATTTATTCCTTCCTTTATATCAATCTCTTTCGAAATATGTTGTAGTTTCAATAGGCCTTCTTTCGTAGTTGGTGTTGCATCTTTGTCATTAAGTGTATACCCCACCAGCAGAGTTGCTTTTGTGTCATTCAATGAGTTTATTTCAATCTGATTATCTATAACAGCTTTTTCTTTTGATATATTCTCCTGTTTAACATAGTAATCTTCAATAGTAGCTTTGTTATAATATTCTATTGATACCGGTTTCCAAAGACCCATTTGGACAATTCTTATGCCCCAGTCCCATCCAAAATGATATGGTGCTTTTCTGTTATAAACACTAAGCTTCTCATCCCTGTGGTCATTGCCTGCGGGATACTCATGTCCAAATGTTTCGCGTGCAGGCATTAAACGCTTGATTGGTGAAAAGAAACGTATATATAGTTTATTTTCTCCTTCTCTCAATATGTCTTTTACTGATACTTTACGTCCAACAAACATATTGTCTGAATCAAGAATTTTAGAACCATTCAAAAAGATATCAGCATGAGTGTCAATGCCCTCAAAGAAAAGTACTGCATCGTCAAATTCTAATTCATCTTTTGTTACTGTAAATGATTTTCTGAAATCCCAATCTTCATTTTCCACCCACTGTATTAGTTTCTCATTCGAGCCATAGAAAGGATCCGGCAACACGCCATGTCTTATCAAGTCTCTCTGGACTGATCCTGGGACCTCGGCATCCAACCATTCTTGTTCGCCTGACTTAGAAAACTCCCAATTATCGTTAAGACTAACAATTTTGCTTTGTTGGGCGAATATTGACCAAGGAAGCAACGTAAATAGCAGATAAATAAACTTTTTCATAATCACAATAATTCTTCTTCTATTATTATATAAAGGTAATAATAATAGCTCAATTCTCATACAATGTTTTGTTATATTGTAGCCATAAAAATGACAATTATCGAAGAAAAATGTAAATTTGCATTTATGCGGTTTTTTCAGCAATAACGAGCAGAATAATATGGAATATAAAAGTTCACAGACCAACGACAGCTTTATCGACCAATACAAGAAGATTTACTCATTCTTGAGGGTAGAATGGCCTGGAGACAAGGTCCAAATTATTAAGGATAAAGTTGAAACTCTCTTGTCGTCGGCAACAGATAGCGAGTTGTCTGTTTTGCAAGCTGAAATTTTGGGCGATATTCGTACTGCCCTTACAGGTGTTGATGAGTTAGGTCTAAGGCAATCATCTATTGCTGCAATTTTGTTATTACACCCGGTGTTGAATAATCATTACAGCATAGACGAGACAAAGATTAATTTCGGCGAGGATACTGCAATAATACTAAAAGGCTTGATAAACGTACGACAATTTAGTGACAGGAGGTCTGCTGTTGAGTCGGAAAACTACGTAAAACTGCTGTTGTCTATTGCTGAAGACATACGTGTTGTGTTCATTATGATTGCACAGCACTTGAGAAGAATGAGAGAGGCAAAGAATCTCGACAATGCACAAAGAATAGATCTTTCTGTTGAAGCAAAGTTCTTATACGCACCTCTTGCTCACAGGCTTGGTCTATATAATATTAAATCCGAACTGGAAGATCTCTCCTTGAAATACACCGATAGGGAAACCTATGATTTTGTCGCTCGCAAGCTCAACGAAACAAAGAGGTCTCGCGACAAATATATAGAAGAATTTATTAAACCCGTCAAAGAGAGATTAGATAAAACCGGCCTTATTTATGACATCAAAGGACGCACAAAATCTATCCATTCCATCAATAACAAATTAAAAAAGCAGAAGATAGAATTCGAAAGTATATATGATTTGTTTGCTATCAGGATAATCCTTGACTCCAAGCCTGAGGACGAAAAAACTCATTGTTGGCAGGTTTACTCGATAATAACTGACATGTATCAGCCGAATCCTAAGCGTTTGAAGGATTGGTTGTCAATCCCTAAGAGTAACGGATATGAGTCTCTCCACATTACTGTGATGGGTCCCGATTCTCGCTGGGTGGAAGTACAGATAAGATCTCGTCGCATGGATGAAATTGCTGAAAGAGGTTTAGCGGCTCATTGGAAATATAAAGGATTGAAGAGCGAAACTGGACTTGATAGTTGGTTGCAATCTTTAAGAGAATCTCTTGATGATAAGAACAGCAACTTGAATCAGAAACTAACGGATTTCAAGCTTGACCTCTACGAAGAAGAAATATTCGTTTTCTCTCCAAAAGGCGATCTATTCAAGTTACCCAAAGGGGCAACAATACTCGACTTTGCTTTCTCCATCCACACAAAACTTGGTGCTACATGTGTTTCGGGCAAAGTAAATGGCAAGAACGTTTCAATCAAGCATGTGCTAAAAAGTGGTGACCAGGTTGAAATAAATACCTCTTCAAATCAAACGCCAAAGCAAGATTGGCTGAACTTTGTTGTTACTTCAAAGGCAAGAACAAAAATACGACAAATACTAAAGGAAGAGGAGGCACAACAGGTTGACATAGCAAAAGAAGCTTTTGCTAGGAGGCTTAAGAATCGCAAAATTGAACTTGATGATACTGTGCTTATGCACCTCATCAAGAAGTTAAAATACAAGACAGTAACCGATTTTTATGCCGATATTGCGAGCGAAAAGCTGGAGATAAACTGGGTAATTGATAAATATTTAGAACTTGAAAACAAGGGAGATGATTATAAAGATCCTCTCTCCATGCTCAGTGCTGAGGAATTTACTTTTCACGATAATAATGTTCCAAGCACAACAGGCGATGAACTGATAATTGATCAGAACCTCACAGGAATAGATTACCAGCTTGCCAAATGCTGTAACCCTATTTATGGTGATGATATATTTGGGTTTGTCTCATCAACAGGCATTAAGATACATAGAGTTAAATGTCCGAATGCAAACAATCTTTTCACAAGATATGGCTACAGAGTTATTAAAGCAAGGTGGTCTGGGAAAACCGGTAAATCTAATTACACAGTAACGTTAAGGGTAATAGGTAACGATCAACTAAACATTGTTGCCAACATCATGTCTATCATCTCAAAAGAAGAGGGGATAGATATGCGTTCTATTTCAATTGACTCGAATGACGGATTGTTTCAAGGCAATATATCGGTTATGTTGTCCGACAAATCTATGTTGGAGCAATTAATCAAAAAGTTGAAAGGAGTAAAAGGAGTAAAATCAATCAACAGATTAAGTTGATCATTTGAGGCATTTCATTCCATCCTATTTATCAGTTTTAGATTCGTCAGAATCCTTCTCTTCATATTCTGGAAATTCTTCTATTACAAATATCTCGAGTAGCCTTTGTATATGAATTTTCTCCATGTCTTCCGGCCTCAGCACATCGTTGTTAAATTGTAATAGATCTATGTCAATCACCATCTTGCCACTATACTTATCTCTGGGTGTTCTTCCAACGGCACGCTCAATAGTCTTAGTTTTATCAATTATCTCTTCTTGAGTCATATTTGTACGAGCAATCGCCAATATATTTCTAAAAAGATATTTGTATCTATCATCATCAGGTTCAGATAATATTGGTTCACTAAACTGTATTTGCTCGAATGTAGTGGTGAGCATACGTTTTGCTTTGTCGATGTTCGTTTTTGCGTATGTGTTAGACCCTATGCTAAGTAGAATTGTGTTCATAAAGATAAATTGAGTTACAAATATACGAATTAATAATTGCTTTCCCACAAAATATCAACGCGATTAGCAAATATTAATTAAACCATCGCGTAAGGGCTCCGAATATACCTTCCAATTCTATTTTGTTCCTATGGTGTGGGTGATTATCCTCATTCTGAGCATAAACTCTCAATCCTGAGTGTACAATATGAACATCTATCTCTTTACCGGTCTCAACGGGGTCGCCGTCAACATGTATCACACCGGATTTCTCCCTTTTTACATGCAACTTCTCAGTCATGAGTGTCGTCATCTTACTGTTTTTGTCAATATTCTTGGTAAACAACTGTATGGTAGTTTGTGGTATTTCTAACGCATTCAATGGTTTCAATATCGACACGTTCATTTTGCCATCATCCAAACTCGCTCCTGGTGCAATGTGTGCTTCATTGCCATATTGCGATGCGTTTGCACAAGTAAGTATGAATGCTTTTTCTTTAAGTTCCCCTCCATCGTATGTTATTATATATTCTTCTGCTTTAAAATCTACAACACTCTCTATTACGTTTCGTACATATCCCAGAGGCCCTCTTCTACTTTCATAAGAAAACTTATCGCTTACAAAAGCATCGAATCCAAATCCGCAGGTGCAAAAGAAAATGTGGTCATTAACGACACCATAGTCAATTTTGCGCACATTCTCTTGAAGTATGATATCCATAGCCTTTTCATTGTCAATTGGTATGCCTAAATCTCTGGCAAGCCCATTTCCAGAACCAAGAGGAAGAATTCCTAAAACTGTTTCTGTATCGACAAGAGTACGTGCAATTTCGTTGACTGTTCCGTCTCCTCCTGCCGCTATTATTGATTTATATTTTTTCTCTACAGCCTCCTTTGCAATTTCTGTTGCATGACCGGCATATCCGGTTATCCTTATTTCTAAGTCGATTTCCTTTTGGTCGAAGGCAGAGGCCACAAATTCAGGAATGTTCTTCTTAGACTCAGTCCCCGAAATAGGGTTAACAATCAGGCATACTTGACTTTTATTCATACTTCTTTTTAGACTTAAAACTATTAAACGTACCACACATTGTTTTTGTTTTAAATTCTTTTATTTGCTATCTAAGTCATTGTTAGCTATTTTTGTGCTCATAAAAAAATGATATTTTGAATAGACCTGACAGTTTGATTCTTGACATGGATGGTACGCTTTGGGATAATGTAGATACTTATGCCAAATGCTGGACAATAGCCATGCAGAGACTTAATAAGAATATTATAGTCACCAGAGACGACATTATGGGGTTGATGGGCAAAGAGGCTCGTGATTTGCTAAATAGTGTTGTGCCCGAGTGGACTGAGACCGAACAGGATATATTGTTCGATAAAGTGACAGAAGTTTATCATGAGTTGGTGCCGGTTATGACACCTATTATCTATGGTGGAGTGAATGAAGGACTTGATTTGCTCTCCAAGAAATATAATATTTTCCTCCTAAGCAATTGTGAGAAAGATGGTCTTGTGCATTTCATGAACCATACAAAGACGCGTCAGTACGTCACCGATTATATGGAGCATGGTATGAATAACAAGCCAAAACATCACAACATAGGCTTGCTAATAAAAAAGCACAGTATCAAATCAACGGTGTACATTGGGGATACTGACTCTGATAGTCACGAGGCTCAACTCGCAGGAGTTCCGTTTGTTTGGGCAACCTATGGTTTTGGTACAACTGAAAACTACTCTCTGAAATTCGATTCATTTAACGACATTGTCGAATACTATCTAAATATTGCTGACACCGAATAACAAACTACTTTATGCATTCCTCATTCATTCTATTAATAATAGGGATATACCTGTTGGTTTTGATGCTTATTTCATGGCTTACCAGCCGAAAAGGCTCAACCAACGATGTGTTCTTCAGAGCGAGTAAGTCCTCAAAGTGGTATGTCGTTGCAGTTGCAATGATAGGAACATCCATTTCGGGTGTCACATTTGTTTCTGTACCCGGCATGGTGCGAAACCTCGATATGACCTATATGCAGATGGTGTTCGGCTTCTTCTTCGGCTATCTGGTTATTGCTTTTGTGCTTCTTCCTCTATATTATAGGTTAAATCTGACGACAATATATGGTTATCTTGACCAACGCTATGGACCTAAATCCTATAAAACCGGAGCATGGTTCTTTTTGATTTCAAAGATAGTAGGAGCAGCTGCCCGTCTCTATTTGGTCGCCTTCATCCTGCAAAGTCTTGTCTTTGATGCATGGGGAGTACCGTTTGTCGTAACCGTTATAGGCATAATATTAGTTATTTGGCTCTATAGCCACAGAAGTGGCATAAAGACAATTATATGGACTGACTGGCTTCAGACAATCTTTTTTATCACAGCTCTCATATTGATAGTTTGGCAGGTAGCCCATCTCATGAACATGGACTTCAAAGATATGATTGTTGCAATCAAGAATAGTCCTCACTCTCGTATGTTCGTTTTCGATGATTGGGGAAGTACTCAAAACTTCTTCAAGCAGTTTTTTAGTGGAATGTTCATTACTATCGTGATGACAGGTTTAGATCAAGACCAAATGCAGAAGAATCTGACTATACGAACACTAAAAGATGCACAGAAGAATGTCGTTTCTTATGGATTTGCTTTCACTCCTATAAATTTTCTTTTCCTATGTCTTGGAGTTTTTCTGTTGATATTTGCAGAACAAAATTCAATAGTATTGCCCGAAGTTTCCGATAACATACTGCCTATGCTTGCGAGCGAGTATCTAGGATCGGCAGTACTTGGCATATTTGTGTTGGGTATAGTTGCTGCAGCTTTCTCAAGTGCCGATTCTGCTCTAACGGCGCTAACAACATCGTTCTGTGTCGATATATTAGATATGAAGGCAATATCCAAAACAGAAGACCAAGCAAAGAAAGATGAAAGAACACGTAAGATTGTTCATATCTGCATGAGCTCAGTTTTCGTTATTATAATACTATTGATTAAAGCAATTGGCTCTGATAGTATAATAAATGCAATTTATAAACTGGCCTCATATACTTACGGGCCATTGCTCGGGCTATACTTCTTTGGCCTATACACAAAAGTTAAACCTACAGACAAGTATGTACCTTATGTTGCCATAGCATCTCCGGTGCTATGTTTCATCATTGAGTATTCAATGCTTCACATCTTCAACTATCAGGTAGGCTACGAACTTCTTTTGCTTAACGGCTTGTTGACAGGCATGGGGCTGTGGTTCGTTTCAACAAAAAGGAGTGTAACGCATTAAACATACACAATGGCTTTTTTCCCGTTGTACTATTGAGTAACTGAAAAGAAATAATCATCACTATGAATATAAAGTCAGCAGAATTTGTGGTAAGCAATTCAGACTACAAAATGTGTCCAAAAGATAACCTCCCTGAATATGCATTTATAGGCCGTTCAAATGTAGGTAAATCATCTCTTATTAATATGATTACCGATCGCAAAAGCTTGGCTCACACATCATCAAAGCCTGGCAAAACAATGTTGATTAATCACTTCATAATCAATGATGAATGGTATATAGTTGACCTACCCGGATATGGTTACGCAAGGAGAGGAAAGGCTGAACGGGAAAAGTTCAAAACCATGATTGAGGACTATATATTGGAGCGGGAACAGTTGATAAATCTTTTCGTACTTGTCGATTCTCGTCACGAACCCCAGAAGATTGATCTGGAATTCATGGAGTGGTTAGGAGAGAACAGCGTGCCATTTTCTCTGGTGTTCACCAAAGGCGACAAGCAAGGCCCTGTTAAACTACAGGAAAATGTTGAAGTCTACAAAAATGAACTATTGAAATCGTGGGAAGAACTTCCACCGATATTCATAACATCATCACAAAAAAAGCAGGGTAGGGAAGAGATACTCGATTATATTGATAAAATCAACAAATCTCTATAAAACTTATTCTGTCATACCACTCGCCATATCCAACAACTCATTGGTTATCGATTGCTGACGTAGCTTGTTGTACTCTATGGTTAGTTCATCCGTCAAGTTGTCTGCATTGTCTGTTGCTATCTGCATCGCAATCATTCTTGCAGCATGTTCAGAAGTAACCGAATCGATGAGAGTTGTGTACATTTTCAGCTTTAGGACTTTAGGCAACAATTGCGACAGCAATATTTCTTTTTCAGGTTCGAAAATATAAATATTATCATTTTCCTCCGATTTCTCTGTCTCAAGTTCAAGCGGGAAGAGTGTGTCAAGCGTTATCTCTTGTGTACCTTTACTCTTAAAATGGTGATATAGCAACTCAACTCGGTCTATTTCACCACCCTCATATAGATCCATAAATTGCTGTATCATTGTTTCTGCAGTCTGATACGTCGGATGTTGTTCAATCTCTTTTATATATCTATCATCAATAGTAACATCCATGTTTAGAGCCGATTTATAAATCTTACTTCCTACAGGGTAGACGACTATATTATCTTTGCCCAAATGTTTCCGGTTGTCAACAACTTCCTGAAGTTTCTCGGCAATGTTATTATTAAACCTCCCAACCAATCCTGTACTGGATGAGAACGCAACAATAGCTATACGTTTAACTTCTCTTTTCTTGGTGTAAGGCGTAGACGGCATCTCCTCACCACTCAAAAAATCACGTAGCAACTCAAATAGTTTTTTCTCGTATGGCGCTAACTTGGTAAACTGTCTTTGTGCCTTAAGCAGTTTAGCAGACGACACCATCATCATTGCCGATGTAATCTTTTGTGTCGACTTAATTGACTGTATCCTGGTTTTTATCTCTTTAAGGTCTGCCATTTAGCTAATTATTCTTTAGAGACTTAACAGTTTCAGCTGCCACCTGCTCAATTATTTTTGCTAACTCATCATTCATCTCACCATTCTTGATAGGATTCAGCAAATCCTCTCTGTGAGATATCTCTAAACGCTCAATAAATTCTTTTTCAAATTCGTGAATCTGGTCAACCTCCAACTCTTTCATTAAGCCATGTGTACCACAATACAAAACTGCTACCTGATGCTCAACACTCATGGGATTATGTGTAGGTTGAACCAACAGCTGTTCGTTTTTCCTTCCCTTGTCAATTGTCATAGCACTCACAGGGTCCATATCTCCACCAAACTTAGAGAATGCCACCAACTCGTTGTATTGTGCTTGGTCTATCTTAAGCGTTCCCGCCACTTTTTTCATCGCTTTTATCTGGGCGTTACCACCAACGCGCGAAACCGATATACCAACATTTATAGCAGGTCTTATACCTTCGTTGAAAAGCGACGACTCCAAGAATATCTGACCATCGGTAATTGATATAACATTTGTAGGGATATATGCAGAAACATCACCTGCTTGCGTTTCAATTATAGGTAGTGCTGTTAATGAGCCACCCCCCGTTACCTTGTCTTTCAAGCTTGCCGGCAGGTCGTTCATCCTTTTTGCAACCTCCTCCTGTGAAATGATGTTTGCGGCTCTTTCCAACAATCTTGAGTGCAGATAAAAGATATCTCCCGGATAAGCTTCACGACCTGATGGACGTCTAAGAATCAACGAAAGTTCCCTATATGCAACTGCTTGCTTCGATAAGTCGTCAAATACCACCAATGCATGGCGCCCGGTATCACGAAAGTACTCACCGATAGCAGCTCCCGCAAATGGAGCTATATACCTCAATGCCGCTGGTTCCGAACCTCCTGCAACTACTATTGTCGTATATTCCATTGCACCATAATCGGTTAGTGTCTTAACGATTGATGCAATTGATGAACCTTTTTGACCTACAGCAACATATATACAATATACCGGGTCGTTAGCGTCAAAGTTCGCTTTCTGGTTCAATATAGTGTCAATGGCTATACTCGTCTTGCCACTTTGTCTGTCGCCAATGATGAGCTCGCGTTGTCCCCTACCGATAGGTATCATGGCATCAATAGCTTTTATACCTGTCTGAATAGGTGTATTCACGGGCTCTCTGTATATCACACCGGGTGCTTTTCTCTCCAATGGAAGTTCGATCAATTCTCCCTTCAAAGGTCCTTTGCCATCGATAGGTTCCCCCAGAGGGTTAATAACCCGGCCCAACAGCCCCTCGCCAACAAAAATTGAGGCAACTCTTCCGGTCCTTTTTACTAACGAACCCTCCATAATTTCACTCGTAGCAGATAGTAGAACAGCTCCTACGTTATCCTCCTCCAAGTTCATCACTATGGCCTGCACCCCGTTGTCAAATTCCAGTAGCTCATTCGCTTCAGCATTGTACAATCCAAATATTCTAACTACACCATCGCTAACACTGATGACCGTACCTGTTTCATCATACTGAGCACTGGTATCCAACTCTTTCAACTGTAATCTCAATACCTTTGAAACTTCGCTGACTTTTATTTTTTTCTCCGACATAACACCCGTCAATATTTTATTATTTCTTCATCTCCTCTCAATGACCTTCTCAACCTATCCAACTTACCTTTCAAACTCGCGTCCCACCTATAGTCACCAACCTGAAGTATGAAGCCGCCGATTAAGTTCTCATTAACTTCCGTTTCCAACTCTATCTTCGACTTACTCATACTCTCAATTCTCGACAAAAACTTATCATAATCATTTTTGTCCATCTCTGTTGCTGTTATAAGCTTTGCACTCTCAATATCAAACCTCTCACGATATAACTCCATGTATTTTAGGGCAATAAAGTGCAAAACATCCTCTCTCTCGTTCTTAAGAATGAGATCCAGCATCTTATCCAAAGACTCTGGTATGTTGCCTCCACAAGCAGTTATCATAAGTTTCTTTTTCTTAGCTTTGCTTACTGATCTGTCATTAAGCGACTGCCTTAGCAAAGAGGTTTCGATAAACACATCATTCAAGAATTTCATGCTTTCATACACTTCTTTCTCTTCTCCATTGTCTATGGAAAATTCAAGCAATGTACATGCATACCTATATGAAATAAGTCCTGTGTTCATTATTAAGATTTAGTCATTTCTATTTCGTCAAGCAAACGCTTAATCATATTAGACTGTTCCTCTTGCGTTCCTAACTTCTCTCTAAGCAACTTCTCCGCCAACTCAACTGAGAGCAGTGCTGCTTCATTCTTCATAAGCCTAACCGCTTTATCCCTCTCTTCTTCAATTTGTTTGCGTGCAATTTCTATCATCTTTTCAGCCTCAGCCTCTGCATCACTTTTTGCCTGCGCTATTATCTCCTCCTTAAGTCTTGTACCTTCTTTGATAATATCGTTTTGCTTGGTACGTGCATCTGCCAACAGGGCATTACTTGTATCTTTTATCTTGGCTAACTCTTCATTAGCCTTCTTTGCGGACGCCAACGACTGTTCAATGTAGTCGCTTCTCTTATCCACAGACTTAAGTATGATCGGGAAAGCATATTTGGCAAGTATGAACACAACTACCAAAAAGGCAATAGTCATCCAAAAAACCAAACCTGGTTCAGGGCTCAATAATGACATAAGATAAACACTTAATTAAAGAATAAAACCACACACAACGATTGCGAATAGGGTAACACCTTCAATCAATGCAGCGGAAATAATCATACTCGTACGAATGTCCGAGCTTGCTTCAGGTTGCCTTGCTATACCTTCAACTGCGGCAGTTCCAATCTTTCCTATACCCAAAGCTGCGCCAATAACAGAAATAGCTATTCCGACTGCTGCAGCAATACTGGTATAATCACCTGCTGCCTGTAATAAAACATTTAGTAATTCCATAATTCTTACCTGTTAAATGTGATTTTTATATTATATATTTTTCTATTTACTAACACTATCATCATTGGTTGCCTCAATTGGCTTTACCTTAATACCTTTCTTCTTTGGCTCATTTTCTTCGGCTCTTGCCATACCAATGAATACCGCCGACAACAATGTGAAAACGTATGCTTGAATAAATGCCACTAACAATTCCACAAAGTATATAAATATAGTAAAGAATAATGATACGGCAGTCATAGAACCATTGATTACAGGCCCCAGTTCAACAGTTATGAATATCAACATTGTCAAACCCAACACGATTGCATGTCCTGCCATAATATTCGCAAACAAACGAATCATCAAAGCAAAAGGTTTGGTAAACAGACCTACAAACTCAATTACAGGCATTATTGGTATCGGAACCTTCAAAAATGTAGGTACATCAGGCCAAAAGATATCTTTGTAATAAGCCTTGTTGCCTGTCAGATTTACCACCAAAAATGTTGCTAATGCCAAAATAAAGGTCACAGAGATGTTACCCGTAACGTTGGCACCTCCGGGGAAGAATGGCAACAACCCCATAAGGTTGTTGAAGAAAATGAAGAAAAACACCGTCAGCAAATATGGAGCATATCGCTTATAGTCTTTCCCTATTGAAGGCTTTATCAGCTCATCCACAACAGTAGTTATGAATATCTCCATCATACCTACAAAACCTTTTTTCGGTCGCATAGGCTCTTTTTTATATGACTTGGCGATGCTCAAGAAAATAAGAACAAGAATAATGGAACTAAGTATCAACGATACAGCGTTTTTCGTGAGTGATAAATCCAAAGGTCTTGATATTGTTCCATCGTTATTCTTTTCAACAATTTTTCCTTCATAATCGCCATCATCGGCAATATAAAAACCTTTTTCGGCTGCTCTTCCATCTTTAAGTGCCGAGGACATAAACGTATGCCACCCTGAATTCTTACTCTTAAGTATTATTGGTAAGTTGATAACTATGCTCTTTTCACCGGCGTCAACAATCTTCCACTCGTACGAATCGGCTAAGTGATGCAGTATTGTTGTTTTTACATCAAGTTCTCCATCCTCTTCAGTAGCACTTGATGCCATTAAAGGATTTCGTACTAATGTAAGCAACAAAAAACTGATAATCAATATTATTCCATACCTCCTATTCATCACATCCAATCTGCAAATCAAACTGTTTCACTCAAAACTTACTACTTACCATCTGATAATTTTTTAATATAGTCCTCCATCTTGGTAAACGCGTATGTCTCCCAAATCAGATTTATCAAATAGTATATAATAAATACGATAGCAAAGTTCTTGACCCCGGGCTTATGTACAAACCAATATACAAGAATAATAACCAATGATGTAAAAATCTTTATCATCCTCATCAACATATAGAGGTTCACTATTCTGTTTGGCTTATCTATTGATACATTCCTAAATAGAGAAATAAATATGATGCCGAGTACATAGAAGAAAACAGGGATAAAAAAATAGCCTTTTATGATGAAGTTAGGGAAGAAATAATTCAATATCAGCCAGCCACCAACTCCTGTCACTGTAAATATCAATGTATGAAATATAATAAACCTTCTTACCAATCTTTCCATCTCTTGCCGTTTTTTATTAAGCCAACGTGCTTACTTTCTAATCGAATCTACCAACACAGTCACCATATTGTCCTTAACCTCTACAAAACCATCGGCTATTTCTATGGTCTTTATATTGCCATCAACTAAAAATGACAGATATCCATTTTGCAATGATGCAATCAAAGGAGCATGGTTCCTCAATATCTGAAAAGAACCCATATATCCCGGTAGTGTAACAGATTCAGCTTCACCACTATAGAAAGTCTCTTCCGGTGTCAGTATCTGTAGTTGCATATTATTTCGTATTATTACTCTGGGCTATAAGTTTATCACCTTTCTCTATGGCTTCTTCTATTTTCCCAACATTCATGAATGCGCCCTCCGGATACTTATCCAGCTCGCCATCCATAATCATCTTAAACCCCTTTATTGTATCTTCTATCGATACCATTACACCGGGAGTGCCTGTGTATTGCTCTGCCATGAAGAATGGTTGCGACAAAAATCTCTGTACCTTCCTCGCACGGTTGACCGTCATCCTGTCCTCTTCCGAAAGTTCTTCCATACCAAGTATAGAAATTATGTCTTGCAACTCTTTGTATCTCTGTAATATTTGCTTAACTCTCATTGCAGTTTCGTAATGTTCCTCACCCACAATGTTGGGGTCTAATATTCTTGAAGAAGACTCCAATGGATCTACTGCAGGATATATTCCCAAAGAGGCAATTTTCCTGCTTAACACGGTTGAAGCGTCCAGGTAACTGAATGTAGTTGCGGGCGCAGGGTCTGTTAAGTCATCAGCAGGAACATATACCGCTTGAACTGAAGTAATTGAACCGTATTTTGTTGAGGTTATTCTTTCTTGAAGTGCACCCATTTCTGATGCCAATGTAGGTTGATAACCCACGGCTGACGGCATCCTACCCAACAATGCAGAAACCTCTGAACCTGCCTGAACGAACCTAAAAATGTTGTCTATGAAAAGAAGAGTGTCACTCTCAGGACCACCTTTGTCCCTGAACGATTCTGCTACAGCAAGACCGGTCAAAGCAACTGATGCACGTGCACCGGGTGGCTCATTCATCTGCCCAAAGACCAATGTCGTTTGTGAATTCTTTAGCTCTTCAAAGTCCACCTTGTCCAAATTCCAATGGCCGTCTTCCATTCCTTTCTTAAACTCATCGCCATATTTAATGACACCCGACTGAATCATTTCTCTCAAAAGGTCATTACCCTCACGAGTACGTTCACCTACACCGGCGAATACCGAATAGCCATTATTACGTCCCTTGGCAATGTTATTGATAAGCTCCATGATGATGACAGTCTTGCCGACTCCGGCGCCACCAAAAAGACCAATCTTTCCTCCTTTCAAATAAGGTTGCAAAAGGTCTATTACCTTTATGCCTGTGTACAACACCTCTTCCGAAGTAGTCAAATCTTCAAACTTTGGTGCATCCCTATGGATAGGGTACTGCTCGGCCCGATTGAGCTTGCCTAATCCGTCTATCGACCTCCCGATGACATTTACTATACGCCCTTTTATCTGCTCGCCCACAGGCACGCATATAGGACGCTCCATCCATTTAACCTTCATGCCTCTCATAAGGCCGTCGGTACTATCCATGGATACCGTTCTAACAGTGTTTTCTCCTATGTGTTGCTGGACTTGTAAAAAGACTTCTTGACCATCTTCTCGGTCTATTTCTAAGGCATCATTTATTGCTGGTAGTATAGTTTTCTTTCCTTCCTCATTATAAAAACGGACGTCAACTACCGGTCCTATAATTTGTGATATGTGACCTATTAATTCCGACATAATAAGCAATATAATAAAATAATGAAACAATCAACTTGTCTCAGAGCCACAAGCGAGGTTCGAACTCGCGACCTACGCGTTACGAATGCGTTACTCTACCAACTGAGCTATTGTGGCAACGAAATGGGGAGTTAAAGATAACTCCCCTTTCTGTATATCAATAATAATGGAAGTTAAATAAAGCTACTTTTGTGCTTTTTCTTTATTTTCACTTCTCGACAATAGTCTGTATGCTACAGGTGCACCAACAAACATACTGGTAATTGTACCCACTACAACACCTATCAACATTGCAAACATGAAACTTCTTACTGCATCGCCACCAAAGAATAGTACTGCCAATATCACCACAATAGTACTTAAACTGGTGTTAACTGTACGTGTCAGTGTTGCGTTCAATGAATCATTGAACAGGTTCAGCAAGTCACGCTTTGGATACAAATTCTTGTACTCTCTGATGCGGTCAAACACAACCACCTTATCGTTAATTGAATATCCCACAACGGTCAGAATTGCTGCAACGAACGTTTGATCCAATTCCATTGAGAATGGCATAATCCTCCACAACAATGAATAGAGACCGAAAATTGAGAATGTATCAATAGCCAAGGCTGCTACAGTACCGGCTGAGAAGGCCCAGTTGCGGAAACGTGTCAGAATATACAGACCCATACATACCAAAGCAATGATAAGCGCGATAGCTGAACTCTTAATCATATCTTCTGCAATACTTGGACCTACCTTTTGAGAACTCTGAATGTATGCATCAATATTTTTACCAGCAGTCATGTATTCTGCAAGACCTTGACTTAATCTGTCACGTATGTCTTTTTCTACCTCTTCTCCATCTTCTTCAATTCTGTAGTTTGTAGATATTCTTACCTGGTTGCTTGAACCGATTGTGATAACTCTAACCGATTCGTCGAAGTGCGGCACAAGTGAACTCTGTACATCAGAAACCTTAACAGGCTCATCAAATCTTACTATATAGTTACGTCCGCCGGTGAAGTCGATACCTGTACTCAAACCAAGTGTGAATAGTGATATTACACTAATTATGACAAACGCTGCAATACCTATAGAAACTTTCTTGCTTGACTGAATAAACTTGAAGTTAAACTGTCTTTCCTCACCCTTATTGAAAGGAGATTTGAAGTCCAAGTTATTCCACTTGTTCTTTGCCAATTTGTTTTCATAAACAATACGTGTCAAGAACACAGAAGTCATAAATGAAGAAGCAATACCTATAATCAATGTGATAGCAAAACCTCTGATTGCTCCCATACCGAAGATTGCAAGAATTACACCTACAATAATTGTAGTAAGGTTGGAGTCGAAGATAGCCGAGAATGCATTTTTATAACCATCCTCAAGTGCTCGTTTCAGCGATTTGCCATTGGCAAGTTCCTCTTTTATACGCTCGTTGATAAGAATGTTGGCGTCAACAGCCATAGCAAGAGACAACACCATACCCGCAATACCCGGCAGAGTCAATACCGACTGGAATGCCGCCATAACTCCGATGATGAAGAACAAGTTGAGCAACAATGCTCCGTTGATTACCATACCTGGAATCATTCCATATAGCAAACATGTGAAAGCAAATAGCACTATCAATGCTATTATGAATGATACAAAACCACTCTTGATAGCCTCTTGTCCCAACGAAGGACCAACAACGTCTTCCTGAACGATGCGTATGCCTGCCTGCATCTTACCTGATTTCAATACGTTCTCCAAGTCTTGAGCCTCTTGAGAACTGAAGTTACCGGTGATAGATGAACGACCACCATCGATACGTCCATTGACTGTTGGTGCAGAATATACATAACCATCCAATAAAATGGCAATAGAGTTTCCTATTTCAGCACCTGTTATGGTAGCCCATCTGCTGGCACCTGAAGAGTTCATAGTCATTCTTACTTCCCAACCTGAACCTTGGTGTCCTTGGTCGGCCTTTGCGTTAACAACGGCATCCCCCGTCAATGCAGGACCTCTGTTGCTACCATCACCTCTCAAAGCATAAAGCTCAAAATATGTCTCGCGATTATCAACAGGTTTGAAACCCCACTTAAATTTAGCATCTGCAGGAAACAAATCTCTATACTTGTTCAACAAGTAGTTTACTGAAGCTGTATCTAATTTAGAAACAGTACCAACTATAGGACCTCTTACACCTCCCATAGCAAAGTACGGGTCATTGAAATATTCCACAAAACTCTTGTTAATGACAATGTTTTCTGTTTCGTCAAGAATCTTGTCATCAAAAACGACTTCCTCTCTCAAAGGAATATCTTCGCCCGACAACATCTCTATGTTGCTGTCTGCAGGAACGGCTTCAGATTCCAACGTTGCTGCCTCCTCAGCCGATGCAGTTTGTGCACTGTTTCTGTTAGCCATTGCAAGCTCATTTGATCTGGCATTTACCTGGTTGAAATACATTCCTAATTCTGAAACGTTGTATGTTTTCCAGAACTCCAAGTTAGCACTTCCTTGCAAAAGATTTCTAACACGTTCAGGTTCTGTGATACCGGGCAACTCTACTAAGATGCGCTCTGCACGGTCAAGCCTCTGAATATTTGGAGCTACAACACCAAATCGGTCAATACGAGTAGTTAAAACGTTGAACGAATTGTTTGCAACGCTTACCAACTCTTGACGTAATATTGAAATAACTTCATCATTCGTAGCAGAAGGACTAACCCTGTCATTCATAGTTATACTATAAATATTGGCCAATCTGCCTGAAGGAGCTATCCTTTCATAATTCTGCTGGAATAGTGTTATAAAGTCTGATGAACTTCCACGTCTGTTCTGTAGTACTGACTCTTTCAAAGCCTCGTTAAACTGGGGATCGTCTGTGTTTGCCAACGATGCCAATATCTGTGCAGCATCAATTTCTAACACAACGTTCATACCGCCTTTTAAGTCAAGACCTAGTCCAATCTCTTTCTCACGTACTTGTTTAAGCGTGTAGTTCAAAAATACCTTCTCGGTAGATAATGAATCTAAATAGTGATCCTTTAGTGATAAGTCTCCATTTGAGTATTGTTCTGCCTTCTTGTTATACTGCCTTCCAACCACCGTAAACGATAGGTAAAACAAGCAAACCAAGGTCAGAATAATGCTGAAGACCTTAATGAATCCTTTGTTTTGCATTTCAATATTACTTAGTTAATACATAAAATTTTTAGACACACTTACACATAGGGTGTCCTTTAAGGGTGCAAATATACTCTTTTTTTATCTTCTTAAGAACAATATCGCCGGATAATTTTAATATTAAAAAAATCCGGCGATAATCTATTAACTTAAAAACTTATTTCTAACCTTATTTAATAAAGCCTCTGTTTTGTAACAAATATTTTGCATCAGGATCTTTTCCTCTAAATCTCTTGTACAAGGTCATAGGTTCTTCAGAGTTGCCTTTTGATAAAATATTTTCTCTGAACTTGTTGGCAGTTGTCTGGTCAAAAATACCATTCTCAACAAATGCCTGGAATGCATCGGCATCAAGTACCTCAGCCCACAAGTATGCATAGTAACCTGCTGAGTAACCTCCGCTGAAGATGTGAGAGAAATAGGTGCTTCTGTATCTTGGAATTATCTCATCTATCAAACCAATCTTTTCCATCGCATTTTTCTCAAACTCTCTGACATCAATATCTTGCTTCTCTGTCAAAGTGTGATAATCCATATCAAGCAAGGCTGCAGCCACAAGTTCTGTTGTGTTGAAACCCATATTGAAGTTTGCCGCTCTGTTTATCTTCTCAATCAATGAGTCAGGAATAACTTCACCCGTTTGATGATGTTTTGCATAAAGCTTAATAACATCAGGATGGAACGCCCAATGTTCCATTATTTGTGAAGGAAGCTCAACAAAGTCTCTTGATACGCTTGTTCCTGCCAAACCTGAATATGTTACGTTAGAAAACATACCATGAAGTGCGTGTCCAAACTCATGAAACATTGTCGATACCTCGTCAAGTGTCAATAGTGATGGTGTGTCGCCTGTTGGCTTGGTAAAATTACCTACATTATATATAAGTGGACGAATATTCTTGCCATCAAGTATCTGCTGACCGCGGAAACTGCTCATCCATGCACCTGCATTCTTGCTTTCGCGTGGATAGTAGTCTGTGTATAATACTGCCAGATGTGAACCATCTTTATCAAGTACCTCATACACCTCAACTTCGGGGTGATAAACTGCAACATTGTCGAGTTTCTTGAAAGATATGCCATAAAGTTTGTTTGCTACATCAAACACACCTTGTCTGACGTTTTCCATCTTGAAGTATGGTCTGGTCTCCTCTTCACTCAAACTGTACTTCTCAGCACGAAGTTTTTCAGTATAGTACCACCAGTCCCATGAAGCTAACTTGAAGTTTCCTCCTTCAGCATCTATCATCTTTTGAAGTTCGGCAGCCTCTTTCTTTGCCTGTGGAAGTGCATACTTCCAAATCTCGTTTAGCAGATTGTATGCGTTTGCCGGTGTCTTAGCCATGTTGTCATCCAATACAAATGCGGCATGTGAGTCGAAACCCAGTAGATGGGCTTTTTCTATTCGCAGATTAACTATGGTGTTGATAACAGCTTTGTTGTCGTTGGCATTATCATTATCTCCGCGCATATACATAGCTTTGTATAAATTTTCTCTCAAAGCTCTGTTGTCGGCATATTGCAAGAACGGCAACCAGCTCGGTTTCTGCAATCCAAACACCCATTTGCCATCCTCTCCGGCAGCAGTTGCGGCTGCTGCGGCATTTGCAATAACACCTTCAGGCAGACCGGCCAAATCATCTTTGTTGTCTATAACAAGCTTATAATCATTTGTTTCGCTTAGCAGGTTGTTGCCAAACTTCATTGTTGCTGCAGAAAGCTCCTTGTTTATCTCACGAAGTCTGTCTTTTTCTGCACCACCTAGCATTATACCCGAGCGGACGAAGCTTTTGTAGTACTCATCAAGCAGACGGCTCTGTTCAACATTCAAGTTTTCATTTTCTGCATTGTCATGTACAGCTTTAATACGAGCGAACAAATCCTCGTTCAAATATATGTTATCGCTGTGTTCTGAAAGCAGTGGCGACAACTCTTCTGCTAAAGCATTAAAGTCGTCATTTGTGTTGGAGCTTCTCAATCCATAAAAAACACTTGATACACGTGATAGAGTCTGTCCACTGTTGTCCAATGCAACTATTGTGTTTTCAAACGTTGGTGCTTCCTCATTTTCTATTATAGCCTTGACCTCTTCGGTTTGCTGTTCCATTCCTTTCAAGAAAGCAGGCTTATAATCCTCAAAAACAATTTTATCAAATGGAGGCGTGCCAAAAGGAGTGTCAAATTCTTCTAAGAATATGTCTCCATAACTTTTGTCATTCTTATTGGCTGACTCATTACAAGCAATCAATACCATAAATGCAATTAAAATTAAATAAATCTTTCTCATCAAATTATGAATTAAATTTTTCCAAAAAACATGTCACAAAGTTAGTCAATTTATTCGAAGCGCTATCAATAGTGCATAAAAAAGCAAATAAAAGCTTACCAACTAACTACTATCTCCTGCTTATATATACAAAATCGTATATATGATGCGGACAGGATGGCTGTAGGGTAGGTGTAATGTTACTTGTTAATATCTGTCTCTTTTGTCTCTAAATTATGCTTTTGGAAAGTTGCCAATGTTTTTTTATATTACTTTTGTTAAAACCGAGGAACTAATCTTTTTTATTTATGGATGATACATATAGAACAATAACGGCAACATCGGAAGGTTACTTGATGGAAAAACGGAGTAAGTTTTACTCTTTTGCTTTTCCCATTAAGGATGTTGAAGATGCCATGAATATTGTTGATGAGTATCGTAAAAAGTTTTATGATGCCCGGCATGTTTGTTGGGCATATATGATTGGCAGCGACAGACTGGAATTTAGGTCGAATGATGACGGTGAGCCTTCCGGGACGGCAGGTAAGCCTATATTGGGACAGATTAACTCATTTGAATTGACCGATATTCTTGTGATTGTGGTTAGATACTTCGGTGGCACATTGTTGGGCACGGGCGGACTTATTAAGGCATATCGTGAAGCAGCGGCAGATGCAATCAGCAATGCCGAAATTATTGAAAAAACGGTTGATGATGTGTTGAAGATACACTTCGACTATACAGTGCTTAATGATGTCATGCGCGTGTTGAAGCAATTTGAAGAGGTACAATGGACGCAGGATTTTAAGGAGAGTTGCAGGATGACGCTCATAGTCAGGCAGTCTCAAACGGAGGCTCTTAAGGGAATGCTTTCAGGTATATATGGTGTGTCGTTTGAGGGTGATGAAGCATTTCATAAAAAAGACTAATAATCAAGGATTTTCTGTAAAAATTGTTGTTCATTATACAAAATTGCTACTTTTGCACGGAAAATCGTGCGAGAGTAGCACATAAATACCTAAATGAGTAAGGATTATCTGGATGGAGAAAAATTTAGTTATCGTTGAGTCACCGGCAAAAGCCAAGACAATAGAAAAGTTTTTAGGCAAGGATTTTCATGTAATGTCAAGTTATGGACATATAAGAGACCTAAAAAAGAAAGATTTCAGTATAGACATTGAGAATGGCTTTGAGCCTATATATGAAGTTCCTGCCGACAAAAAGAAGGTGGTTGCCGACCTAAAGGCTGCGGCTAAGAAGGCTGAGACTGTGTGGCTTGCTTCGGATGAGGACCGCGAAGGGGAGGCCATTGCGTGGCACCTCTATGAGACTCTGGACCTGAAAAAAGATAACACTAAAAGAATCGTTTTTCATGAGATAACTAAAAATGCTATTGAGAAGGCTGTTGAGAATCCAAGAGGTATAGATAAAAACTTGGTTGATGCTCAGCAGGCTCGCAGGGTGCTCGATAGAATTGTGGGATTTGAGCTGTCTCCTGTGTTGTGGAGAAAGATTAAGCCTGCACTTTCGGCAGGACGTGTGCAGTCGGTGGCAGTTAAATTGATAGTTGAGAGGGAAAGAGAAATACAAAACTTCGAGTCGGATGCTTACTATAGAGTTATTGCTGTTTTCACTAAGGTTGAGAAGGATGAGGTCGTACAAATAAAGGCGGAGTATGGCAAGAGACTTAAGACAAAAGAAGAGGCTTTGGCTTTGTTGGAACGATTGAGAACATCAGACTTTGCTATTGATGAAGTTAATACTCGTCCGGCAAAGAAGTCACCCGCACCTCCATTCACAACATCAACATTGCAGCAGGAGGCTTCGCGAAAGTTAGGCTTTTCCGTTGCGCAAACCATGATGGTGGCGCAGAGACTCTATGAGTCAGGAAAGATTACATATATGCGTACAGACTCAGTGAATTTATCGAACCTTGCTATCGGAACTGCTAAGGCGGAGATTATAGAGGATTACGGCGAAAAATATCATAAGGCAAGAAACTTTACAACCAAAACAAAAGGGGCTCAAGAGGCTCACGAAGCCATCAGGCCTACTTTCATCAATCAGCGTGAAATTAGCGGTACAGCACAGGAAAAGAAGTTGTATGATTTGATATGGAAGCGAACTATTGCTTCGCAGATGGCTGATGCAGAGCTCGAGAGAACAACTGCAAATATTTCAATATCCAACGATGAAGGTAAGTTTGTAGCCAATGGTGAGGTAATAAAGTTTGACGGTTTTCTTAAGGTGTATATGGAGGGAACCGACGACGAGAATAACGAAAATGAAAGTGGCATTCTTCCACCTCTTAAGAAGGGTGAGAAGCTGAATATGCTCGAGACCGTTGCAACGGAACGTTTCACTCAAAAGCCGGCAAGATATACAGAGGCTGCCTTGGTGAGAAAAATGGAAGAGTTGGGCATTGGGCGTCCATCAACGTATGCGCCAACCATATCTACTATAATAAACAGAGAGTATGTTGAAAAGGGTAGTTTGGATGGAGTGAAAAGACAATACGATATTCTCACTCTTAAGGGTGGAAAAATAAAGGAGACAACTAAGACTGAGGTTGCCGGCGCCGATAAGAATAAGTTGATACCGACAGATATAGGTATGGTGGTGAATGATTTTTTGGGTGAGTTCTTTCCGTCAGTTGTGGATTATAACTTTACTGCAAGGGTAGAGGAGAGGTTTGACAACATCGCCGAGGGTAAGGAACAATGGAATCACACTATATCGGACTTCTACGATTTGTTTCACCCAATAGTTGAAGAGGCTCTTAACACTCACACCGAACATAAGGCTGGTGAACGCATTTTGGGCGATGACCCAAAGACAGGCCGGCAGGTCTCTGTAAAGATAGGTCGATATGGTGCTATGGCTCAGATAGGAAAGACGGATGAGGAGGAAAAGCCACTGTTTGCATCGCTGCAGAAGAATCAATCTATTGAGACCATAACTCTGGAAGAAGCGCTCAAGCTCTTCGAGTTGCCTCGCACTCTTGGAGAGTTTGAAGGGAAAGAGGTTGTGGTTGGTGTAGGTAGGTTTGGTCCTTACATAAGACATAATGGTAAGTTTGTATCAATACCTAAAGGTGTTGATCCTCTGGAGGTTGAACTTGATGAGGCTGTAGAGTTGATTAAAGAGAAAGAGAAAAAAGATAAGGAGAATATCATCAAGATATTTGAAGAGGAACCAACTTTGCAGGTGTTGAATGGAAGGTATGGACCTTATATAAAGTTTGGAAAGAAGAATTATAAGATACCAAAGGATGTAGAACCTAAGGAGCTTACTTTGGAAGAGTGCAAGAAGATAGTTGAAGGTACGGGAACTGAAACCGCCAAGAAAAGTAAGTCTGCATCTTCATCAAAGAGCAAGACGACAAAAAAATCTGCCGGCAAGACTACTTCAAAGACAGGCAAAACAACCAAAGGGGCAACTAAGAAATAACCATTTGCTTATTGCATTATGATTGTTCGTGCATCAAATATTGCTGATATAGATAAATTGATGGATATATATGCTTATGCAAGACAGTTTATGAAACGCACGGGTAATCCTAATCAGTGGCATGATGATTATCCCTCTAAAGAGTTGATATATAGTGAAATCGTTTCTAATCATAGCTTCGTGGTTGAAGATGATGAGGGTGAGATAGTCGGTACTTTCTGTTTCATCAAAGGCGAAGATCCCACATATATAAATATTTTTGGAGGCAATTGGTTGAATGATAATCCGTATGGTGTGATACATAGAATAGCGTCAAATGGTAGGCGTAAAGGTGTGGCAAAGGTGTGTTTCGATTGGTGTTTTGCGCAAATAAATGATGTGAGGATTGATACGCACAGAGATAATAAGGTAATGCAAGGTATCGTCACTACATCGGGGTTTCACTATTGTGGCATAATATATCTTGCAAATGGTGCTGAGCGATTGGCTTATCACAAGTCTTTAATCTGAAAAAAGATGGGAACAATATGAATTATTTAATTTTATTACTAATAACTGCCATTGAGTCAGGTACATCACTCGACCTGTACGATATGGACATCAGTGTTGATGGTTATGATGATCCCATCTACTTCGAACGATGGTTCTGGATCTGCATCGCCTTTGTTCTACTAATAGCCCTCGTTTTGTTGAGTATAGGGAAAATAAAGAAACATGTAACGGTAACGGAAGAAATAACAGAAACTGTAGATGGTGTTATTGAAAGAGAAAAATAGCAGATAGCATCAATATAAAACTTACAATCAATACTAATAGAGGATAAGACCAACAACACCCGAGAGCGCGATAAGCAGAATAGGATCTACCTTTTTTACTGACGCAACAATCATTGCCAAGAATATCAACCAACTCTTGTAATCAATAAAGTTCTGGTCATTCATCAACATCAGAGCGGCAGCCGCAATCAGTCCGATGATGGCGGGTTTTAGTACTTGCAATGATGCCTGCATCAAAGGGTTGTCCTTAAGCTTAAAGAAAAATGCACAGATGATTGTCATTATAATGAGCGATGGTAAGCTGACAGCCAAAGTGCAGATGACTGAACCCAATATGCCAAAACCTGTAGAGTAGCCAAGGTCTGAAACGGCAGTGTAGCCAATGTACGTTGCCGAATTAAAAGAAATTGGTCCCGGTGTGGTTTGAGAAATAGCTATAATATCGGTAAAGTCGCTCAACGATATCCAATTGTTTATGTCCACAACTTCATTTTTTATCATCGGAAGCATAGCATATCCACCTCCGAATCCAAATAGGCCTATCTTGAAGAAGGCAATAAACAAAGCGATATATAATTCAACTAGTTCCATTACTTTTTTAGCCTTTTATGTTGTATGAAATAGTAAGCTAAGCCCAATGCAATAGAGGCTATTATTATGTACATTGGGGACACATTGAAAATCCAAACTACTAATGCCACAACAATGGGAATCCATATATTAGTCAACTTGACGCCGGCCGATTTGCCGAGACTTAGCAGAGGTGCTACAATTAGTGCAACCACAGCCGGACGTATGCCCTTGAAAATGCGCTCTACAATAGGGTTCTCTTTAAACTGAGTGAATACTATTGCTATAATAAGGATTGTGAATAAGGAGGGGAGTATTACACCTAAGCTGCTGAATATACTGCCTCTTACGCCTAATCGCTTGTTGCCGACAAATATTGCTGTGTTTAGTGCTATCGGACCTGGTGCTGACTGTGCAAGTGCGAGCATGTCCATGAACTCGTTGTCGTCGAGCCAGTTCTTTTTTATTACTTCATTACGTATAAGCGGGACCATTGCATAGCCACCTCCGAATGTAAATGCACCTATCTTGAAGAATGTTATGAACAGTTCCCAATATTGTTTAGCTAATTTCATACGAAGTGTAATTGAAAATGAAAAGCAGACTTGCAATTGACATAGTCTAACTGCTCATCTGCTTTTTATAAGGAGCCGCACCAGTGGAAAATATCGAAACTCCTTTTTGACAGGATTTGAGTGTCTTGGAATCTTTGTAATCCGCTGTTTCGTAAAACGAAATCCCGAAGGATGCGGCCCGCCATTGAAACCAAAAACGTTTCTCGGTTCGATGTAATAAATTGATGAGTTTCCCAATCGACCGATGCGGCAATATCTCTATCAACTTGTTATCCCAAAGATAAGATACAATAATTAAATATCCAAATTATTTAGCAATTTATTTTGTCTATTTACACAAAAAGTGTTGAATTGTTACTCATCTGTCTCGTTTTGGGAAAGGAACTTGTTTATTTCTTCGTCTGAAATAGAGTGATTAACAAGGTTCCCTGCCAGATATTGATCGTATGCACTCATATCAATCAAGCCGTGGCCTGACAAGTTGAATAAAATAGTTTTCTTTTTACCCTCTTCCTTTGCCTTCTTTGCTTCTCTGATTGCTGTTGCAATAGCGTGTGTAGACTCAGGTGCGGGTACGATACCTTCGGTTTGAGCGAACAGAATGCCGGCTTCGAATGTTTCGAGCTGTTTTATATCAACAGCTTCAATCAATCCATCTTTAAGCAGTTGGCTAACGATGCTTCCTGCTCCGTGATATCTAAGACCTCCTGCATGTATGTTAGCGGGTTCAAACTTATGTCCTAATGTGTACATAGGTATGAGTGGTGTTAATCCCGATTCGTCACCAAAATCGTACTCAAACTTGCCCCTCGTTAGTTTTGGGCATGATGATGGTTCAGCAGCGATGAATCTGGTCTTTGATTCACCATTGAGACGCTTGCGCAAGAATGGGAAAGAAATTCCAGAGAAGTTTGAGCCACCGCCAAAGCACCCTATCACTACGTCCGGATATTCGTCTGCCATTTCCATCTGTTTTTCTGCTTCAAGGCCTATGACTGTTTGGTGGAGAGCTACATGATTAAGCACACTGCCCAATGCGTATTTGCAGTTTGGTGTTTGCAGAGCTAGTTCAATGGCTTCTGATATGGCAGTTCCCAAACTGCCCTGATAGTTGGGATGTTCGGTTATGATTTTTCTTCCTGTCTTAGTCGACATACTTGGCGATGCAATTACCTGTGCACCCCAAGTCTGCATAAGTGAACGACGATATGGCTTCTGTTCGTAGCTTATTTTAACCATATACACGGCTAGCTCCAGTCCGAAAGTTTTGGCGGCAAATGAAAGAGCCGTTCCCCATTGACCTGCGCCGGTTTCTGTGGTTATGTTAGTTGTACCATCAAGTTTGTTGTAGTATGCTTGAGGTAATGCCGAGTTTAGTTTGTGAGAACCTACCGGGCTGACGCTTTCATTCTTAAAATAGATGTGTGCCGGAGTACCAAGTGCCTTCTCCAGACCGGTAGCTCTAACCAGAGGAGTAGGGCGGTATATTTTGTATTTCTCTCTAACCTCATCGGGTATATCGATCCATGCGTCGGTGTCGTTTACTTCTTGTTTAGACACTTCAGTGGCAAATATAGGGTACAGGTCTTCTGCCTTGATAGGTTCTTTTGTTTGAGGGTTAAGCATGGGCATAGGCTTATTTTTCATTTCAGCCACGATGTTGTACCATTGTGTTGGAATTTCCGATTCCGGTAATATAAATTTCTTAGTCTTGTCCATTTCTTTCTTGTTTAAATAATATTACTTTAGGGTAAGACGTCATTAATTGCTGTAATAACCTATAACTTAATCTTAAGATTATAAGACCATCAGTAAATGCCATCTTGGTCACCTACAAATGTAGAAAAAAAAATCAAAAGTATATGCTTAATCAAAAGATAGATATAAAAAATAAAATGAAGAGTGTTGTTATGCCAATTATTTTGTAGCTTTACTCCTCTCATAACGAATAGTTTTATCATGAATGTGTCTTTTTTCATCGGGTAAAATATTATGTTTCGTCGATAAAATATTTATTACTCAGTTATCCAGGGTTATATTTGTGATATAATCTATAAAAATAAAGTAAATGGAAAAGAATGACAACATTAAAAAACCGGTCAATAAGCAAGCACTGATTCTAAGCATTTTGCTAATACTCGCAGGACTGATTCTTCTATCTCTAAACTTTGGATGGATAGAAGCTCCACTTGTCAGCGTAATATTTTCTTGGGCAATGTTGCTAATAGTGATGGGATATCTCATACTATTCACAAAGGACAAAATATCCGGATTTATAATTTTGATTGTTGGAATATTCTTTTTATTGCCCAGATTGCAAACGTCTTATCCTGAAACTTTCAGCTGGATTAGCCCCGATTTTGTCGATAATATGTGGCCTGTGCTGTTAATTATCTTGGGAGTGATCATATTCGTTCAAGTTATGCTGAATGCCAATAAAAGACATAAAATGCTCAATAGAGGAACCAGTTCTCAAACAGTTGCAACGGAAGGGGTAATAGATAAAAGTGTAGTATTTGGTGGTTCGAAGAGCATCTTTTTAGAGCCTGTTTTCAATGGCGGATGTATTAGTGCAATATTTGGAGGAGTAGAAATAGATCTAAGCAAAACCACACTACCCGAAGGAGATACTTACTTAAACGTCAATGCTATCTTTGGTGGAATAGTTTTATATGTGCCCGATGATTTACAAGTAGTCACTAATCTGAGTAACTTCTTTGGAGGCGTGGACGATAAGCGTTCCGCGCTTCATTCTGCCAAACAACCCAAAAGGTTAATAATAGAAGGAAGTCTAATATTCTCCGGCTGTGAATTAAGATAAAAGCACCATTGTTAAGTATGAAACTTCGGTATCCATATAAATACCTTGCCTTACTATCGGTGGTGGTCGTTATGGCCTTTTTTGTTTTATTGCAGACGTATACCCTTAAACAGTTTACAACGTATCCTCTAAATGGCTTACTGCTCAAAAGTTTAGGCGATAGCCTAATTGCTCTTGCATTAGTGCTTTTGATGTGGAGGGTTATTCCTCAATCCGGTCTTGTAAAGCTCAGTTATTCTCAGAGAATCATAAATAGTATTGCCTTAGGTGTACTTTTCCTAATTTTGTGGACTGTGTTAATTAGCCTGTCATCAATGCTGTTTCTTGGCATCAATCTGCATGAGCAGGTCAATACATTTTCTCTTTACACTATTCTGATAGGTACATTTATATATGTTATTAACCTGCAAGCAATAAACATTAGCATATATAAATCGGAATTTGACGATAAAGACGGATGCGATGAACGCATTACAGATGAAGATTCAGAATATGGAAGTTCAGACAACGGTGTTGATAATGAATTACCACATCAAATGCTCGATAGGATTGCTGTTAAGGTAGGGCAAAAGATCCATATTATAGCAGTTCCCGACATAGTTTACATACAAGCCGACGGAGATTATGTGCAAATATTCACCAACAGCGGTAAATATACCAAGGAGGGAACTATGAAATACTTCCAAAACAGCCTTCCAAATACACAATTTGTCAGAGTACATAGATCATACATAGTTAATGTTGAAAAAATACAACATATTGAACTTTACGACAAGCAAAACCAGATACTCACTGTTTCCAATGGAGATAATATAAAAGCCAGTGTATCTGGTTATAAAGTCTTAAAAGATGTCCTCAGTCTATAGCGCTTAACAAATTCTTAGTGTAAAGTTTGTTAAAACCAGAAAACTATTTTGTCCAAATTAGTTTTACTTCATAGCTTTGTACTCCCAATTAGGTAATAAAAAGAGATTGTTTCTTATATGGATATAAAAGATAGGATAATTGATAAAGCACAAGAGTTGTTTTTTCAACGCGGCATCAAGGATGTATCAATGGATGAACTTGCCTCATCTCTTGGCATATCAAAAAGGACTATTTATGAGAATTTCAAGGATAAGGAAGATATACTAAAAGTATTGCTCAATAAGTTGATTCACGAGCGTAATCTGTTATATGACAAATACATAGATGAGAACAGCAATATTGTCGATATATTCATTGCTACTATAGAGATTCATAGAAGCTTCCCAATAGGTAATACTAAGTTTATTCGAGACATCTACAAATACTACCCCGAGATTGGTGATGCCATGCACGAGTACGCAAGGCAAAACAACAAGTCCTTTCAGAGCCTGTTGCACCAAGGAGTGAAAGATGGATATGTCCGCCCCGACCTCAATATCCCGGTAACGGCTTTTTTGGCGGAGGAAACCAACTATACATACATACGTGCTGTATTCATCAAACAGCCTCCGTTTTCTTTCGATGAGTTACTTTACACTATGATGATGAATTTTGTCAGGGGTATTCTCACAGAGAAAGGGTTAAAGATAATTGATGAGTACACAAAAAATAAGAATGACGAAACGAACAAAAAGGTAAAACAAGACAAATAATATTATATGAAAAAGTCAACAAAAGTAATATCAATAACGAAACTACTCCTAGCGTTGAGCCTATCGTGCCTATTGTTCAGCATAAAGGCAGAAGCTCAGACAGCAGACAGCTTGGTTATTAATTTGCAGACAGCGCTCGATATTGCGCTTTCCGAAAACCCTACCATAAAGGTTGCCGACATGGAGATAACTAAAAAGGAATATGGCAAGAAGATGGCTTATGGTGCATTGATGCCTCAGATGGACATCATTGGCTCGTATCAAAGAGCCATCAAACGCCAGACAGTTTACTTCGACGAAGGTTTAGGCTTCGGTGGTGATGACATTGACCCATCGCAGTACACTCCCGAAGAACTACAAATCATGAAGGTATTGGGGGACATGTTCTCAATGGGGAAATCTGAAGACAAGGGTGAAGGCATTCAGATGGGACGTTTCAATGTATATACAGCAGGAGTTAATGTCAGCATGCCACTTGTTGTGCCATCGCTATGGAAGAATGTCCAGATGAGTCAAGTGGATATAGAGATTGCCATGGAGCAAGCTCGTTCATCGCGCATAAACTTGGTCAATCAGGTGAAGAAAGCTTACTACAGTCTGCTTCTAGCGCACGATAGCTATGAGGTACTAAGAAAGACTTACGAAACAGACTCCATCAACCTTGAGAATATCAAGAACAGATACAATCAGGGCATCGTAGCAGAGTATGATGTAATCACTGCCGACGTGAGGCTGAAGAGTCTTGTTCCTACTATGATTCAGTCACAAAACATGATGAAGATTGCCGAAATGCAGCTGACCATGTTGATGGGAATAGACGAAAATACTCCACTTAAGGTTGTTGGCTCGCTGGATGAATATGAAGCAACAATGTTCGATCAGATTATCCCTGCCGATACATCGCTTACTCACAACAGCGACCTGCTACAGTTCGACTTGCAGACCAAGCAGCTTGAAAATGCTTTGCAAATGAAGAAACTGCAATTCGCACCATCGTTGGTATCCACATTTAACTGGACCTACATGAGTCAAAACAACGACTTCAAGTTCAAGGACTATCGATGGGATCCTTATTCAATGTTAGGGATTACCCTTCAGATACCTTTGTTCAGCGGTGGCCAGAGATACCACAGCGTCAAGCAATCGCAAGTTCAACTTTATCAGATGAATGAGCAGCGCAAAGACATCGAAAGAGGCTTGAAGTTGTCTATCAAGAACAACTACGACTTAATAAATAAGAGTATAGAACAGGTCGTTGCCACACAGTCGTCGGTGGAACAAGCAAAGAAAGGTCATGAGATTACTCTCAAACGTTATGAGACAGGTATGGGAACGATTGTCGACGTCAATGCGGCGGCTCTTGCAGTGCTCAATGCTCAGCTGCAAAACCGCAACGCCATATATGACTATATGGCAGCCAAGGCAGACTTAGAGAAGATTCTCGGCTACGACATAGAACCTTTAACAGAAAATGAAAACTAATAATAGAATAACAAACAAATAAATATAAATATGAAAAGGTATAACTTATTGACATTGCCTTGCATGATTGCATTAGCATCACTCATCTCGTGTGGGGGAAAAGCAAAAACAGACCAAACAGAACAGCAGTCTGTTGCAAAACCAAAGGTGAGAGTGGAAACCGTAAGCCTTGAGCCTGTTGACCAAATTTCAACGTTCACGGCAACCGTACAGGCCGACAAAACGAACAACATAGCACCGGCAATGGGTGGACGTATCCGTCAGATTCTTGTTGATGTTGGCTCTAATGTCAGCAAAGGTCAATCATTGGTCATCATGGATGCGGCAAATCTCACCCAGCAACAAACCCAGGTGGCAACACTTCGTCGCGACTACGAAAGGTATCAAGAGTTATATGAGGTGGGTGGAATATCCAAGCAACAGCTCGATCAAATCAAGGCCCAACTCGATGTAGCCGAAACGGCTATGGGTAACCTCGGCGAAAACACAACTTTGGTCAGCCCTATGAACGGAGTAGTTACAGCCAGGAACTATGATCCGGGCGATGTGGCAATGCAGTTGCCCATTCTTACTATAGAAAGCATAAGTCCGGTGAAAGTTTTGTTGAATATGTCCGAAACATACTACAATCAGGTTCAAAAAGGCATGCCTGTGGAAATTAAGGCCGATGCCCTTGGCGATGAGAAGTTTGAAGGTAAGATATCACTTATATACCCAACCATAGACCAGGCAACTCACACTTTCATGGTTGAGGTTACAGTGCCAAACAACGACAAGAAGCTGAGACCGGGAATGTATGCTACTGCCAGAATTAATTTCGGCACCAACGATCGACCACTTCTCAGTGATATGGCAGTGCTTAAGCAGGTAGGTTCAAACGACCGCTATGTTTTTGTGGAACAAAACGGAAAAGCTGTTTACACATTGGTTGATTTAGGTACTCGCATTGGCGATAAGTACGAAATACGCTCAGGCCTTAATGAAGGCGACAGAGTTATTGTTCAGGGCAACTCCAACCTTGTTGATGGCACAGAAGTAGAGGTTGTTCAGTAATCCATAGTACATAGTTATACATTAACATAAAAATATAACAGTTAGATGAAAATATACGAAACCGCGGTACGCAACCCGGTAGGTACGTCACTGATATTTATAGGTATAGTGCTCATCGGTGTGATGTTTTATCAGCAATTGCCGGTCGATCTATACCCCAATATTGACATGAACGTTGTGTCTGTCATGACAACCTATTCCGGAGCAGGTGCGCAAGATGTTGAGGCAAACGTAACTAGGCCTCTTGAAGATATTCTTAATACAACAGAAAAGCTTAAGAAGTTGACCTCCCAATCCAGGGATGGAATATCCATGGTTATGTTGGAGTTTGACTTCGGTACAGACATGAACGAGGTCATGAATGATGTGCGAGATAAAGTGTCGCTCATTTCGGGTTTCCTCCCCGATGGTACCGACGACCCCATTATCATGAAGTTCAGTTCCGACATGGTTCCTGTGGTGATATTGTCAGCCACGGCACAAGAGAGTTCCAACGCACTATATAAGATTCTAGACGAGCAGGTTGCCAACCCTCTCAACCGTATATCGGGAGTAGGTGCCGTATCTGTGAGTGGTGCTCCAAAACGTGAGGTGCAAGTAAATGTTATTCCCTCAAAGATTGAGGCCTACAATATTCCTCTAGAGCGAATAGCGCAAACAATTGCCGCCGAGAACGTCAATGTTCCTGCAGGTAATTTCGACATAGGAACGCAAACCTACATGTTGCGTCTTGAAGGAGAATTTTCAAACAGCCGTGAGCTAAATGATATTGTTGTTGGCAACAGCATGGGGCGTCCGGTCTATCTTCGCGATGTGGCAACCGTTGTCGACACCATAGAAACGCGAATATTGGAGAACTATACTAATTCACACCGTAGTGCAAGTATAATTGTGCAAAAACAGACTGGAGCCAATACGGTGGAAATTGCCGACGCAGTCAGAGCTCAGTTGCCCGAACTGCAAAAGACTCTGCCCCCCGACATTCAGCTCGTTACGGTTATGGACACATCCGACTACATTAAAACATCAATCAACAGTTTGCTTGAAACCATCCTGCTTGCCCTCATTATTGTGGGGGTCGTTGTGTTGGTTTTCCTTGGTCGTTGGCGTGCAACCATAATCATTATGGTAACGATACCTATCTCGCTTATTGCGTCATTTATATATCTTTTCCTAACGGGTAACACCATAAATATCATATCGCTTTCGGCATTGTCTATCACCATTGGTATGGTTGTTGACGACGCCATCGTGGTTTTGGAGAACGTCACTTCTCACATCGAGCGTGGCAGCCGACCAAAGCAGGCGGCCATATATGGTACAAATGAGGTTTCGCTATCCGTTATTGCATCAACGCTTACAATTATTTGTGTGTTCCTGCCAATGACTATGGTGGGTGGTTTTGCCGGAGTTATGTTCGAGCAGCTTGGTTGGATGGTTACAATCATCATCACGCTATCACTCATTATATCTATGACGCTGACACCTATGATGAGTGCCAATATGATGCATTCTACAAACAAAACGAAACCGTCCGGGTTCGACAAGTGGTACAACAAAAGAATTCTCCCTATATTGGACAGGCTCGATAGAAGATATGCCAAATTGGTAAACTGGGTGGCACGAAGAAGACGAACTACAGTGGCAATCATTCTGGTGATTTTTGTAGTCAGCCTCGTTATTAGTGCTATTACACTAAAGACAGGATTTATGCCTGAGTCCGACAACGACGTTATTGCTATGCGTGTGGAAACCCCAACGGGAACGCGCATGGAAGTGTCGAGAGAATTGGGAAACAGAATATATCAAAACATCAAGGATAACTATCCCGAAGTTGAGATAGTTTCATTCTCGGTAGGTACTGCCGGCGAAGACAACACCTACGCCGCAATGAGGGAAAACGGACCAAACATCATATCATACAATATTCGACTTGTAAAGGCAAAAGACAGACAAAGGACTATCTATGATATTTCCGATGAGATCCGTAAGGACTTGGCAGAGATGCCCGAAATTCACCGCTTCGTTGTGATGCCGGGAGGTGGCAATGCCGGCATGACCAGCGGTAGCAACGTAGCAGTTGAAATTTATGGTTACGACTTCACAGAAACAGACCGCGTAGCCGCAAGCATAAGAGACCAACTCTCTCAGGTGCCGGGATTGCGAGATATTGTTGTTTCAAGAAAAGACTACAGGTTGGAGTATAAGATTGATTTCGACCGCGAGAAGCTTGCACAAAACGGCTTGAATATGGCAACAGCAGCCAATGCTGTACGTAACAGAATAAACGGATTGATAATGTCTCGTTTCCGCGAAGATGGTGAAGAGTACAATATCAGAGTACGTTTCGAGGAGCAGTATCGCCAGTCATTGGAAGACATTCAAAACATCATGATATACAATCCTATGGGTGTTGGAGTAAGAGTGCGTGATATAGGTACTGTTGTAGAGTCATCATCACTGCCGCAAATCGACAGGCAAGACCGCGAACGTATTGTAACAGTAACGGGTTCAATATACGGACGAGCACTTAGTGAAGTCGTTAAAGATGTAAACGCAATAGTTGAACAAACAGAACTTCCCGCCGGTGTGCAGATGCAAATTGGTGGAACATTGGAAGACCAACAAGACACATTTGCCGAGTTGGCCATGTTGCTGACGATAGTTTCTCTGTTAGTTTACATTGTGTTGGCATCACAGTTCGAATCGCTTACATATCCGTTCATGATTATCCTGACGGTTCCATTCGCGTTCACCGGTGGTGTATTGTTGCTTGCTCTAACTGGTGAACCACTCGGTGTGATGGCATACATAGGGCTTATCATGCTTGTGGGTATGGTTGTGAAGAACGCCATTGTGCTTATCGACTACATCAACCTTAACCGTACGAGAGGTATGTCTATTATTACATCAGTTGTACATGGCGGACAATCAAGGCTTCGTCCTGTGTTGATGACAACACTAACAACAATACTTGGTATGATACCTCTTGCCATTGGTACGGGTCAAGGTTCTGAAATGTGGCGAGCTTTGGGTATCACCATCATTGGTGGTATGACATTCTCCGCCATCATTACGCTGATTTTGATTCCGGCTATCTATTCAATGATGGCAGGTTACGGTGTACACCGCAGACGTAAAAAACATCGTGAGGTATTACAAGAAAACTAATAAATAACAAAAACAAATCAACATATATGAAAGCTGTAATGATAACACTCGACCAGGCGCACTACGATTATGTTGTGGAGCAGTTAAGCTCTCTCAACATCAGAGGGTTTACGTCTTGGCGAGAGGTCTACGGAAGGGGTAGCAAAGATGGTGTGCCACATTTTGGTACGCATGCGTGGCCGTCAATCAACAACGCCATACTGACCGTTGTGGAGGATGATCGTGTACCTCTGCTTCTCAACTTTCTGAAGGAACTCGACAAAAAGTCGGCAAACTTGGGACTTAGGGCCTTTGTTTGGAACATTGAACAGTCTATTTAATCATGGATAATTAACATACATAATTATGATTAACCACAAAAGGCGTTACATAAATGTGACGCCTTTTTTATTTGTCGTGAACGAAATTCAACATTGCAATGTTTTACTATTATCACTTATAAACGGAGGAGACCAATGGCAATAATAAGAAGTATTCTCGATACAGACTTATATAAGTTTACAACAAGCTACGCATATTCAAAGCTTTTTCCGAGGGCATGCGGCGAGTTTGAGTTTGTAGATCGCAACAATGGCGACTATCCCGAAGGTTTCGACGAACTGATAAAAGATGAGTTGAAAAGTATGTCGATGCTTTCACTCACCAAAGAAGAAGAGGCCTTCATTAAGCGTCAAATGCCTTATCTTCCACCAATTTACATAGATTTTCTAAAAGGATTCAGGTTCAACCCCAAAGAGGTGAGTGTGACTATGGAAGGTTCTAAGTTGCATATCAAGGCCAGCGGATTGCTTTATCGCGTCACTCTGTGGGAGACTCCTATTTTGGCCACCGTGTCGGAACTCTATTTCAGAGAAACAGGCAAAGTGCCTGATGTAGATTATATGGAAAAATCGGCAATCGAGAAAGCCATCAGGATGAAAGAACATGACATCACATTTTCTCTGTTCGGCATGCGTCGTCGTTTCAGCTTCGATGTTGAAGACCGAGTGACTGCCCTGCTAAAGAAATATGCCGGAGACAGTCTATTTGGCACCAGCAATGTTTATCTTGCCTACAAGCATAACCTCAACGTATCGGGAACGCACCCTCACGAATGGGTGCAGTTTCACGGCTCCATTTATGGCTATAAGATGGCAAACTACATGGCCATGGAGCATTGGATAGACGTCTACGATGGCGACCTTGGTACCGTGCTGACGGACACATACACAACTGACGTGTTCTTGCGAAACTTCAGCAAGAAACACGCATCGTTGTTCACCAGCCTTCGTCAAGACAGTGGCGACCCATTGCTGTTTGTCGACAAAGTCATCAAGCGCTACGAGGAATTGCGTGTGAACCCCAAAATGAAGTATATAGTCTTTTCCGACAGTCTCAACGTGGATAAGGTGTTGCAGATAAACGACTATTGCAAGGGAAAGATCTGGGCCTCGTTCGGTATCGGCACAAACCTCACAAACGACGTGGGTAACAGCATCAAAAGCATGAATATAGTGATGAAGCTATTCAGGTGCAAGATGACTGAAAAAGAACAATGGCAAGAGTGCATCAAGCTGTCCGACACGGAAGGTAAGCACACCGGCAGCGAGGAGGAGATAGAGTTGGCAATGCAAACTCTAGGTCTGAAATAATCAAACAAAAACAACAATACATCACTATTTCCCAGCCTTATAATCTCATTACCACCTCCGCATTATATATACGAAATGGTATAGTTGATCGGGAGTTGGCATTCAGGATATAGGTATATACCGTGTAGGGTGTTTTGATAATTGTGAAGTGGTGCATGTTGGAAAATTAACTATATAAAACCGAATAACTATGAACATTCAATTTAGGATAGACGAAAATCGTCAAGGAAGTTTTTTTATTGAGGAAGGTGGTAAGCAGTTGGCCGAACTCGATTTTGAGATTCATAACAACGTTCTAAATGCCTATCACACAGGAGTTAGAAAAGAGTTGGAAGGACAGGGTATTGCCGGCAAGCTTTTTCTTGAGATGATAAAATATGCACGCGATAATGGCTATATGGTTACACCAAGCTGTTCGTATGTTAAAGCCAAGTTTCTTCGCAATCCGGAGAAGTATTATAGTTTGTGGTATCACAGAGAGGACGAACCCACCGGGATGGATGGAGACAAGGATAAAAAAGACAAATAAACATCTTATCTGTTTTGTGTGGTGAGCTGCGTTGAGTAAGCTATATTGTGACCTTAGGCAGTAGAGAGCTTTTTTAGGTAATAAATTTGGAATGTGAGCACCTTGCAAATAAGTGCTATTTTTGCATCAATGATTATCTTTGATAATTGATGTAAGTCTTATTTGTGACTATGGATAAGTGTAGAAAATAATGCTTTTTTAGATTGTTTCGTCATTGGTTACCGTAATATTGTATGGTATTTTCTATTTAGTGTTTGACATTTTTTAGCCAGCCTCTTACCATGTCGAAGAAATACTCCTCGCCGATGATCTTCCGGGTATTGTAATCATAGGTTTATTTGTCCTGGAAATTTGTATTTGGGGAGAGTAGTGAGTGAGCGCATTTTGACTTAGTAATTGTATAATATAGGCCATTCTCAGCCAAATGGAGCCAACTTGACTGAAAGTTTTTTGTGTGCGGAATGATATATAATTTTTTATTAGCGATGTAAATACTTATTTAAGTGTTTGCCTGTTAATGAAGTTTTATCGTTAATTATATCTTTAGGGTAACCCTCGAATATTATTTTTCCACCATCTTTACCAGCGCCTGGGCCAAGGTCTATAATCCAATCTGCATGACTGATTATATCCATGTTGTGTTCAATTATTATGACTGTGTTTTTGTTGTCAACTAAATTATCAAAAAGTTTGATAATTTTGGATATGTCTGCTCCATGAAGTCCTGTTGTGGGTTCATCAAAAACGTATACATTACCTTTATTCCCCAATTCGGCAGCGAGTTTTAATCTTTGACGTTCTCCACCTGAAAAGGTGTCTAATGATTGTCCTAAAGTTAGATAATCTAATCCGACTTTACATAATCTGTCAAGAGGTTGTGTTATTTTTTTGTCCCTAAAAAAAACTTTTGCCTCACTAACAGTCATTGCCATAACATCTGTAATGTTTTTCTTATTCAGCTTGAAGTGAAGTACTTCCGGCTTAAATCCACTTCCATTGCAATGTTCGCAACGGACTTCTGCTGCGTCTAAAAAAGCAAGATCTGTTGAAATGACACCTAGGCCATTACATTCAGGACAAGCTCCATAAGAGTTGTTGCTGAAAAGTGATTTATTAATGCTATTAGCTTTTGAAAATAATGCCCTGATCTCGTCAAGTATGCCTGTGTAAGTTGCAATGTTTGATCTTTTGCTACCACGTATAGGGCTTTGGTCTATTACAACGATATCTTCATATTGATTGACAAAAGACTTAATTAGTGAACTTTTACCAGAGCCGGCAACACCCGTAATGATTGTTAATACCTCCTTGGGAATATTGACAGAGACATTTTTTAAATTATGAAGCGTACTGTTCTTAACGAAAAAATAATCTGAGGCTTCTCTGTGTTTGTCTTTGAGAACATTTTTGCGATTTAGATAATTTCCTGTGGGTGTTTCGACTTTTTTTAACCCGTCGAAATTACCTTTATAAACAATATTGCCTCCATCTTTGCCAGCACCTATACCCATATCTACAATATGGTCAGCAATTGATATTACATCTGAATCATGTTCAATAATCAAAACAGTATTACCTTTGTCTCGCAATTCGATTAGGAGTTTATTCAATCGCTCCACGTCGTTGGGGTGTAAACCAACACTTGGTTCGTCAAAAATGTATGTTAGATCGGTCAAGCTGCTTCCTAAATGCTTTACCAGTTTTATTCGTTGAGATTCGCCACCCGATAATGAGGATGTTTCCCTACTTAAAGTCAAATATCCCAATCCTATTGTCAATAAGTTTTCAAGGTTCTTGATAATGGCATCCAGTAGTGGTTTTACAGAAATGCTGTCTATAGATTTGACAAACTCAAGCAAATCATCTATTTGCATATTGCAACAATCTGCTATATTCTTATCTTGTATTTTGCATGTTAAAATTTTGGGATTCAAACGGTTCCCTCCACATTCGGGACAGATACCTTGTTTAACTACTTCTCTGTATCGAGATGCGTTCTTCCCTATAATTTCTTTAGATTCTTTTTTGAAGAAAGTACGCTCAAAACGTGGCAATATACCTTCGTAAGTGCCTGTTTTGGGGAATCGTGGGTCAGCATTTTCCAGCTTCAATCCGTTAGCATAAACGAGGTTATACCATTCTTCCTCTGTGTAGTCTTTTATCTTCTTGTCGTTGTCAAACAAACCTGAATATACATAACGTGTCCAGCGCCATCCACCTACTTCAAATGTTGGGAATTTAATAGCTCCTTCATTCAGGGATTTTTCCTTATCAATTAATTCATCTAAATCTATAATATTTGTTTTTCCTAAACCCTCACAATGAGGGCACATGCCTTGTGGGTTATTAAATGAAAATATGTTGGAATACCCAACGAATGGTGTTCCAATTCGAGAAAATAAAAGCCTGAGAAGCGAATATATATCGGTAACAGTTCCAACGGTTGAACGCGCATTACCTTCTATTTTTTTTTGGTTGATAATAATTGCGACGGATAAGTTTTCAAGGCTATCGACTTCCGGTTTACCATATTTTTGTAATCGGTGACGAATAAAACTGTCGTAAGTTTCGTTCAAGAGCCTTTGTGATTCGGCAGCAATTGTATCAAACACCAATGACGATTTACCAGAACCAGATACACCCGTAAATACTGTTATCTTTTTTTTGGGAATTTCTAATGATATATTTTTTAAATTGTTTTCCCTTGCGCCCCTAACTACGATATAATCTTTACTCATTTTACTCATTATTACTTCTCATTCTGTAATAAATTTATTTACAAATATATAATATTATAAGACAAACTCAGCCATTCTCAGCCAAATGGAGCCAACGTGACTGAAAGTTTTTTGTGTGTGGAATGATATATAATTTCGCCTACCGATAGAGGGTGTATTCTATCAGTAGGCGTTCTTTGACATGTTGTTTTTATATCATTAAGGTGATATGTTTACAGTTGTGCCGTTGGGGTATAGGCATCGTGATAGAATATGAGCGTTCGCTTATCGGCACGAGCTTTGTCCATGAATCGCTTTTTCTCGTTCATTGCTGTAGCCATGCAGTTGTCGTAGGCACACAGCCAGTTGAGTGGCAGGTTGAGAGAGGTGGGTACCACATCGCCGGGGAATGCGAAGCTGCCATCTTCGTTGGAAAAGAGAACTGCTATCTGTCCGTCTGTGTGTCCGTCATACAGCTCTAGACGTATGTTATCGTCGAAATTGATGTCATCTATTACGAACTTGAGTTGACCGGCATCATAGACGGGTTCTATGTTATCGGCAAAGAATGAACCTTTCTCAAACAGGAGTGGTTTGCGATAGTTGTTCCACTGTTTCAGGCTGATGTGGTAGGTTGCGTTGGGAAATGTGGGGTGGGCAAGGCCGTCGTCGCCAATCATAGTATTACCACCACAATGGTCGAAGTGCAGGTGAGTGTTTATGACATCGGTGACCTCTTCGGGTTCGTAGCCTATGTTTCTTATCTCATCAACTATGTTTTTAATATTGAATGGTTGAAAGAATTTGAGCTTGGACATATGCTTGTTGCCCATTCCCGAGTCGACGAGAATTCGCCTTGTGTCGGTTTCGATGAACAGGCATCGCATCGACATTATGCACATGTTGTTTGGGTCTACTTCATATTTTGGTGCCCAGTATTTTTTAGGTATCGGGCCAAACATTACTCCTCCATCACCTTTGAAATAACCTGATTCAATAATATGAAACTTAAGCATATTGTTGTATTTTTGTAGCAAATTTACGATTTTAGATTTAATTTTTTAGGGTGTTTGGCCTACTGCACGGCAGTAATTGACTTGGTCACTCTGTTTTTTTATGATTAGAAAGATTCCAAAGAAGCAAGACAACATATCTGAGTATCTGCTGTTTATGTGGCAGATAGAGGATCTGCTACGTGCTTATAATCTTGATATAGATAAGATAGAACAATATCTTATAAATTCTGTATATGAGACAGAAGAGGAGAGAAAAGAAGCACGAGACTGGTATGAAGGATTGATTATGATGATGAAGTCGGAGGGTGTTCAGGAGAAAGGTCATCTGCAGATAAACAAAAATGTGATAATTGAGCTGACCGACCTGCATTTGCGACTTTTGAAGGAGCCTACCGAATCGGAATATATTGGAACCTATTACAATACTCTGCCATATATTGTGGAGCTTCGGGCAAAGACTTCGGAGAGTGACATTCCTGAGATTGAGACCTGTTTTACGGCTCTTTATGGTTATCTGCTCCTGAAGATTCAGAAAAAGAAGATAACAGAGGCCACTCAAGCAGCAGTGACGCAGATTACTGCACTTTTGCGATTGCTGTCGAAGAAATATAAAGAGGAAAATTCAAAAGAATAAGTAACTAAACCTGTTGATTATATGGCAGTTGTTTTTAACGCGATGAGATTGATTGGTGCTGAGACTAAGGTAGAGCATGAGGAGAGTGTTTTCTACGGATTGGTGCAACAAAATGTGCTTGTTACAGGTGGCAATGGTCAGTTGGGGCAATCATTGAGGAGGTTTGTTGATAAAGCTAATCTGCCGTTCAGGTTTATTTTTTGCGATGTTGATGAGCTTAATATTGTAGATATTGATCAGGTGGCCTACTTTGTAAGAGCCAATGCCATAAGGTATATAGTAAATTGTGCCGCATATACTGCAGTAGACAAGGCTGAGGGTGATTATGACATGGCTTATGCGGTGAATGTGACGGGCGTGGAGAATTTGGCGAAAGTGGCGAAGGAGTATAGTGTCAAGATTATACATATATCTACCGATTATGTGTTTGACGGTAAGTCGAGTGTACCATATAGTGAGAACGATGTAACAGCACCTCTGTCGGTTTATGGGGAAACTAAGCTGGAGGGTGAAAAAGCATTAATGAGTGTGGGCGGTGAGTGTATGATTATCAGGTCGAGCTGGTTGTATTCGGAGTTTGGGAACAACTTCGTTAAGACGATGCTCAGACTTATGGCTGAGAGAGATAGTTTGAGGGTGGTGAGTGATGAAACAGGTTCGCCAACATATGCAGTTGACTTGGCCGAGATGATTGTGCATGTTTTGCTATATTCATACGAACATGAGTGGAAGGAAGGTATATATAACTTTTGCAACAGAGGAGAGGTAAGTCGATTTGACTTTGCTCAGGAGATAAAGCGATTGGCAGGCATAGAGGATTGCATAATCACTCCGATAAGCTCGAGCGATTATGTGTCGCCGGCGGTGAGGCCTGCATACAGTGCACTAGATGTATCGAAGATAGAGAACGCATTTAAGGTGCAGATACCTATGTGGAATGTTTCGTTGGAGCGTTGTATAAAAAGGATTAAGAATATAGATTAAGAAAATAGAATAGATGAGTTTAAAGAGTGAGATAGATAAGAGAAGAACTTTTGCTGTGATCAGTCACCCTGACGCGGGTAAGACAACATTGACCGAGAAGCTGCTTTTATTTGGAGGTGCCATTCACGTTGCAGGGGCTGTTAAATCGAACAAGATAAAGAAGACAGCCACATCTGACTGGATGGAGATTGAGAAACAGAGAGGTATATCGGTGGCAACTTCCGTCATGGGTTTTGACTATTCAGGTCATAAGATAAATATATTGGACACTCCGGGTCACCAGGACTTTGCCGAGGACACGTTTAGAACGCTTACAGCCGTCGACAGTGTTATTGTTGTGGTTGATGTGGCTAAGGGTGTTGAAACGCAAACGAAAAAGCTCATGGAGGTTTGTCGGATGCGAAACACACCGGTGATGGTGTTCGTCAATAAGCTTGACCGTGAAGGTAAAGATCCATTCGAGATTCTTGATGAGTTGGAAGAGGAGTTAAAGATAAAGGTTCGCCCGCTGAGCTGGCCGATAGATATGGGAGAACGATTCAGAGGCGTTTACAATCTTTATCGCAATAGTTTGGATTTGTTTCAACCGAGCAAACAGAAGGTGACAGAGTCTGTGCATATAGACATTGATTCTTCGGAGTTGGAGAAGCACATAGGGGATACTTTGTCCAAGAAGCTTAGAGATGAGGTTGAGTTGGTTAGGGAGGTTTATCCACAATTTGAGCGCAGTGATTATTTGGCAGGTAGTCTGGCACCTGTATTCTTTGGCTCGGCACTAAATAACTTTGGTGTGAAGGAGTTGCTTGACTGTTTTCTTGAGATAGCCCCATCGCCAAGGGCAGTTAAGGCAGAGGAGAGAGTTGTTGACCCTTATGAGAAAGATTTCACCGGTTTCGTCTTTAAGATTCACGCCAATATGGACCCTAATCATCGTTCGCGAATTGCTTTTGTGAAGGTTTGTTCGGGTAAATTTGAGAGAAACATCAACTATAAGCATGTCAGACTTGACAGGATGATGAAGTTTTCATCGCCAACGGCATTCATGGCTCAGAAGAAAGAGATTCTGGACGAGGCTTTTGCGGGAGACATAGTGGGGTTGCCCGATAACGGGAACTTTAAGATTGGAGATACGCTGACATCGGGTGAGAATCTACACTTTAGAGGTTTGCCGAGCTTTTCACCAGAGATGTTTAAGTATATAGAGAATGCCGACCCAATGAAGTCGAAGCAGCTACAGAAAGGCGTGGAGCAGTTGATGGATGAGGGTGTTGCACAGCTGTTTGTCAATCAGTTTAATGGTCGGAAGATAATAGGTACTGTGGGGCAACTTCAGTTTGAGGTTATCGAGTATAGACTTCTTCACGAATATGGAGCACAATGTAGATGGGAACCCATACAGCTGTATAAGGCTTGCTGGATTGAGAGCGATGATGCTGATGAGTTAGCAGATTTTAAGAAAAGGAAGTTTCAGTATATGGCTCACGACAAAGAGGGTAGGGATGTGTTCTTAGCTGAGTCGAGATACATATTGTCTATGGCACAGCAGGACTTTAAGAACATTAAGTTCCACTTTGTGTCGGAATATTAGTTGTTTGGTGTGGAAAATACACCATGACCGATTATGTTGTTTTGAGTAGTGATATCGTTATCACTCTTCGTTGTGCATCATGTTTACTTTAATCTTTTGATGTGGAGTGATCATACCTTTTTGGTAAAGTCGGGTGTAGAATTCTTCCGTAAGGTCGTTTCTAAGGCCCCAAAGGTCGCTGCGATATGCCCACACTCTTATGGTGAACTCCAATGAGGTTGGGTTTATTTTAGTCATTCGTGCAAATGGCTCGGGTTGTTGTAGAGCTTTAGGATGTTTGTTGATGATATCCATCAGTTCTTGCTTGACCTGTTCGATGTTGGCACCATAATCAACGTTTACAATTATCTCGGTTCTTAAAGTCCCGTCGAAGCTGTTATTGTTGGTGATGTTGCCTGTAGACAAAGGACCGTTTGGAATGTAAACGGTTTTGTTGTCTCCGGTTCGCAATATTGTGTGAAGTATGCCGATGCTTTCGACTGTTCCTTCGAGGTTTTGCGCTACGATGTAGTCTCCCCCTTTGAACGGCTTGCTTAGAAGTATGAGAACACCCCCGGCAAAGTTGGCCAGGTTATCTTTCATAGCGAGGCCTATAGCCAATCCTACGGTACCTATAATGGCTGCAATGGATGCAGTTTTTACTCCTACTGAGTTTATTATTACCATTATTAAGGCAATATAAAGGAGCGTTTGTATGATACTCCTAACGAAGCCACGAAGAACGCTGTCCCATTTGCTTTTTCTGATTAGTTTGGTGAATAGCTTGTCTATTTGTCTTATTAAGAATCGTCCTACGAAGAAGATTGCTATTGCGATGAGAAGCTTACCTATTAGGTCTATTGACCAAGTTATAAGATTGTCAGCAACTTCATCGTATCGTCCTTCTTTTATAAGTTGTCCGAAAGTGTTATGTCTGTTTTCGGCTTGTAAGATTAAGCTATCGACAGGTAATATAGTTTGCAATAATGTAAACATCTATATGGTTTTTGTTAGTCTATATTTTAATGATTAACTACAAAAATACAAATAAAACGGCTATTTTTGCAAAGAATGTTTTAAATGAGCGGAATGAGAGGCAGGTTGATTATCATATTTTCCGGGTTACTATTTATTGCGACTGCTAATGCTCAGTCGACAGACTATATGGGTTGGGTGGATAAAGCAGCCGACTATATAGAAACCGATATGCTGGATAGTGCTGCGGTAGCTTTGGAAACAGCAATGAGGCTTGATCCGGCTAATGCAAACAACTCTGTTTTGTTGCTTAATCTGGGCATTCTGCAGAGGCAGCTCGGCAATCTGGACGATGCATATATTTCGTTCACCTCGTCGATGTCTAATAATCCTATGCCGAGAATTGTTTTGCATAATAGGGCATCATTGTTGGTGGAGATGAATCGTTTTGAGGAAGCTAAAGAGGATTATTCTGCATTGGTAAGGAATTATCCCGACGATGTTGAAGCATACTACAGGAGAGGCGTTCTGTATCTTGAAGAGCATGACAGAAAGAGTGCAGAGGCGGACTTTAGGAAGTCGGAGGAGATTGATCCTGATAACATGTTCACGAAGTTGAGCAAAGCTTTGCTATATAAGTTGGATAACAACTGGGTTGAGGCTGAGAAGGTGTACACGGCGTTAATCAATGAAACAGATAGTCCCGATGCGAGTATTTACTTGAATAGGGCAGAGTGTTATGTGAACACAGGACAGTCGTTTTTAGCTTCTGCTGACTTGCGCAGTATTGAGTCTTCGCAACGCAACAATCCGTACTACTACTTCTTGAGAGGGCGTGTGAGGCTGGACCAGTTTGACAAGCAGGCAGCTCGTGCCGACTTTGTTAAGGCAAAGGAGATGGGTTATAACCCTGCAATTGTCGATGAGTGGATAGCAAGGACTAAAAGGTGAGTTGTTTGTAGCGAAGCAATTATAAGAACAGTAGGTTAAGAACTATTTGTTTTATTTGCTTGTTAAATTAAACGAACGGTTACATATTTTGTCAAATAAATACGTATAATAATAGAATAACATATAAATATTGATGTGATGAATAAAAGACTTTTGAAAGCTACTTATACATTGGCCCTCATTTTTGGAACTATGATGTTCTTCTCTTCCTGTAGTGATGATAGCAATGATATAGTTGAGACTGCTTGGAATATTGAGGAGTTCACTGTGAACAGTACCCAGTGGTCGTGGAATAGTGACCTTAATCGTTGGGAGGCTGTGAGACCACTGGATTATATTGATGACTTTATCTACGAGAAAGGTGCAGTCATTGGCTATATATTTATCGGTACGCAAGGTCAAGACGAGCTACAGATTCAGTTGCCATATATCAAAAGTTGGCTTATTGATGGTGAAGATGGTGGTCAGATAAACTTTACCGAGACCATTGGTTACGAGTATAGCATTGTAAATAAGCGCGTAACATTCTTTATCGAGCCTTCTGATGGGTTTAGGGATGAAGATGCTAAGCAGACTTACAATTTCAAGATTGTAATGATATGGTAATCAGTCTTGCTCTCCTATAAATATAGCGAGTGCATCTGATACGATAAATGAACTTCCGCCGATAAAGATGAGATCATCTTTGTCGGCATTCTTAGTGGCTGTATCTATTGCCTCATCAACATTACTATAGCAACTGTAATTTAGGTTGTGTGATTCTGCATGGTTAGCTAATGTGTGTTCATCCATTGCTCTGTCGACGCTGGCCCTTGTAAGGTAGTATGTTGCGTTGTGTGGCAATAGCTTCATGACGGAGTCAACATCTTTATCGTTTGCCATGCCGAATATGATATGTAGTGACTTGTAGTTTTGTTGCTTTATCTGTTCAACTACATACTTAATGCCGTGTGCATTGTGAGCTATGTCGCAGATAATATTAGGGTTTTGTCCGAGTTGTTGCCATCTGCCCATCAGACCGGTTATCTCAGTCACTTCTGCGAATCCTGTGTACACTGCTTCATCAGGAATATTGAAGCCTATTTCTTTAAGGACCTCTATTGAAGTGAGTACTGTTCGTGCATTTTTCTCTTGTGCAGGTCCATTGAGTTCACCTACTATGTCCTTATAGTTATCAGTATCTATGTGTAGTTTTCCTCCTTTACTTTCGCTTTTAAAGTTATTCATATACAACTCTGCGAATACTATAGGAGCCTCAACAGCCTTTGCTTTGTCGATAAATACTTGATTGACCTCTATATTTACCATTTCGCCAATTACAATGGGTGTGTGTTGTTTAATAATGCCAGCCTTCTCTGAGGCAATTTTAGGCAGAGTATTTCCTAGAAACTTCATATGGTCATACCCAATGTTGGTAATAACAGACAACTCCGGCGATATGATATTAGTGCTGTCGAGCCTACCGCCAAGGCCTACTTCTATTACTGCAGCATCAACTTCTTGTTGTGCAAAGTAGAGAAAAGCCATCTCCATGGATAGTTCGAAGAAAGAGGGCTTTATGGGCTCAAAGTCGTCCTTATACTTCTCTACAAACTCCACTACGAACTCTTTAGATATGACCTCTCCGTTGACTCTTATTCTTTCCCTGAAATCTAGTAGATGAGGTGATGTGTATAGTCCTACCTTATAGCCGGCCTCTTGCAAGGTTGCAGCCAGGATGTTAGACACCGAACCTTTACCATTTGTACCTCCTACGTGAATAGTCTTATATTTGCGGTGAGGATGAGAAAATAACTCATCCAGAGCCAAGCTGTTATCCAATCCCTCCTTATATGCCATATCACCTATACGTTGGTATTCCGGCATCTGTACATATAAGTAATCTAAAGTTTCTTCGTAGTTCATATTGTATCTTAAAGAAGAGGGTGAAATCACAGAAGTGAAACCACCCTCAAGTTATCTATTTGGTTAGTATATCGCAAATCAGTTCTTCAGAGGAAGCACAGAATATTGTCTTGAATAACGCAATTGCTGTGTTACATAATCCTCGTCGTATGATATTGTGATATCCGTAATATTGCCATCATCAGATATTACAGGCTTGTAAACCGGGTTTACGAACCCTTTATATGGAGCAATATTTAGCGATTCATATCTGCTGAGGACCTCTTTATGCAGTTCAGGATTAACCTTAACTCCATATGTTTCTATAAGATTCTTACCTGCTTCAAAGTCTCCCTCAGATTTAATACGTTGAACCTCTGCCAACAACTCACCTAGCAAAGAGCGTAACTTTTCATAATCGTTGATGACGATATAAGTCTTGCCTTCTTTCTTTTCAAACGCAACAACATTATCTTGTTTGCCTTTATCAATCACCCAATTAGCTATTGTAGCGCGGTTACGCATGTGAGCCTGCTCAATATCTTTACCAGGCTGTATGCGTGTAAGTTGTGTCATAGCGCCATTCATTATATACGTATAATACTCAGCCTTGTATGCCTCATTATCTGGGAGCAATCCAAGTTCCACCAATTTAGGATCAGCAAGATAATATAGTGCAAACAGGTCTGCTCGTGCTTCCTCCAGAGGAGATGCATAAGCTTGAAGCACATCAGTGCTAACACCAGGGAGCAGTTTCCCTGAACCATGACCAAGACACTCGTGAAGGTCTGTGTGCAGATTGTCGGTAAGAGTGCCGTACTTTTTTGTTAACTCTATTTCGGCATCACTCCACATAAATTCATCCTTAAAACCATTGCCCTCTGCTGCCTTATCATAAGCAAATGTTATGTTGTCTATGGTTACAGACTTTGATCCGTGGTCTCTTCTAATCCAGTCAGAATTAGGAAGATTGATACCTATTGGTGTAGAAGGATAAGTATCGCCACCCAATATTGCAGCAGTAATAACCTTTGCGGAAACACCTTTTACCTCATTTTTCTTGAACCTATCATCGATAGGTGAATTGTCCTCAAACCATTGAGCGTTTTCACTGATTATTCTTGTTCTTTCAGAAGCTTCCTCACTCTTGAAGTTCACCATAGATTCCCAGCTACCTTTCATGCCAAGAGGGTCGGTATAGGTTTCAATGAAACCATTAATAAAATCAACCTTTGATGATATATCTTCAGCCCATTTAACTGAATAACTATCGAATGTCTTTAAATCACCTGATTTATAGAAGTTGATAAGCTCATTTATAATACCCTTCTGAGCTTCATTTTCAGCAACGGCTTCAGCTTTTTCCAACCATCCTATTATACGTTCGATAGCACCAGTGTACATACCACCCAGCTTCCAAACCTTCTCAGTAACTTTACCATTTTCTTTAACTACCTTACTGTTTAAACCGTACGATATTGGAGTGTTATCATCAGGGTTTCTCATAGCAGCATAGAAGTCTTCAACCTCTTTTTGAGTTACACCTTCATAGAAGTTGACTGCTGAATTAACTACTATATCAGAGCCTGCTGTTTGGCTTAATCTCTTAGGCATAACATTAGGGTCAAACATTACTGGCAATATCTCATCTAAGGTTTCTTGACCGGCCATTCCATCTCTAAAAGGCATTCTTCCCGGATCAACGCTTTTAACTATCTTCTCAAAATACTCTTTAGAGAACTGAGGCATTATCTTATCTTCAGAATAGTGATGATGAATGCCGTTAGCCATCCAAATCTGCTTCAGATAGGTCTCAAAGTTTTTCCAATCCTCGCCTGACTTGTCACCCATATAGTTTTCATATACAGCCTCACACACACGACGAATGGTAAGGTTATACTTATTATTTTGGTCCCACAATATGTCTCGACCTTCAAGTGCAGCTTGAGACAGATAATATACAAGCTCCTTCTGTTGCAAAGACAAGCTGTTGAATCCCGGCACAGGGTACCTCAATATCTCTATATCTGCAAATCTGTCAACCTTAAACTCAAATGTTGAATAATCAATATTATCCTCCACCACCTGAGTTTCTGCTTTTTTATCTCCGTTACAAGAAGCAAGCAGAAATAAACTCGTAAGCATAAATACTAATTTTTTCATATTAAATGTTTATTTGTTACTATAATTCCGACTAATAAAGCAACATAACTCTAAGTCTATCGCTATCAATTGGTCTTATATTTGTATGTAACATTGCTCAAATCCTGGTTAGCTTTCGCAATCTTATTTTTCAAACTTTCCTTATATTTTGCCAATTTTTCCTCAATATCTTTGTCGCCGGTTGCAATCATCTGCAATGCTAAGATAGCAGCGTTTAGAGCACCATTTATTCCAACCGTTGCCACTGGTATTCCGGGAGGCATCTGAACAATGGCCAACAAGGCATCCATACCATCAAGCGAAGCTTTAATAGGAACACCTATTACTGGTAGGGTAGTCATTGAAGCAATCACGCCAGGCAGATGAGCTGCCATACCTGCTGCTGCAATAATCACCTTTATACCTCTATCTTTCGCATTTTTTGCAAACTTCTCTACCTCTTCCGGAGTTCTGTGAGCCGACAATGCATTAACCTCAAAGGGTATCTCCATATCATCGAGAAACTGCAAAGCCTTTTCCATTACAGGAAGGTCTGATGTACTTCCCATAATGACACTAATCAATGGTTTCATATTAACTAACTATAATTATTTTCCAACAAACTCTTTATATTGGTCAGCATTCATCAATCCGTCTAACTCTGCAGCATTGCTTACCTTAATCTTTATAATCCAACCTTCACCAAATGGCTCTTTATTTACCAATTCAGGGCTGTCATCAAGCGCCTCATTAACTTCCATAACCTCACCGCTAACAGGCATCATAAGGTCTGAAACTGTTTTTACAGCTTCAATGCTGCCGAAAACATCACCTCTGTTGACATTTTCACCAACAGTTGCCACATCAACAAAAACTATATCGCCCAACTCTTCTTGAGCAAAATCAGTGATTCCAACAAAAGCAACATCACCTTCCACTCTTATCCACTCATGATCGGTAGAGTACTTAACATTTTCAGGAAAATTCATAAAAATATATTTTTAAATTGTTACAATTTATCAGTTATAAAGGTACAATTTTAACTATAAACAACCAAATTATTTATGCCCCAATCCACACGAAAACAAACGACATTAAAAATCCCAACAAAAATCCTGCATTGACCTGAGCCAGTGTGTGTCGTTTTAATATCAGCCTTGATGTGCCAACCATTCCGGCAAGTAAAAATAATCCCATAAACATGAGGTATGGGTTACTCTTTTGCACAAAGAAACTAATCGCCATAGCCCCTCCCACAAGACCTCCTGCTCCAAACATGTGGGCACTTATTTTCCAAAACAGCGTTATGATAATGGCTATCACCATAATTGCAATAGAAGCCGCTACCATCATGACAAACCATTTTGGCATGTTCATTTTAATGTAATAAACAAGCAAAAAAGTGTAGGACAGCAATGCTATAGTGTATGGAATGAACCTCTCGCGCCTAACCTTAAGAGACAAATCCGAAATAATCTTGAGTTTGTAAATAATATAAATAAGTATTGCAGGAATAGCGAAAGAAAACAAGAAAACCGGTAACACAATATTCCAGAACCTATTCATGTGATATGTTCCGAAATAGGTGTAAGTGAAAAGCAGCATCACGCTGTACGTAGGCATCAGCAATGGCTGAAAAACTGTAGAAATAAACGAAGCTATTTTATTCATCGAGCAAAGTTATATTTTTTTTCTTAAACGAGACACAGGAATGTCAAGCTGTTCTCTATACTTTGCCACCGTTCGTCGAGCGATAACGTATCCCTTCTCTCTTAATATCTTAGCCAACTGCTCATCTGTCAACGGTTTGCTGCTGTCTTCTTTTTCCACACACTCTTTCAAAATGCGTTTTACTTCAGTAGATGATATGTCTTCACCTTCAACAGTTTGCATAGCCTCAGAGAAAAAGAACTTTAATGGATATATACCAATGTTAGTCTGGACATATTTGCTGTTGCTTACTCGCGAAATTGTAGAAATATCAAAACCGGTAAGCTCTGCAACATCCTTCAAAATCATAGGCTTAAGATTTGTTTCATCCTCGTTGATGAAAAAATCATACTGAATCTTAACAATAGCCTCCATGGTGCGTTGAAGAGTGTTTTGTCGTTGCTTCACCGCTTCAATGAACCATCGTGCCGAGTCAACCTTCTGCTTCATAAACAGTATGGCCTGTTTGTCGTCTGAGTTCATTCCTGCCTTGTTTTCATTATAGCCCTTAAGCATCTCCGAAAACTCACGATTAATGTTTAGGCTCGGTATATTACTGTTGTTGAGATATATGGTCAATTCGCCGTTGTAGTTATCCACAAAGAAATCGGGAGTAATATTATTCATCGAGGCCTCCATTGCACCCCCTATGGTATTACCCGGCTTAGGATTCAGTGTGATAATCAAATCTATAGCACCTTTAAGTTCTTGCTCGGAAATCTGCATTTGTTTCAAAATCTTGTCATAATGCTTATTGGAGAATTCTTTAAAATAATCAGTGATAATTTCAATGGCCATATCTCTGTCTTGTCCCTCTTCCAATCTTCGAAGCTGAAGTAATATGCATTCTTGCAAATCACGAGCACCAACCCCGGCAGGGTCAAGATCTTGAATCTCATATAGCATATCTTCAAGGTGAAGTGGCGTAACTTCTATTTGTTGTTGAAACAGCAAGTCGTCGGCAATGGCACTAAGGTCGCGTTGAAGGTAACCATTCTCATCAATGTTGCCCACAATATATTCGGCAAGTAACTGTTTCCTTTCGTCAAGGTCGAGTAGCCCAATCTGCTCAATCAAATAATCATGGAGAGAGGTGTCATCAAAGTAACCATAATCAATAACACTCGCCTGATTCTTGCCTGAAGGACCGCTCACTCTAAAATCAGGCACATCATCTTCCGACTTATAATCTCCCAATATCATCTCCTCCTGAGTCAGCTGCTCATCCTTGCCCATGTCGTCTCCATCTGCGTCGCCAATATGGTTGCCGTCGTTGTTTTCCAATGCGGGGTTATCCTCTATTTCCTGTTTTATGCGTTCCTCAACCTCCACATTGTTCATCTCCACCAACTTGATTACCTGCATCTGCATTGGCGAAAGACGTTGCAATTGCTTAAGTTCCTGTTGTTGTTTCAGAGCCATACACTATCATCAAAATCTTTCCGACCACAAATATACTCATTAAAAAGTAAAACAGCCGTCACCCCACATAGGTTCAATATAATCAATCCAATTACTTTTTTATAAGACTATAGCATAATCTGTAATTATCTTAGTATTGAAAATTGGGTAATCATATAGCAACTCTTTGGTTCTTTTTAGCACTTAATTGTTGTTCTTCAATATGATAATCTTGATGATACGGATATGCAGATAGAAAGAATGGCATTGCAAATTTTTCCAATTGTTATATTGCTTTTATTTAAAGGTTGTTAGTACAAAATCCGCCATATTGAAACGAACTCTACTAAAACACATCAAAGATTTTAAGCCTAAATTACATTCATATTCAACTCCATTAGTGATATTTTGTAATCTTACCACCATCTCAGGTACTATAACATAACTGCCACCTACTGTAACATCTGTGTTGTTCATACGATAGCATTCTGATATATGTACTCCACCAATTCCTGCAAGGCGCACAGTATCCAACTCGCAATGTGTCGTGATATACTCCTTGTTTCTCTCAAAGAACCTATTATCCAAGGAACCAAATGAAGCATCACCGGTGTCTACGTTCATTAATATATTGTTCCCATGAACAATGCCCTTAGTCAATAAATTCATTTGAGACGAAAAACACATGTTCGGTGACGTTTGGCTGCGAGTTGGTACTGTTTCAGGTATAGTGATTCGATTATTAAAGAAATCAATGGTTAAGTCTTTTAGCTGCAACATTAATTCGCTACCAACAACAATGCTAAATAAATCTACATATTGGTCGGCTTCTTCGTTATTTGTTGTGATGTTCATAACATAAAATGGCACATCGTTAACTATAATATCCCCAATTTTCAACTCTTTTGCAATGGCAAAACTGCCATTTTGAATGCCAACTCCGGTAACGGAAGTAGACACTTCGAGAGGGATCAAATTATATTTAATGGCTAATGAATCCGATATAACATTGACTCCGGCACCCGTGTCGAAAGTAATATCTGCTTCAGCTCCATTTATTGAACTGTTTCTGAGATGCATTAACACCGGATTTTCTTTCTGCGGACCAACAGACACAATATCGAATGGAATGGTTCCTATTCCATTTTCAAATGTGATTTTATAAGGGTCGTATTGGCTTAGGGCTTTATACTGTTCGGCATATTGTTGAACTCCTGCAATTGTCGTGCTATCAACATGCGGTTGTATTGCGTCAATAATAGATGACAACATTGAAGCAGCTTTCTCATTTTCCCCAACTCTGCTCAAATCCATAGCAAACATTATAGATGAACTTAGCAGATTACCAGGGTCAAGATTCCCCGATTGAGTATTGAATAATTCTGTAAATGCCGGGATGGAAACATCCGGACGGTTGAGTCTGTTACCTATTAGACAACGAGAAAAAACTTCTAAAAACTCATCTATTGAATCTTTTTGCTCGGTATTATACAACGAATCCAGTGCAAACCAATCGGATTGATTCATTGCCATCGCTATTTTTTCATCTAAGGATTGTCCAAAACTTAATGAAAAACCACTAATAAATAAGCATAGTATTAAAATCACTCTGTTCATAACTCGATGTGTCATTATAGAATTATTAATCCAATATTTAACCTAATGCATCTGCATTGGCGAAAGACGTTGCAATTGCTTAAGTTCCTGTTGTTGTTTCAGAGCCATACACTATCATCAAAATCTTTCCGACCACAAATATACTCATTAAAAAGTAAAACAGCCGTCACCCCACATAGGTTCAATATAATCAATCCAATTGTTTATAATAAAAACTTTTTATTACCTTTGAAATATAAACAAACTACTAACAAGATAAACTTAGGACTTCAGAGATGATATTCAATTTTATAATTATTTCGGACGAAGTAGAAAACTTCAAGCGTGTCATAAATATTGATGGGGACGACACATTTTTGAATCTCTATAAAGCCATAATAAAATCCACAAACTATAGTGATAAAGAGATGGCTTCTTTTTATATATGTGACGAAAAATGGCGCAAGCGTAAAGAGATAACTCTTGTGGAGATGGATGCCGAATCCGATGAAGACTCACTGATAATGAGCGAATGCATCTTGAGTGACTACTTGGAGGATGAAGGCCAAAAACTGATGTTTGTTTTTGATTACATAAACGACAGAGCCCTATACATGGAGCTTCATGAAATAATACCAGGCAAAAATCTGAAAAAACCTACTTGCGTGCGCAGCGAAGGTGATGCACCACAACAAGTGGTTGATTTGGAAGACACCACTCCTGTGATTACATCGACAGATGTTGGAGAAAACTTCTATGGTGACGAATCATTCGACATTGATGAACTCGATATCGATGGTTTTGAGGGATTAGATGACGAAATTGCCGATACCGATTCAATTGAATAACAAAACTTTACTCGTTTTACTTGGTCCCACCGGCGTGGGTAAAACCGAACTTAGCCTGTACGTAGCCGAACAGCTCGGGAGCCCTATTATATCTTCCGACTCACGTCAAATTTATAAGGAAACTATTATAGGAACAGCGGCACCAACGCACGACCAGCTCCGCCGTGTACCTCATCACATGGTTGGCATTCTAAGCATTGATGAGTACTATAGCGCCAGTCAATTCGAGACAGACACCTTGGCCCTCTTGGATGAACTATTCGCGAAGCGCGATATTGTGGTGATGACGGGTGGATCTATGATGTATATCGATGCCGTATGTCATGGAATTGATGACATACCAACCATAGACACACAGTTGCGCGACGACCTGCAAGACCTATACAATAGAGAAGGCATAGACCCTATCAGGCACCAACTTCGTTTGCTCGACCCCGATTTTTATAAACAGGTAGACCTAAAGAACCATAAACGTGTAATTCATGCATTGGAAGTGTGCCTAATGGCAGGCAAACCATATTCAAAGCTACGCACAAATACCGACAAAGAACGTGAATTCAACATTATTAAGGTAGGTTTTTGTCGTCACAGGCCTGAGCTATACGAACGCATTAATAATCGCGTTGATAAGATGATAGAGCAAGGCCTCGTTGAAGAAGCCCGAGCACTCTATCCAAAAAAGTACCTCAACTCACTCAATACGGTAGGATATAAAGAACTATTCAAATATTTCGACGGCGAATGGACACTTGAGCATGCCGTAGACAAAATAAAACAGCACTCGCGCAACTATGCGCGCAAGCAGATGTCTTGGTTCCGACGAGACAAGAGCATACATTGGATAAATCTTTCGGAAGCTGACGATTCATCTGCCGTCAAACAGATATTGTATTTATGCCAACCCTTCACCTATTAACTATACTCCCCCTCTTGCTTATCTATACGAAATTCGTAAATATAAGGTATATATAATGCGAAGTATGTCGATGTACGTTTGTAGTGTAGATGGCAATGAATTAGTCGGTATTGGCTAAACAGTTAGATAGAAATTAAGTGTGTAAAAATGCTGCACAATTCACAAATGCTCAGTTTGTCAAAATAAATGTGATAGATGACAAAGTGATAATTAGAGAATTATGCAACAAAAAACTTTAGCTCCTTATATTTTAAGGAGGGTAGGGATGAAGTTATCTACCCTGCATTTGTCGATAAATTATTTTGTAATCTGAAAGCGATATATGCAATTGCCCTTTCCATCAATAAAGAAGATTGCGAGCCTGTCTTTATTGGCAGATAGTATTGAAAAGCCGGCTCTGTCATCTGCAAACTGAGTGCCTTCAATCTCCTTAACCTTTCTCGATAATGAAGCTGAACTATTGGTGAAATAGTGTATTGGCGATTGTTTAACCTTTATATGCTGGAAGTTGTGAATGTGACCATTGATATAGAAATCTACCTTATGCTTCTTTAATATAGGATCAAGCCTTTTCTGTAAATCTGTTCGCTCAGAAATGTTTTTTGAAGTTTCTGAATATATTGGATGATGCCCTAACACCACAGTCCATGTTTCGTTTGAAACAGTCAAGACGCTGTCTACGAATGCAAGTTGTTTATCTATTGACTGTTGATTGGCATCCGGATATCCTTCAGGATCATTAATATACTTATCAATTAATGGGGTAGTATCTACGAAAATGTATCGTATGGAGCTACCGTCTTTATACTTTTGTGTTAATGTGTAATATCTGTCCGGCATAACCCAACGGCGACTTACGTTTTTGTAATCGAGTACAGCTTGCGTGTTGCCTCTATATTCGTGATTTCCGAGTGTGGCATACCAGTCAAGCATAAGTTCGGGGTGCTTGTATATCATCTCGTAGTTGGTCATCCATAGTGGATCTTGAACACTTGCCACACCATTGAAGTGATGAATATCGCCGTTAGCAGCAACAAACTCAATGTCGGCACGTTCAGCCCATTCACCCATCAATTCGGCAATTGGCTGTTGTTCATAGTACCCATTCCTCCCCAGGTCGTTAGCAATAAGGATATTCACTCCTTTCAGATCATCTTCTCCAATATTATGTGTTGCTTTTTCAGACGTAGATACCTGAGCCTGCAAGGAAAAGACGAGCGAAAGTAATGTGAATAATATTGTAAAATATTTCTTCATATTGACAGTGATTTTATAGTTGAAATCTTACACCTATGTGGTGTCTATCAGATGTATATTATAAAATTTCGTTCAGGGAAGAAAAGTAATGTCTTCCCTAAACGAGACTTTTTCAAATTCTAAAGTAAATATATAACAATTTACTTAATGCTATATTACTTTGCACCAAATGCACCAAAGTGTGATGCTGCCTTGGGTGATTTATACTCTTTACCTCCCACAGTAACTCCTTTTTCTGCAAAGTAAGGTTTGATGTCTGTTTTTGCACCTGTTAGAGCAGGTGAACCGGCTTGCAGATGGAAGTCCCAGTTATTATCAAAGTTTGTACGACTATTCAAAGAGTTAGTGTTGAATGGGAAGTTAACGAACTTAGGATCTTTGTCGCCCGGAGCGTTACCTCTTATATCATGAGCACCTATTATTAAATCTTTAACGCCGTCATCTTTGAAACCGTCGAATGCTGTAACAGTACCGTTTGCTATATGCTGTGGAATTGTACTTTTTTGTTCGCCTGAAGCATAAAAGTTGTAGTCTACAACAGATGCTTTATCCTGAGCGTCATCAGGAGAACTGCGTACTGCAAACATAGAGTTTACAATCAAGTTGTTGTACACCTCAACCAATGCAGATTTTTCTAACCATATAGAACCACCTTTTGGCTTATCCGGATCACGTCCCCAGCCGGCATTGATGATAGTGTTGTTGTATGCTTTTATTAATGCTTGGTGACGTTGTGGGTCTTGACCTGAGCTTGATAGCTTGAAGGCGTTGGTGTTAGGAGAATACATTACGTTGTAAGCAGCATCTACTTGACAACCTGCTTTAACGTTGATTGCTTCACCACCTGTGTCGCCAACTGCATAGAATAGGTTGTTGGTAAATATACATTTTCCACCTTGTACGTATATTGCATCCTCACCTGTGTTTCTAAAGATTGTATTGGTAATCACATATCTGCCATTTGTATTGTTAGTGTTAAAAGCGACCATTCCTTCACCTCCTGCAGGTTTGAACAGACCATTTATTACAGACGGAGAAGTTTTAGAGGTTTCTGCTCCTGTATATTCGATGATTGCGTGATCAATCAATATTTCCTCGCATGTAGTGGAACCGATTATTCCTCCCCAAAGTCTGCCGAATGTATTTTCTTTTGTCCTTTTTGAAGGGGCCACAGAAAAGAGTACCGGGGCTTCTTCAGTTCCTCTTACATACAGATTTCCGTCAACAAGGACTTCCACTTTCGTGTCGTTAGCATCAACACCGGCATCAGTAATAATAATTTCTACGCCTTCTTCAATGGTGAGCGATTTGCCTTTAGGAACTTTGATGTGTCCGTCAACATTGATTACGGAATATTTTGTCCAAACGCCATCAACATCACCTTTAACACTCTTAGGATCGCTGGCAGTAACAGTGATTTCGCATTGTGCTGTTTCGCTATTTTCTGCAGTTGTTACAGAGATTATTGCTGTTCCCGGTTTTATAGCTTTCACTGTACCATTATTGACAGTGGCAACATTCTCGTCAGAAGATTTCCATGTAACGTTTTTGTTATTTGCATTTTCAGGGAAAATCTTATAAGTCAACGTCTCTTCAGTACCTATTTTCAGAGTAAGAGCCGTCTTGTTCAGCGTGATACCTTTAACGCCGAGATCATCGTCCTTGTTATCGCAGGCTGATAATCCTAAAGTTAATGCAGCCACGATAAGTACATAAATAAATTGAGCTTTTCTCATTTTCATCTTGTTTTGTTTATTAATAAATTGTTTATGTTATCAGTTGTTTATAATCTGTATCTCACTCCAACTTGGAATGTTTGTCCGTAATAATCTTTTCTAACCATTGTACCGCCTTTGTATGATCTGTAATCCATAGCTTTTTCGTTGTTGCTGTTGTATTTTGGGATGTAGAGAATCATAGGGGTATTAAGTAGGTTGGAAGCCTTCCCAAAAATAACCAGTCCGTTCTGGAACTCTTTTTCTATTGAGATGTCGGTTTGTAAGTAACTGGCTTGCCATATATCATTATCCACAAATCGAGATATTGTTTGCAGTCTATCTCCGGTGTAGGAGAAAGCCAACTGTCCGTTAAAGCCATTTGTTTTGACAAGTAATGATAAATTTGCTACATGTTCTGCCTGATTGCTTAATGGGCGAGTGTGATCCACCGCAATCTGCTTGATACGGTCGGGCTCTGTTGGATAGTTTGGATTTTCTATGTAAGAAACTTTTGTAGTAGTAATCTTCGATTTGGTATAAGTGTAATTAGTTTTTATACCGAACCAACGGAAATATTTGGTGACATCGATTTCTAGACCATAGTTGTGAGCAGTACCAAAGTTTGAAGGCATATAGTAGCTGTTTTGTCCAAGGGTGAAGATACCTACCTCAATAGGATCTTTAATTTCCTTGTAGAATAAGCCAAATAGTACCTGTTCCGAAGCCTTTGGAAAATATTCGAAACGGACGTCGAGGTTGTGAGCTATTGCGTGTTTCAGATCCGGGTTTCCATGTTCGCTGTAGTCCTCATTTATCACGCGATATGGTACAATCTCATAAAAGCTCGGACGGTTTATGGACTTGTAATATGAAGCTTTTAGAGCAATATCGTTTGTGAATCCATATTTTACATTCACGCTCGGAAGTACATCGGTGTATCGTTGTGTGCTGTCACTAACCACGCCGACTTGAGCATGTTTTAGTTCATATCCTTGATTAGTATGTTCAAACCTTACACCTGCATTTGCTGCAAACTTATTTGCATCAACCTTAACCAACAGATACTCAGCAGCAATTTGTTCCGTAGCATCGTAGTTAAGAGGATCACCCGTTGAGCCATGAGGGTTGTTTATTCTAAGTTTTATCTCGTCGAACGTAGTCCAGTCAACATCTTTAATTAAGTTGTTTTGCAACCCTTCAGGGTTATTGGGGTCGTAGGGCATGAACCCATATTCATTAAAAAAACTGGTTCGTTTTTTGTCTCTATACATTCCTCCCAATGAGAACTGGGTCTGTACATCTGAAATGTTTAGTTTGTAGTTTAGATTGAGATAACCTGCAATATCTCGGTCGGAGTTGTGTTCCCAGCGTCGTTTAACGCCACCGGAACCGGACGAAGTAGTTACCGAAGGTGGGTTAGGTACAAAATTATTTGCTCTAGAGCTAAGGTAAACATATAGGTTGTCCGGAGTCTCGTTATATGCCTTTGAGTAGGTGGTAGACCAATCTATTCCGAACTTATTACCTTCACCAAAGAGGTGTTCCCCTTTTAGTGTACTGTTGGCTATGTACTGATGGTTCATACGCAGGCGAGAGTCAAAAGACAAGTTATAGTTCCCTTCTACAGGATCGTAGCCTATTGAAAAAGATGTACTCGTAACATCCCTCACCTGATTTGTTGTGAAGTCCATGTATGCATTATACCATTGTATTTTGTGGTTGGGAGCCAATTTATAGTCGAGTTTAGCATGAATGCCGTAACGTTGCTGACTTTGATAATAGAAGCGATCGTTTTTGTCGGTCAAGATGGGTAAGTTGGAAACATCAGTCGTAACTGTGTTGTTGAAATATAAACTATTGTTGCCTCTATAGCTGTTTTGATATGTCAATGCAATGATTACACCCAGTTTACGGTCGAAGAAGCGATTGCCATACGAAAGACCTGAGAAGATGTTTGGAGTAAATTTTTTTGAGTGAATAATCATGTTGTCCGTTGTAAAGTCGGTAACTTTAGCCGGATAACCCTCACCAAATTGTTCGAAGGGTGATTTTCTGTTTATTCCGTTTGTTTTGAAATATAGAAAATCACGATTGAAATATGACTCATTATAGCCTAATGATAAGTTTGCGTTAAGTTGTCTGTGAGCGGGAGCATCTTTCATGACCATATTTACGGCGCCACCTACTGCATCACCCTCCATGTCGGCAGTTAGTGCTTTGGTAACCTCCAATCGGTCTAACAGCTCTGCCGGAAAAATGTCAAGTGGTACAAATCGGTTTTTGTTGTCGGGACTGGGAATTTTTATACCGTTCACGAGTGTGTAGTTGTAGCGCTTGTCCATTCCTCGTAAGATTGCATATTGTCCGTCTCCACTATTATTGCGTTCAACCGTAACTCCCGACATTCTTTGAATTACGTTGGCCACTGTGATGTCAGGCGATATCTCTATGCTTTTAGCACTTATGATGTTCAGAACATTTGTGGCATTCTTTTCCAGCAATCGTGCGCTGTTTTCGGTGCGACCTCCCAATTCACCGGTTACGACCATCTCCTGAAGCATTAAATTATCAGGACTTAATAAAATGATTAAGTTTGCGACATCATCTTCCGATACATTGATTTCCGAAGTTTTATAACCTATATGGCTAACTACCAATGTTGTGGGGAATGTTGTTATTTGGTTTAGTGTAAAACTACCGTCTAATCCTGAGGATGTGCCCTGCGAAGGTGAGGACTTTAACTGAATTGTAGCGCCAATTATCTCTTCATTGTTATCGGCATCTTTTACTACACCTTGAATAGTCTCTGCCTTAATCGATATAACTGAAAAGATAAGGCATAAGAGTATAAAAAATGAATGTTTCTCCATAATAATTTATTGAAATGCAAAGGACTAACAAATATGTTACAATGTGATTTCGAAAAAGTTAATTTATTGTTAAGTGGTTTTTAGGCATGTAAAAAGACTTGGTTATTAGTATGTGTGTTGTTCCAATTTTAAGACTGAAAAATATTTTGTTGATTTTTTTCTTTGAGATGTTGTTATATTCGGAAAATTATACTACTTTTGCAACACTTTTGTAATAAAGGTAGTGATATTCTTCCTTAGCTCAGTTGGTTAGAGCACCTGACTGTTAATCAGGGGGTCCTTGGTTCAAGTCCAAGAGGAAGAGCAGTTTTTAGGAATAGATATAATTATTGAACATTATTCTTCCTTAGCTCAGTTGGTTAGAGCACCTGACTGTTAATCAGGGGGTCCTTGGTTCAAGTCCAAGAGGAAGAGCAGTTGCAACGGGCCTACGGGTCCGTTGTCTATTTATATATATGCCTCAATATCGATTTAATAAACCCGTGAAAGTCATACTAAAATCATTTAATCATAGTTTATCAGTTTGTTTGATGCTTAATAGTAAATGAGACATTCTTTAAACAATTAATAATAAACGCTCGTTAATATTCAAGGCTAAGGGCCACATTTAGATTGTTTTATTTTATATGATATTTATATGAAAAAAGTATTGATTGCTTATAGGTTGAAGCCGGAAGGATTGAAAGATTTGGATGGAAACTATGAGTTGACGCTACCTACGGAGAAGTCATATTTTACCAAACAAGAGGTGATGGATATGATTGGCGATTATGAAGTGTTTGTGCCAAACTTTAGTTTTTACACAGATAAAGAGATTATAGATAAGGCTCATAAACTTGAGTTGATATCCAATTATGGTGTTGGTTTTAACAATATTGATGTTGAATATGCAACTCAGAAGGGTATTGTGGTTACAAATATTCCTAACACTACTAGAGAACCGACTGCCGAGATGGCTTTTGCATTGTTGTTGGGCGTTGCGAGGCGAATAAGTTACTATGACCGAAAGATGCGTAGTGCGGAAGGATTGAGTTGGGGAGTATATGCTGAAGCAGGTATGCCCGTATATGGCAAAACATTGGGTATTATTGGTATGGGACGCATCGGACAGTCGTTAGCTCGGCGCGCTGTAGCTTCGGGAATGAGCATTATATATCACAATAGGCACAGGCTCGATGAGGAGATTGAGCAGAAATATGACGCAAGATATGTGACTAAAGAGGAATTGTTGAAAACTTCAGATTTTATTTCGCTGAATGCTCCATCAACGCCTGAAACTATCAAGATGATTGGAAAGCGAGAGTTTGAGATGATGAAGCCTACCGCAATTTTCATTAATACAGCACGAGGAAACATGGTTGACGAGGTTGCAATGATAGATGCACTTAAGCACAATCGTATATGGGGTGCGGGATTGGATGTTTTTGAGAATGAACCGCATGTCAATCCTGAATTATTGAAGCTGGATAATGTATTGTTGGCACCGCATGCCGGCACCAAGACTATGGAAGACCGAATAAAGATGTCTATAGAAATGGCTCAAAATATAGTAGGTTTTTATGAAGGGAAATTTCCGGTTTCCAGAGTTAATTGATTGTGGAATTTTTCTATATAGCGATTTGATATGTGAATAATTGTATTACTTTTGCGACATCATAATGTTAATTTAAATATGTTTTTATGAAAAAGAGATTGTTTTATATCACAGTTTTAATGTTGTCAATAGCAACAGTTTCAAACGCTCAGATGAAAAAAGGTAGTTTTGAGATTTCCGGTAACTCTGCATTGCAGGTTTCATCTTCAAAAGTTGAAGGAGCTGAGTCGTCTACTACAACAGTTATTTTTAACCCGAGTGTTGGTTATTTTGTAATGGATGGTTTGTCTGTTGGTTTGTCAGCAAATGTACTTAAGTCAGGAGGCAGTACAGAATATGCTATTTTGCCTTCTGCAAAATACTATTTTCCTTTTGATATGGTGTTTAAGCCTTATGTTGGATTAGGACTTGGATATGGAGGTGTTTCAGGAGATAATGATGCTTCCGGTTTTGCATTGGCTGCCGGTGGTGGTCTTACATATCTGATCAATAGTAATGTTGGTGTTAACTTGGGACTGGAATATCAGAGAATTGATTACGATGGTGCTGTGAATAACTCATTTGGAGGATTAGTAGGTTTCTCTTTATTCTTCTAAACGGAGTTATTTTATCATATTCTTAAATTGAAGGGAGTTGATGCTCCCTTTTTTTGTATGAAAAGTGGAGATATAAAAAAAGAGTTGAAGCTGATGGGCAATCCTGAGAAAGCGGAGCATTCGAAGCGCTTTTTCAAGACAGGCAAAGGTGAGTACGGAGAAGGAGATAAATTTTTTGGTTGTACTGTGCCGGAGATTCGTAGTGTTGCTAAAAAGTTTGTAGTTCTACCAAGGAATGAGGTAAAGAAACTATTAAAAGATGATATTCATGAATGTCGTATGTGTGCATTGTTCATATTAAACGGGCAGTTTAAGAAAGGAGATGAGGACGTTCATAAAGAAATTGTTGATATCTATTTGAATCATACAGCTTTTGTGAACAATTGGGATTTGGTTGATTCGTCGGCTTATGATATACTTGGAGAGTGGCTGAAAGATAAAAGTGATAGAGAAATTTTGTATAAGTTGGCTAAAAGTGATATTTTGTGGGAGCAACGAATCGCAATGGTTTCGACAATGGCATTTATTAGGAATGATGATTTTGAAGATACATTGAAGCTGGCAGAAATATTTATGAGTCACACGCACGATCTTATGCATAAAGCTTGTGGGTGGATGTTGAGAGAGGTTGGAAAGAGAAATGAAAAGCTGCTTTTGGATTTTTTGGACAAGAATCATAAAAACATGCCTCGAACAATGTTGAGGTATTCAATTGAGCGATTGTCGGACGAGCAAAGAAAATATTATATGAAGAGATGAAAACTTTTGATAATCAGATAGAGACGCATGTTTTAAGTAATGGTTTGAGGATTATTCACCGCAATTTTCCGTCGGATGTGTCGTATTGTGGCATAGCAGTTAATACAGGAGCCAGAGATGAAAGACCGGAAGAGTATGGCATGGCACATTTTGTTGAACATATGCTGTTTAAGGGAACCACTCATCGCAAAGCACATCACATAGCAAGTAGAATGGAGAATGTGGGTGGGGACCTCAATGCATACACTACAAAAGAGGAGACGTTTGTTTATGCAACTTTCTTGAAAGAGTATTTTCCCAGAGCAGTGGAGTTGCTGAGCGATATAGTCTTTAATTCTGAACTTTCGTCAAAACAGATTGAGCGCGAAAGAACGGTGATATTGGATGAAATTGACTCGTATGAGGACTCGCCTTCGGAACTTATTTTTGATGAGTTTGAAAACTTTATATATGAAGGGCATGCACTAGGTCATAATATTTTGGGGTATCCGGAAACTCTGATTCGTTTTAATGAAGAGAACCTGAAGGATTTTATGAGACGACACTACCAGCCAAACAATATGATATTCTTTTCGTTTGGTAAGACCCCATTCAGCAAAGTTGTCAAGCAAGTTGAGAGATATTTTAAAGTTGATGTGAAGCCTGCAGTGGGGAGTATAAGGATTGCACCTACGTATAGAGAGCCTCTGCAAAAGCTGGTTGAAAAGAATACTATGCAGACACACGTTATGCTGGGATGGTATGCCGACAGTTTGTACGCACCACAAAAGATCGTTTATTATTTTATCAATAATCTTTTGGGTGGTGGCAGTGTAAACAGCAGGCTTAACTCATCCATCAGGGAGAAACATGGCTTGGTTTATAATGTTGAATCAAATGTGGCCCTATATTCCGACACCGGCTTTTTTTCTATATATTTTGCAACAGATCCAAAGAATAAGGATAAGTGCATAAAATTGATAAATAAGGAGATCACTCGACTTAAGGAAGAGGAGTTGACGCCAATGCAACTTACTACTGCAAAGCGACAATGGAAAGGTCATTTAGGTATTGCTTCGGAGATTAATGAGAATAGTGCCCTCAATATGGCGAAGAGTTTTCTTCATCTAAATAGATATAGTTCAATAGATAAAATATTCGGTGAAATAGATGATATATCGTCTAAACAGATTATAGAAATGGCAAATAAGTTGTTTTCGGAGGATGGTTTTGAACTTGTTTATCAAAAATGTTAAGCGATATTGAACAATAATTCCACAAATACGTTTTATCTTTGCAAACTTTAATAGAAACAAACTTTAATAGAAACAAACTTTAATAGAACAACTTTAAAAAAAGAGTTATGAAAAAGATTAGATTATTTTTAGTAGTTGCTATGGTTGCAGTTACAACAGTAGCGAGTGCACAGCTTAACCTTGGTGTTAAGGGTGGAATGAACATGTCAAACTATTATGGTGATGAATTGAGCGACAAGAACGTAAAGATTGGCTTCAACATCGGTTTGGCTGCAGACTATCAATTTGCTTATGGACATTACATCCAATCAGGGTTGTTTTTCACAACAAAGGGTGCTAAGTACTCAGTAGAAGCTTCAAACGCAAATGCAAAGATTGATTACACAGTTAACCCAATGTATCTTCAGTTGCCTATACACTATGCTTATAAGTTAGAAGTGGCTCCTGAAACTCGTATTGTGTTCCACGGTGGTCCATACATGGCTTTTGGTGTTGGTGGAAAGACAAAAGTTAAAGGGAATGTCGGCAGTATTTCTGCAGAAAGAGATGGACAGAAAGTTTTCGGTGACGGAATTGGTCAGCTTAAAACATTTGATGCAGGTCTTGGTCTTGGTGTAGGTGCTGAATTTGGCGCTTTCTTAGTTGACCTTGGATGGGATGTTGGCTTGACAAATCTTTCAAATTCAGACAATGGAGATATCAAGAACCAGAATGCTTACCTATCTGTAGGTTATAGATTCTAATTGATTATATAACAATATTAATAGCAGGCCCCACATTTTTGTGGGGCTTTTTTTGTTAAAAAATATGCCATCTATCAACGCCTATTACATAAAATATAAATTGTATTATGTGGGCGTTGAATAAAGTTTATTTGTATATTGTAGACTGTAATATCTGTTTAATAAATATCAATATTATGTGGAGTTATTATCTTAGGAATGGCCTTATTTGTGCTATGTTATTGTTGTCTGCAATGGTGAATGCACAGCAGTCGATAAATCAATTGATAAATAATCAGGCTCTAAAACACGCATCGGTAGGAGTGTCTGTAGTAGATTTAAATAGTGGAAATATGATTGTTGAGCATAATGGAGTCAAATCTATGACACCCGCTTCGGTGATGAAAATTATGACAACTTCTACGGCATTGGAGGTATTGGGAGCTAATTGGCGCTACAAGACAGAAGTGGCTTTGGATGCTGATGACCCAACAAGAATATTGGTAATTGGTGCAGGTGATCCAACATTGGGGAGTGATGTTTTTCAAGGAGATAAGGATGCATTCTTTATCAATGCAACCAATTTGATTAAAAAGTCATTGCCTAATGATGTGGAATATTCTGTTTATGTAGTAGATGAGCTTTTTGGATATGACGGAGTGTCTCCCGAATGGACATGGATAGATTTGGGGAACTACTATGCATCGGCGACTTATGGAATTTCGCTGTATGATAATACCTATAGGTTGATTTTTAATACAACAGACCTGAACAGTTGTCCTAAGATTGTAAGGACTGATCCTAATATTGTAGGACTTAATTTTACTAACAAACTTACTCTAAATAATACAGGTAGAGATAATGCCTACATATATGGAGCGCCTTTTTCTAATGAAAGAACCGTTTCGGGAAACATTCCCGGAGGTCGCTCAACATTCAGCATTAAAGGTGATATTCCTGACCCCGGATTGTTGCTCGGTCAGACCTTGGCAAGGTATATGAACAAAGCTGGATATAAAGTTAAAGAAGTTAATACTTCGAGAGATGATTATTTGGCAGGTTATTGCGATGTGGGCACTAAGAAAAACGAAAGGTATAGGGTGGGGCAGTCTCTATTCACTTATGTTTCGAGACCAATGAGAGAGATTGTCAGAGAAATAAATGTCAAAAGCAATAATCACTATGCCGAGCATTTGATTCGGACTATAGGTCGTTTTGTATCATCCGATACATATAGCGACGCTTTGGAGCTTGGCACCAAAAAAGTATCGGATTTTTGGAAAAGTAAAGGTGTAGATGTAACATCGTTGACTATGCATGACGGAAGTGGATTAGCACCTCAGGATGCGGTAAGCCCACAGATGCTGACAGATGTCATGTACTACATGTATGCCAAGAGTCTTAATAAAGATGACTTCGCAGGTTCGTTGCCAAAGGCAGGACAGGAAGGTACGGTAATAAACTTCATGAAAAACAGCAAATACAATGGTAAGATAATTGCCAAGAGTGGAAGCATAGGAGGAGTGCAGTGCTACGTAGGTTATTTGTTTGATGGAGATAAGAAGTACGCTTTCAGTATAATGATAAATAAATTTAATGGCACCAGAACGCAAGTTCGTAGTGCCATTGAAAAGTTTTTGCTAAGCTTGTGAGTTATATCATGCAACAGGTATTAATTGCTGATAATGTCGACAAGCTCTATTTCGAAAACAAGAGTGGTACATTCTCTTATTCGGCTGTAGGGTTTGTCGCCGTAGCCCAGTTCGTATGGTATCCATACCTCCCATTTTGAGCCAACATTCATGTGCTGTAGAGCTGTTTGAAAGCCATCGATTAGGTTTTTTACATCAAGACTGCGAGGAATGTTGTTTTGGTCAGTTGTATCGAATATAATTTTGTTTATTACATAGTTGCCATCGCCGTCGGTGTAGTTGTCAGGACGTGACCAATCTCGCTTGAAGTATCCGGTGTATAATAATTTCACTTTACTGGTGTACATGGGCTTTGCTCCATCACCTTTTTGTAGCTCTTTATACATGATAAATCCCTTCTTGGATTGAGACTCCAAGCGTGTGTACTCCGGATTGTTGGCTATTTTATTAAACACAGCCTCATTCATTTCCTTCCATTGGTCATCGACAGTTTCGTCTTTTTCGCAGGAGGCAAATAACAATGCGAGTATTGTTGTAAAAAACAATAGCTGTTTTCTCATCATAGTGTTTTTTTAGAGTTATACAGTGAGTTTCTTCAGCAGACTCTTCAGGTCAGTCTTTTCTGAAATTATTGATTTAAGTGAGTCGATTGAAACTCTCTCTTGTTTCATAGTGTCGCGATAACGAATTGTTACGCAGTTGTCTTCTAGTGTTTGGTGGTCTACAGTTGCACAGAATGGTGTACCTATTGCATCCTGTCTACGATAGCGTTTACCTATACTGTCTTTTTCGTCGTACTGGCAGGCGAAGTCGAGTTTGAGTGCATCCATTATTTCACGAGCTTTTTCAGGCAACCCATCTTTTTTGACCAATGGGAGTATTGCAAGTTTTACAGGAGCAATTTGTGGAGGGAATTTCATAACCACTCTTGTATCTCCACCTTCTAATGTTTCCTCTGTGTAAGAGCCTGCAAGAATTGACAGGAACATTCTGTCGACGCCGATTGAGGTTTCTACGACATACGGTATGTATGATTTTTTCAGCTCAGGGTCGAAGAATTGCATCTTTTTGCCTGAGAACTTTTCGTGCTGACTTAGGTCGAAGTCTGTTCGTGAGTGAATACCTTCTACCTCTTTGAATCCGAATGGCATTTCGAATTCTATGTCAGTGGCTGCGTTGGCATAGTGAGCCAACTTGTCGTGGTCGTGAAATCTATATTTTTCGCTGCCGAAGCCAAGTGCCTGGTGCCATTGCATGCGTACTTTTTTCCAGTACTCGAACCATTTTAGTTCTTCGCCGGGAACAACGAAAAATTGCATCTCCATCTGTTCGAATTCACGCATGCGGAAAATGAATTGACGAGCAACAATCTCATTTCGGAAAGCTTTTCCTATTTGTGCAATTCCGAAAGGCACTTTCATTCGTCCTGTCTTTTGGACGTTTAGGAAGTTTACAAATATTCCTTGAGCAGATTCGGGTCGTAGATATACTTTCATAGAACCTTCGCTGGTTGCTCCCATCTCTGTGGAGAACATCAGATTGAATTGACGGACCTCTGTCCAGTTCTTGGTGCCGCTTATAGGGCACGCAATTTCACAATCGATGATGATTTGGCGAAGTTCTTCGAGGTCATTGTCGTTTAGTGCTTTTACGAAACGAGAATGAACTTGGTCGCGTTCTTTTTGGTATCCAAGCACTCTGGGGTTAGTTTCAAGATACATTTTCTCATCAAATGAATCGCCGAAACGTTTTGCCGCTTTTTCTACCTCTTTTTGAATTTTGTCATCAATCTTTGCCAAGTATTCCTCTATCAATACGTCGGCACGATAGCGTTTTTTGCTATCTCTGTTGTCTATTAGAGGGTCATTGAAAGCATCTACGTGTCCTGAGGCTTTCCATATGGTTGGGTGCATGAAGATTGCCGAGTCTATACCGACTATATTTTCATGAAGTAGCACCATGCTGTCCCACCAATATTTCTTTATATTGTTTTTTAGTTCAACTCCCATCTGCCCGTAGTCGTAAACAGCGCTTAGACCGTCATAAATTTCGCTTGAAGGGAAAACGAACCCATACTCTTTGCTGTGTGAAATAAGTTTCTTAAAAACGTCTTCTTGTTTTGCCATAGTGTAATTTACAAATAAACAACTCTATATATTATCGTAAGTGAATATAATAATACAAAGTAAACAGATTTTTTTGATATTTTGACAATCAAACCTCTTAAAGATAAATAAATAAATGCTTATAGGGCCTGTGCTTGCCATAATTGTTGTACTTTTGTGTCTGGTATATTATGCACGTTTAACAATTAGTCTTTTTAGAAACAATAAGCGAATCTATGTCGAGCGGAATGAAAACATTGGCGAAGGAGACCTTTTTCTATGGTCTTGGGAGTGTGTTTCCCAAGTTATTGAGCTGGTTTTTGTCGCTGTATTGGGCATTCGTGTTGCCGAGGATATCGGACATTGGTGTACTGACCAATTTTTATGCGTGGGTGGCACTTCTTCAAGTGATTTTGACTTATGGTATGGAAACCGGCTTTTTTAGGTTTGCTAACAAGGAGAAAGACCCGGATTTAGTTTTTTCTACCAGTTTTATCAGCATATTAACTACTACTACGGCATTTTTGCTTTTGGCTATTCTGTTTTTGAAGCCTGTTGCATTTGCTTTGGGTGGTGAAGACATGAAACCTCACTACCTATTGATGTTAGTCCTCATCTTGTGCGTCGATGTTATTGGAACAATTCCATTTGCGAAGCTGAGGTTTAAGAATAGACCAATCAGGTTTGCTTCCATAAAGATATTGAATGTGGTATTGACCATACTGCTCAACCTTTTCTTCTTTTTGGTTTGCCCGCAATTACAGAATAGATTTCCGGGTGCATTTGCTTGGTATGACATAAACTATGGTGTTGATTATATTTTAGTGTCAAACCTGGTGGCATCTATCATACAGTTTTTGATGGTTTCTACGGAGCTAAGAGTGAAGCTCAGACTAGATAAGCAACTACTTGCAAAGATGTTGAAATACTCTTTTCCCATACTTATACTTGGGGTTGCGGGTGTATTAAATCAGACAGTTGATAAGATTATTTTTCCAATGCTTTATCCTAATCAAGATGTGGCATTTGTGGAACTTGGTATTTATGGACAGAATTTCAAGATTGCAGTCATAATGGTTATGTTTACTCAAGCATTTAGGTATGCATTTGAACCATTTATTTTTGCAAGGAGCAAAGGTAGCAACAGTGAGCTGCAGTCGTTTAGCGATGCCACCAAATACTTCATAATATTCGGATTGCTGATTTATCTGGTAACCACAGGTTTTTTGGATGTTATAAAATTTCTTTTGCCAACAGAGTATCACGTGGGTTTGAAGGTAGTGCCTATTGTGTTGTTGGGCGAGCTGTTTTTCGGGGTGTACTTCAATCTGTCGTTGTGGTATAAGCTTACTGATAAGACAGAGTGGGGAGCATATTTTTCGATTTTTGGATTTATTATTACGATAGCCATCAATGTTATATTTATTCCAAAATACAGCTATATGGCTTGTGCATTTGCATCGTTATTAGCCAATTTGAGTATGATGGTTGCATCATATATAATAGGTCAGAAGAACTATCCCATACCATATAACTTGAAGTCGGCTGCAGGCTTTTTCTTGTTGGCGATGGCTATGTTCTTTATTTTTGTATTAAACAACATGTTTATTGCCAGGGTATGGCTGAGAATATGTTTGAATATAGTGCTGATTTTAATTTATTTGTATGTAGTGGTCAAGAAAGAATTGCCACTAAGAGATTGGCCGATTGTTGGAAAATATTTTAAATAGCGAATTATAAATAAGAGTTATGAGAAGATTGTTTTTATTTTTTGCCGCATTCTTGACTGTTTTGGCTGTCAAGGCTGACGAAGGGATGTGGCTATTGAAAGAGTTGAACAGCCAGAGCGTAGAGAGAATGAAAGAGCTTGGGTTCACCTTCCCAATTGATAAGCTGTATGATGAGGATAATCCGTCGTTGAAAGATGCAGTTGTGATTTTTGGAGGAGGATGTTCCGGCGTTGCAGTTTCAGAAAAAGGTTTGATATTTACTAATCACCACTGTGGCTTTGGGGCCATTCAGAAGTTGAGCGCCGTGGAGCATGATTATCTGAAGGATGGTTTTGCTGCAGGTGGGTATTCTGACGAGTTGTACGCAGATGGATTGACGGTGTCATTTCTTCGATCTATGGAAGATGTTACCGACAAGATTGTGCCTAATGTTCCCGAGGTACTGAGTGAGTTACAGCGTCAGAACCTAATAGACTCTCTGTCTAATGTTTTGATAGAACAGTATGAAGAGGATCCATTTACGAGTGCGAGAGTTGTTCCTTATTACTCAAGAAATAAATACTATGTAGTATTGTATGATGTGTTTCGTGATGTTAGATTAGCAGCAACCCCACCACAGTCTGTAGGTAAATTTGGTGGTGATACAGACAACTGGATGTGGCCACGACATACCGGCGATTTTTCAGTGTTTAGGGTTTATGCAGATAAGGACAACAAACCTGCTTACTATAGTGAGGATAATGTTCCATACAGACCAAAGTATGTTGTGCCAATCTCATTGGCTGGTGTCAGAGATGGTGATTACGCTATGACCATTGGTTATCCTGGTAGCACTCAGCGTTATATGTCTTCGTGGGGAATTGAGCAACGCATGAACTCAGAGAATGCGCCAAGAGTTGAAGTTAGAGGAGCAAAACAGGAAATTTGGTGGAATGCAATGACAAAGAATGATACTATTCGTATTAAGTATGCCAACAAATACGCAGGCAGTTCTAATTATTGGAAGAACTCAATGGGTATGAATGAGGCAATCGTTAGGTTGAACGTATTGGCAGAAAAACGAGCTCTTGAACAAAGGCTTGATAACTGGATCAAGAGTAGTAAATCGAATCAGAAAAAATATGGCAACACCTTAAGTATGCTCGAGGAGGCATATAAAGGCTCGGACGATATGACAAAATATATTACCTACTATCTTGAGACTTTTAGAAATGGTATTGAGCTTATCAATTTTGCAAATACTATATTAAGTTTCAATGAACAAGGTACTGAAGAAGAGAAGTCGGCATTCATAAATGACAGATTAATCGAATCATATAAAAACTACGATGCAGATTTGGATAAAAAGGTGCTACCTGTTTTGATGAGTCTGTACGCAGAAAGGGTACCGGAAGAATTTCTACCTGATATTTATAAGAAGATAGATTCTGATTTTGGTGGAGACTATGGTAAATATGCTGATTGGCTTTACGAAGAGTCGCAATTTACTTCATTGGAAAAGTTACTGGAACTATTAAAAACCAGCGATACTGAAAAGATAAATAGTGATCCGGCAATGGAGTTTGCACTGTCGACATTGGATATGGGGTACGAACTTGCAGGTCAATTAACTCCATATTATGAAAACATTTTGAAAGGTGAACGTGAGTTTATGGCAGCATTGATGGAGATGGATTCACATAAGACGTTTTATCCAGATGCTAACTTTACACAGAGGTTGAGTTATGGAAGTGTTAAGAGTTACAGACCAAGTGATGCTGTTTTTTACAACTATTTCACTACATCTAAAGGGATATTGGAAAAGTATAAGCCTGGAGACCCTGAATTTGATATTCAAGATTATATAGTCAATGATTTGCGTTCCGGTGATTTTGGGAGATATGCAGATGAGAATGGTGTATTGAGAGTAAACTTCTTATCTACAAATGATATTACCGGTGGTAATTCTGGAAGCCCTGTATTAAATGGTAAAGGTGAACTTATAGGTCTTGCGTTTGATGGAAACTGGGAATCACTAAGTGGTGATTTGTTGTTTGAGCCTGAAATGCAAAGAACCATAAGTGTGGATATACTTTACACACTATACATGCTTGATAAGGTTATGGATGCACAATATATTATTGGTGAATTGAACATGGTTAATTAATAACCATGTTCAGCTTCCCATTTTTCTCTGTCAAAGTTTTCATATCTTGGCGGGGATGGAACATAATCTGAATTATCCCACAATGTGCTGGTAATCATTAGGTCAGCACTATATCTATTGCAAGCAATGGGTACGTTGTGAACTCTACATTGACGGAGAAGCATCATGATATCTGCTTCGTGAGGTTGAGCGTTTAGGTCGTCTATCAAGAAGACTGCAAGGTCAACCTCTTTTCTCACTACCATGGCGGCGATTTCTGCATCACCGCCCATTGGTCCTGAGTTCATTATCTTAATTTCCGGATTGATACCATGTTTTATCAGTGAATCACGTACAAGGTTACCTGTGGTTCCTGTGCAAACCAAGAAGTGTGAGGATAGGAAATTGGAGTTAAATAATACCCAATCGACCATGTCAGCCTTGCGATGGTCGTGAGCAACTAATGCTATAGTTAATTTGCGTCTCATATTCCTAATTCTTTTCTCAGTTCTTCAATCTTTTCTTTTGCTTTCTTGTCAGCAAGTTCGTAATCTTCTCTGGATTTTACGCTACCCATAACTTCCAAGTAGAACTTTATCTTGGGTTCTGTTCCTGAAGGTCGTATTGATAGCTTGGTGCCATCTTCGGCAAAGAATTGTAGTACATTTGATGTGGTTGGCATCTCTAGAGCGACATGTTCGTTTCTAACATAATCGACAGCTTCGAGAGTGGCATAATCCTTGAATAGCACAACAGGTGATCCTCCAAGAGTCTTAAACGGATTACGACGGAAGTTTTTCATCATCTCCTCGATTTCGTCAGCACCTTCTTTACCTTTGCGTACCAGTGAAATACCTACCTCTTTTGAGTAACCATGTTCAATGTATATGTCTTGAAGTAATTGGAAAACACTCTTGCCGTTTTCTCTTGCCCATGTAGCCATTTCTGAGAATAGTGAGCAAGCAGATACAGCATCTTTGTCGCGCACGAAATCCCCTGCTAAGAAGCCGTAGCTTTCTTCACCACCACCGATATATTTTTTAGTTTCTTCATTCTTTCTTATGATGTCTGCTATCCATTTGAACCCGGTGTAACTGTCGTACATATCGATATTTTTGTTTTCAGCAATTTTCTTTGCCAGCTCGGTGGTTACGATAGTTTTAACGGTGTATTCGTTACCCTTGATTTGTCCTAACTCTATTTTACGAGTCATTATGTAGTTGATGAGCAACAAGAATATCTGATTACCATTAATCAGAATCATTTCACCTTTGTCGTTTCTTATTGCAGCACCAATTCTGTCGCAGTCGGGGTCGGTAGCCAAAACTAAGTCGGCTCCTGTCCCTTCGGCTTTTTTTATTGCTAAATCGAGAGCTGCAGGTTCTTCGGGATTAGGAGAAACAACAGTTGGGAAGTCACCACTTAGAACATCCTGTTCCGGCACATGAATAATATTGGTGAAGCCTATGCTTTTCAATGCTTTAGGCACCAAAGTACCTCCTGTTCCATGAAGAGGTGTGTATACAATCTTTAAATCTTTGAATTTCTTAATAGAATCGGGAGAAAGCAATAGTTTTTTAACTTCTTCGATGAAGGCTTTGTCCATGTCTTCGCCGATTATCTCTATTAAGTCATTATTGCCTTTAAACTTTATCTCTTCAATATTCTTAATTCGGTTTACCTCAGCAATGATTTCTTTGTCGTGAGGAGCCAAAACTTGGGCGCCATCATTCCAATAAGCTTTATAGCCATTATATTCTTTTGGGTTGTGAGATGCTGTAATCATTATACCACTCTGACATCCGAGCTTTCTAATAGCATACGAAACTTCCGGAGTAGGTCTTAAGTCTTCGAATAGATATACTTTTATTCCGTTTGCGCTAAAGATGTCTGCCGAGATCTCAGCAAACTTACGGCTATTGTTACGGCAGTCATGCCCAACAACTACTTTAATCTGATCAAGATGAGAAAACTCTTTGATTAGATAGTTGGAAAGTCCTTGAGTTGCAGCTCCGACAGTATATTTGTTCATTCTGTTACTACCGGCACCCATTATGCCTCGGAGGCCACCGGTTCCAAATTCCAGGTCTTTGTAGAAAGCATCAATCAATGCAGAATTGTCAGAACTGTCAAGCATTGCTTGAATTTCGTTTTTTGTCTCGGCATCATAATTGCCATTAATCCATGCCATAGCCTTAGCGGTGACATGTTCTAATAATGTAACATCTTCCATAATCTGTATATCTTTTTGTAATTATTCTGTTTCAACAGGCAATACTTTGTATTTATCGCCGGTTTGATCTACAATTTTCTTATAATATTCATTTGAGTAGCCAGGGCGCAGAGGGTTTGCAGGTAATCCATGTTCTGTCCTTTTGAATTTTCCGTTTTCCTCTTGCTTGATTACCCCGTCTAAGTACTTAACCATTAGGAATTCACCCAATGATTTCCATTCTGCTATTCCGTCTTTTACTTGGTTGTTTGTGTATTCTGTCAAGTATTTTTTGGCTTCATTTTTATCATTTTTGTAAAGTTCTTTTGCTTTCTCCTCAACTTCAGCTTGTTTTTCAGAGAACTTGTTTTCAAGTTTAGCTTGGACCAATTTCATGTCTTGGCTCATGTCGCTATATCGAGTGTAGACCATGTTAGAAACCCAGTTGTGAATCCAAAATGCTGATGTCCATGAGAAGGTTAGCAGGTCGCCATTACCAACTGCCATTTCCAATGGAACATTGTCGTGTCCACAATAGAAAGGGTAGTAAACCGTTTGAGCAGCATCATCGACGCCAAACCATAATATGCCACCAATCTCGTCAGGCAGCCATGAGCGCATTTGTGCAACAAATGAAAAGCCTGTCTGCTGTGTTGCGATAGGTCGCTCGTTGCAATATTCCACGCCATCCACTTCATAAGAAAGAGGTGACCATCTATATGGTGAATTGAATGGGCCCGCACCAACATCGAAGCGCCAGTCGAGTTCAGTGCCTTCGTAGTGATCTCGCATCATGTCTTTAATGTCTTGCGCACTTAGTTTTCTGTCGGGTTTAATATACAAAGGCATTGGGTCTGTTGTTTTTCCTTGTGCGTAAGTAACGTATTTACCCATATCCTTGTTAACACTGTTGAAGAACGACCAAACTCTGGCTTCACAATAGCGTAGTCCTCCGAAATCTAAAGGGTTGTAGGCTTTGGCAAAACTGAAGTCTTCGTCCTTACCGGAGTAGAAACCTTTTTCTCTTGCGAAAGAAATTACATCTTTAGAATAGATGCAATTTTCAGGTTGGTCAAGGGGAAATTGTTGGATTCGTGACTGATTGGCATGTGCAGCCACACAATCGTCGGGAATACGAACGGCTACCCATACGGCACCCTTGTTGCCGGTTCCTTTACCTATCATTTCCATTATCCATATTTCGTTGGGGTCGGCAATTGAGAATGATTCGCCACTGCTGTAGTATCCATGTTTTTCAACTAGGTCAGTCATTACCTGTATTGCTTCTCGTGCATTTTTTGCTCTTTGTAGAGTAATGTATATCAAGCTACCATAATCCATGATGCCGGTGGTGTCTACAAGTTCCGGTCTTCCTCCGAAAGTGGTTTCGCCAATAGTAAGCTGATGCTCATTCATATTACCTATTACGTTGTATGTTCTAAGGGCTTGGGGTATTTCTCCCAAGTATTTTCCGGTGTCCCACTCATAGACTTTTAGCATATCACCTGGTTTGTATTGCATGGCAGGCCAGTGGTAAAGTTCGCCATAAAGACCGTAAGAGTCGGCAGCATAAGATATCAGCGTTGATCCATCGGTGGAGGCTTTTTTACCAACAAGCAGGTTGGTGCAAGCCAGTGATAAAACTATGTTTAATACTATCAATATTTGGGTTACAAAATACTTCTTCATGTTTGACAATATATTTGCACAATAATCGATTATTGTGTAAAGATACTTTTTTTTGTTCAACTTGTCAAAAGTGATAATAAAAAAGAAATAAACTTTTTTTAGAGGTGTATCATCTTGAGTTTAAAATTGCTTTTCTCGTAATATTATCTTAAATTTACAGAGTGAAAAGAGCTATTAAATTTTACTGAAATATGAAGAGAGTTTATTTTACAATTATGTTGTTGGGAGCATTTTTATTAGTTGTAAATGCTCAAGAGAAAAATTATCCCGAGAGGATGAAAATGAGGCCGGAGATGTCGGAATATTGGACACCTCAGCCAAATGTGGTTACACCAGGAAAAGTTGGTGATGAGGCTGTAAAAGCTCCATCGGATGCGATTGTGTTGTTTGATGGGGGTGATTTATCGGCATGGGAAAGCGCAAAAGGTGGTCCGGCTGAATGGTTGGTAGAAAATGGTGTTTTTACGGTTGATAAGAGTAAGGGTGATATACAGACTAAACAGAAATTCAGAGATTTTCAGTTGCACTTGGAATGGCGTGTTCCTGTAGGTATTGAGGGCGAAAGCCAAGCACGTGGAAACAGTGGTGTGTTTTTGCAAGGAATGTATGAGATTCAGGTTCTGGATAATTACGATAATGAGACATACGTGAATGGTCAGGCAGGCAGTGTATATAAGCAGACACCGCCATTAGTGAATGCTATGAGAAAACCAGGAGAGTGGAATGTGTATGACATAATATATACTGCTCCTACGTTTAAAGAGGATGGCAATTATCGTACCTATCCTACGGTTACCGTGTTGCATAATGGGGTGTTGGTGCAAAACAATACTACAATTATTGGAACGACAGAATATATTGGTTTTCCACAGGTTAAAAGGCATGGTGATGGACCAATAAGGTTGCAATCGCACGGTGATCCAAGCATTCCTATTAGTTTTAGAAATATTTGGATAAGAGAGTTGTAATATCTTATTATCGTTTATGTTATATGATAATACAACATTAATTGTTTATTTGGTTATTGAGTAAAAAAGGAAGGTTATCTATATGAATAAAAGAAGCGTAGAACGAGTCTTTGAACCACCTCGCAGACGTTGGGTTGGGGATGGATTTTATGTGCATAATTTTATACCCGGTGTGCCACCTCTGACGATGGCGAGAACAAATCCTTTTATATTGTTGGATTATAATTCGCCACATGAATTTGCTCCATCAGATGTGCCAAGAGGAGTTGGTCCTCATCCACATAGAGGGTTTGAAACTGTTACTATTGCATATCAAGGAAAAGTTGAACATCATGACAGCAATGGTGGAGGTGGAGTAATTGGCGAGGGTGACGTACAATGGATGACTGCTGCCGGTGGTATATTGCATAAAGAGTTTCATGAAAAAGAGTGGGCAAAGAAAGGTGGAGTTTTTCAGATGGTTCAACTTTGGGTTAATTTGCCCAAGGAGTATAAGATGGGTACTCCAAGATATCAGGCAATTGAAAATAAAAACTTCAAGGCAGTAAGCATTGACGATGATGGTAGCAAGGTTGAAATAATTGCCGGTGAATATAAAGGGGTTGAAGGTACAGCCTTAACGTTTTCTCCAATCCATTTGTGGAATGTTATAATGAAGAAGGGTGCTTCAGTTAAGATTGATTTACCTAAAGATTTTAACACTCTGCTACTGGCTTTGAAAGGTAGTGTCACTATAAATGATGCAGAAGAGTTGCCTGTTAATAATTTGGCTTTGATGGCAAACGATGGCGACTATTTTGAGTTAAAAGCTATTGAAGATTGTGTGATCTTGTTGATGAGCGGAGAGCCTTTTGATGAACCAATTGCCGCCTATGGCCCTTTTGTGATGAATACAAGAGAAGAGATTTATCAAGCTTTTGAGGATTTTAATGAGGGGAAATTCGGTTATTTAGAGTAATTTTTCGTATTGTTTTTTTTGTATAAGCCTTGTCGATTATGGTTTTCATAAGAGACTAGGCTTATTTTTTATAAGTGATTTTTGTTAATATTTAAACGCCATGATGTATTTAAATTTAATTTGTTTTTATTAAAAAATTGTGTATTTTAGCGGTGTTATAATTTTAAATCGATTATTTTATTTAAAACATTTATTAAATCTATGAAAAGGAAAGATTTCAATCTGACTAAAGGTTTGATGTTGGCTTTTTTGTGGTTTTTTGCCTTAGTAATCCATGCACAAACAGTCAACGTTAAAGGTGTTGTTAGTGATTCAAACGGAGACCCGTTGATAGGTGTCACTGTTCAAGTTGAGGGGACCAATTCAGGTACTGTGACAGATATTGACGGACGATTTGAGTTGAATAATGTTGCTAGGAATGCTAATTTAGTTGTGTCATACGTTGGTATGAAATCGGAAACTATTGCTGTGGAAGGCAGGACAAACATTAATGTAACATTGCATGATGATTCTGAGGTATTGGATGAGTTAGTAGTTGTAGGATATGGTGAAATGAAGAGGCGAGAATTGACAGGTTCGGTTACTAATGTTACATCAGAAGATTTTAACCAGGGTGTAACTCGTGATGCTGCCGACTTGTTGCAAGGCAAGGTTGCAGGTTTGACAATATCAACACCATCGGGAGATGTCACAGATGGTTCAAGAATTAGACTTAGAGGAGTTTCAACACTTCAAAATGACCAGGGGCCGTTTATTGTTATTGATGGTATTCCGGGTGGCGATTTGCAGTCGGTTGCACCTCAGGATATTGAGTCAATATCTGTACTTAAGGATGCTTCTTCTGCAGCAATTTATGGTTCCCGTTCTGCAGGAGGTGTTATTCTTATTACAACGAAGAGAGGTTCGGCTGTAAAGCCAAGAGTTTCTTATGAAGGTTATGTAGCTGCTTCTATGATTGCAAATAAACCTGACTTATTAACAGCTGATGAGTGGAGAGAATATGCAAAGAATAGTGGTAGCGATGCATCTGTTTATGATAAATATGGAGCTAACACAGATTGGTTTGATGAGATAACCCGTACAGGATTTTCACAAAACCATAGTGTGTCATTGTCGGGAGGTGGCTCAAGCAATAACTATAGGGCTTCTTTTAACTATCAAAACAGTCAGGGTGTGATGAAAGATAACGCATTGGATCGTTATAATTTCCGTTTTCAGGTGCAGCAGAGAGCTATTGATGACAGGTTGAGAATAAGCTTGACAGGATCGGCTACTATGAGGGATTTTGATCATGCCAATCGTCGTAATTTTGTGTTGGCTTATAATATGTTGCCGGTGTATCCTGTGAAATTGGAAAATGGTGATTGGTTTGATACCAGAGAATATGATCAGGGCAACCCAGTACGCAATCAAGAATATAATGAGAATAAGATAAAAGGTACTCACTACACCGGTTCAGGAGATATTTTGTTTGACATAACAGAGGATTTGAGTATTAAGACACTACTCCACAAAGAACGTGGTACGTTTGAAAGAAGCAGATACAATAACTCTGAGACAGAGGCAGGTCGTGATGATGGTGGTTATGCTGAGCGTAGAAATAATATTTTTGACAAGAATTTGATGGAGTGGAATTTGGAGTATAATGGGAAATTTGGTGCTGAAGAACAACATGGTTTGAATTTGCTTGGAGGATATTCATGGGAAGAGGTTAGTTTTTCTTCTATGAGAGCATCGAATAGAAACTTTACGACAGATTTGCTTGGAGCAGACAATTTGCAATCGGGGCAGGGATTGAGGCCAACTGATGTGGAATCGTCCAGAAATATGTCAAGATTGATATCATTCTATGGAAGAGCACATTATAGCTATATGTCAAGATATATGCTTACAGCAACGGTTCGTAGAGATGGCTCATCAAAGTTTGGTGCCAACCATAAGTGGGGTACATTTCCATCAGTTTCAGCAGCTTGGGCAATATCGGAAGAGGAATTCATGAAAAACCAGACTTGGGTTAATGAATTGAAATTGAGAGTAGGATATGGAGTTACGGGTAATCAGTCGGGGCTTGATCCGTATAGAACGCTGCAGCTGTACGGAGCAGATGGAACATATTATAATAACGGTGCGTGGTTGACAGCATATAAGATTAGCCAGAATGCGAACCCTGATTTGAAGTGGGAAGAAACTTCGATGTTTAATATAGGGTTGGATTTCTTCTTATTTGATAATCGTTTGACAGGTACGTTGGAATGGTATGACAAGAAAACGTCAGACATGTTGTATACTTATAAGGTGCCGACACCTCCATTCTTACATCCAGATATGATGGCTAATGTTGGTGATATGAGAAATACCGGTGTTGAATTGGCAGTAAGTTTTGATGCGGTAAGATCAAAAGATTTTCATTGGAATACATCTTTGACATTAGCTCACAATAAGAATGAGATAACAAGTATGTCGAACGATATTTACACAACCAGTCGTATTTTGGTTGGTGATGCTTGGGTTCGCGGAGGTTCAGGTCGTACTACTCACGTTATTGAGGAAGGTTATCCTGTTGGCCAATTTTACGGGCCAGAGTTTGTTAGAATTAACGAAGAAGGGAAGTATATTTTCAAAAACAAAGATGGTGAAGAGGTGACAGGTGTTACAGCTGAAGATTATACATATATTGGTTCTGCACAACCAGATTTGACTTTCGGTTGGAATAATCAATTCAGATATAAGAGATTTGATTTATCTATGTTTTTCAGAGGAACCTTAGGCAATAAGGTTTTGAATATGGGACGAATGTCATACGGTCACCCCGGTTATCTGATAGGTGCCAATGCGTTGAATGATCCACTTATTCATGAGTTGAAGGTAGTTCCCGAATATTCATCTTTGTATGTTGAAGATGCGTCGCATATACGTTTAGACAATATGTCATTTGGTTATACTTTTAATACTGAAGAAATTGGTTGGTTGGAAAGAGCAAGAGTTTATGCCACCGGACAGAATTTGTTTGTAATAACTAATTATAAAGGATTGGATCCTGAAGTGGATGAAAATAGGAATGACGGTCTTGCTCCAGGCGTTGAGGATCGTGAGTATTATCCTAAAGCAAGAACTATTTCATTAGGCGTATCATTAACATTCTAATTTTATTTATTACTATGAATATGAAAAAAATATATAAGCACACGTTGATGTTGGTAGTGTTAGTTTTTATGGGAGGTTTTTTCTCATGTACCAACCTGGATGAGACTGTATATGATAAAATTCCGGCAGATCAGTTTGGACAGAAGCCGGCAGAGATAAATGCTATTATTGCACCTGTGTATAGATCTTTGAAAGATGTTTGGCCGGGTGATATATTCCTATTATCTGAGTCGTCAGGAGATATGTCTATTACACCGACTCGCGTTGGTGGAGACTGGTGGGATGGAGGTGTTCATATGGTTATGAAGTTGCACACATGGCATGGAAGAACCAGTTTAATAAAAAATTCTTGGAACGCTTGTATGTCAGGAATCACGACAGCAAATCAAATTTATGCTACTATTGAAAACACTGAAATGGATCCAGAGCTAAAAGCAAGGACACTCGCAGAAATCAGAGGCGTGAGAGCCTATTGGTATTATATTTTGATTGACTATTTTGGAAATGCTCCGCTTGTTGATGATTTTACAAGTACCGAGTTGCCAAAGATGTCTAATCGTCAGCAGTTGTATGATTTTGTTGTTAAAGAGTTGAATGAAATTAAGGATGTTCTACGTTCGGATGTTACAAGTGAGAGCTATGGCAAATTTACTAGCGGTGCAGCATACACTCTTTTGGCAAAAATGTACTTGAATGCTGAAGCTTGGACAGGTAAAGCAAATTGGGAAGGTGTTGTTGAAGCAGCTGATAAGGTTATAGCTATGGATTACATCATCGAGCCAAATTGGAAGACAAACTTTGATGTAAATAATCAGGTTTCGAGAGAGATTATTCTACCTATAACTTTTGGTAGGGACGATGGGGGAAATCACATACATAAGAGAACTTTGCATTATTTGGATCCTATAGCTTTGGGTATGACAGTTGGGACATGGAATGGTGTGTGTGCACAACCAGATTACGTGAAGCAGTTTGACGATGCTGACAAGAGAAAAGAGGGTTCGTTTTTGATTGGTCCAATGATTGATCCATCAACAGGTGAGATTATTATTACGGGACATTCACGTAAGTTAATTCACACAATCGATTTGCACATTATAGAAGGAACACTTCGCGAAGGCATGTGGGGTGAAGTGCATCAAGAAGAAGGTGCAAGATGCAATAAATGGACTTTTGAAAAAGGTTTAGCCAACTCGGATATGGAAAATGATTTTGCTATTTTCCGTCTTGCAGATGTTTATTTGATGAAGGCTGAAGCATTGGTTCGTTTAGGAAAGGATAACGCTGAAGCGACCCGCTTGGTGAACACAATTAGAGAAAGAGGTTTTGGTGATGCATCTCACAACTATACAGCTGTAACTTTGGATAATGTTTATAAGGAGAGAAGGCTTGAACTTGCATGGGAAAACAGCAATCGTCAAGATATGATAAGGTTTGGGACATTCTTAGAACCAGGATTTTTACGTCCAACAAAGAGTGATCCTCATCTGTTGTTGTTCCCTATTCCGGAAGAGGCTTGGGAAACTAATAATAACTTGGTACAGAATCCGGGATATCCTGCATTCTAGATTGTGAAATTATAAGGTTTTAGATGTTAGGGTGTATCACTTTGCGATACACCCTATTTTTTATTTGTTGTGCTAATGCAGTGAGTAATTGGAAAGATAGAATGTTTTGTCTTTGTAGGCCTCAAGTAGTGAATTGTAGATTGGGTTTTGTTGCATGAGATGTGAGTTGCCTACTATGAACAGTTGGTTGCGTGAGCGGGTAAGTGCAACATTTAGCTTTCGGTCGACAGTGCCGTCTTCATTTAGGTTGCATAGATATTTGAACTGGACGACATCGTTGATGCATAGAGAGATAATTATTATGTCGCGTTGACTGCCTTGAAAGCGTTCGATTGTGTCGATCATGATGTTTTCGAAGTCATCGAGGTTGGACTCCTGTATTTTGTGTCGTATTAGTGCGATTTGGTTGCGGTAGGGCGCTATTATTCCTATTGAGGATGGTGTGAATGGCATATTGTTTTCTGAGTAGGCTTGTTTTATAGCATTAATGAGTGCTACAACTATTTCTGCTTCGTCATGGTTGGTTTTGTATGACGTCATTATGCCATTATGATTATTAGTGTTGTAATAATTTGAGTCGTCTGCGGTGGGTGTTGTGGATATCAGTGCATTGCGATGATTGGTCACAATCTGGTGCAATATTGAATCGTACGATGTCGTCAGTTGCCAATCGGATGTTTGCCAATTGTTTGCTATGAATAGGTTGCCTTTGTAGAATTTGGAAGCAGGAAATTTTGCGATATCATCGTGCATACGTCCTTGGAGAGAGAGTTGTGCATATGAGTTGGTCCAGCCTTGAGATATGCATCTATTAAGAAGTCTTTCGAAGAAAGATATGCGACAGTTGGTGATGCCAATTTTGCGAAGTGATGCTTCTTTTATTTTTGAGCTATCTTCACTTTGAAGGACGATGGTTGAAAGTTGGTTGTGATCTCCGATAAGTATGAATTTCTGGAAGTTTGGTAGTATGCCTATTATTTGTGGTTCAAGTACTTGAGATGCTTCATCAATAATTGCTACATCAAATTTTTTTAGAGAGAATATTTCCATTTTTCCTGCCAACGAAGATATGGTAGATACGAATATTCGTGTGTTGATAATCTTCGATTTAAGCGATTCCCTGTTTGAAAAATTTTCTGAAACGTTTTGCAATAATGTAGGGCGATATTTCTCTTCACAAGATAGTTCGCTACCGATTCGTATGAAATGATCTAAGGGGTTATCATCTTTGCAGACAGCTATGCTTATAGCATCGCAAAGCTCGTCGACAGCTCGATTTGTGTATGCTAAAACCAAGATGTTGGTATCCGGGCTCTTGTAGTACTCCTCTATTATTCGACGTGCAACGATTGAGGTTTTGCCTGTACCAGGGGGGCCAATGATTAAGAAATAATCATCGGCATGCAGGGCTTTTTGGACAATTGCCTCAGTGTGTTTGTTATGCTGGATACTAATGTCGTTTTGTTGTAGTTTTGTTTCATACTCTTTGTAATGAGGTGGTTCTATTCCTAAAAGCAGGTTTTTCTTTTTACTGGTGGCAGATATGAAAGCAAAAAGGCTTTTATACATTTGGTTGAATGAGGAGTCGAGAGAATCGTGCTCAATAGCCCATAGGTTGTTGTTTTGGAAATAGTGAAGGTTTCGCTGTTTGTGTCGGAAGCGAACAGTTATTTTTTCTTTTGTTATTCTGACTATGTTGCCTTTTAGTATCTGCTTGTTTAATACGTTATCAGTATTGTTTTCTCTGGGATATACTATACAGATATCACCATCTCTGAAGTTTGTGATTTCATTGTTGTTATTTGAGTTTATGTCTCTTTGAAAGACTATCGTCATATTATTTTTAGAGAAATGTCGTGATGATATTGTTAGATTATATACCACGTCGAGTGATTTGGCACGCTCTTGAAATGAGCTGTTCCATAAGGATGCCATACCAATTGGAGAATCTGAGTCGACGTTGCCTATTTTGCTGTGATACATTTCTTGAGAAACAAACTGAGTGAACCTATAAAAATAAGTAAGTTCGGTTGATGTGCTTGCACGTAGGCTGTTTGACAAATAATTGATTTTGCCGATATAAAATGGTGGCAGATTTGTTGAACCTTCTGCTTGAGAAATCATTGTTTTGAATAGCGCATGTATGAAAGCAGGTCCTTCGTTGATGATATGGTGCTCGTTGATGATTATAGTATTTCTAATATTCAGAATGTATTTTATGAATCTTTCGTTAATACCGGCATTGCGGATATTTGTTCCGCTTATGGTAGATGCTGCGTATAGGATGTATGCTTTGGTTTCGATATTTTGCTTTTCGAAAACACTCTCTATAAGAAGGTGATATATATATGTTTGAGCGAGATGATTTAATGAAATTTTGTGTACATCGGATTCCGGATATGGCAGACGTCCCGATTTTAACTCAATGATGTGAGCGGTTTGTTTATAGTTGTTATGAGGTTTCAGTTCAAGTAGGTCGAGTCGGCCTTGAAACCCATATTTTGCACTGAAGAATGAGGGTTCGAGTGTGCAGAAATCGGCATCGATATCTTTTGATTCTAAGTCGTTGTTAATTACACGTTTGATGTTCTCGAAAATTACGTATGCTCTGGACATGAAGTTTCGGAAATCGCCATCTTCTCGTATGTCGACACATGTTGTATATTCTATAGGTGATTGAATGAAAGATTTATAGAAAACATCTTTAAAGGTAATATCCTCACTGTTAGCTAAGTATATCAATTCGTCGAGGAAAAAGTTGGCAAGATTACCGAGAAGTATGCTTGCACTGTTATCTATTTGAAAAAAACGATTGCGGAAAAAGTGGAGCGGAGAAATAAGGTAACTTTGGAAACACTCGGCGATGGAAGATGCATCTATTAGATAATCAGGCTCAAGAACTATGAATGTTGGGAATAGTATTCCTTCGGAATCGGTAGTACAATCTATTAGGTTAATGGTTGCTCCATGCCAAAATTGCTCAATGTAATTTGTTTGATTATCAGATAGTTTGTCATCATAGTAGCTTACATATATTTTGGATTCAGGATTGTTATAATCTGAACATAAAAGTAATTTTTTGTCGTTAATTACGGAGATAAGCTTGACTTTAATGCTTAAGTATAAGTTGTTTGATGACGTAGAAGGCGAGTTTGACATGTGATTATTTATGACTTTTCAGCAAAAGTAATAAATAAGATTTTTCAATGCAAACACCCACAGTAAACGGTTTTTAGATGAGTATATATTACGTTAAATTAGTACCGATATTTGTTTTAATTTTAGTATCTTTGTAAGGGTAGAAGTGAATGATTTTAAGAGGATTTTTTATGCAAGAACAGTGTCCTTTATGTGGTAAGAGCAGGATGAAAGGTTCGGTCTTTTGTGAAGATTGTGCAAAGCGACTTAACGATGATTTTGAGGTAAAAATATCTCAAGATGATTCATTCTATAATTATGAGGAGAAGGACGAAGTTGAAAAATATTCTGTAGCGGTGGTAGGAAAAGGTGATGAGGATAGCAGTTTTGAGGATAATGATATTAAAGATAAGACTAAGAAGGGAAAGAATAGGTTTTGGGTTAAAGTTGTGTGGTTTTTTGTGATAGTCATTTTTTTTGTGGTGTCGTACTTTGTGTATGATAAGAATGTGAGGCAGAAGAATTTGGAAAGAAGTGGATGGGAGGCCGCAGTTAAAACTAATACCGTTGATGGGTATATTGCTTATATTATGGCATTTCCCTATGGTACTCATATTGAGGATGCTAATGAGAACATTAGATTGCTTAAGGAGTCGGAAGCCGGTGAATGGCAAAAGATTAAGAACACTGGAAGCCTATCGGAACTACAAGGTTTTTTGAAGAATTATACTAACAGTCCATATATTCCACTTGTCAAGCAACGATTGGATTCGTTGTATTGGGCGGTTACGTTGAATGTTAACACAGCTGATTCGTACAAAGAATATATTACGCTAACTAATAGTGGAAAACTCAATGGAGAATATTTGAGTTTGGCAGAAAATAGATATGAAATGCTATATCAAGATTCGCCCGTTAATCTGGATGTGTTGGATTCATTAAAAAATACGGTTGAAGGCTTTTATTCTGCACTTTCGTCGATGAATCATGATGGCATGTATAACTTCTTGGCACCTCACGTGAATAGGTTTTTTGGTTCGGGAGGTTTGTCGAGAGAAAGGATAGTTGGAGATTTGTTGGTAACTGCTGCTCAAGTACGTGGAGCAAGAATAGATTTTCAACCTAATATGGATGAATTACAATATGTTGAAGATAGCAGTGGTGGTGAAAAAAATTATAAGGTAAATGTGGCATTGACAAAGTCATATACTGTTGATAATAAGTTGGTTCAGATTCCCGGATACATAGTGCATATTTATGTAGACGATGAATTTGATATTGTAAGTATTTATGAAACTAAACCATACAATACGGCACCATAGTAAATGATTATTGGGTTATGGATTTTGAACTTACATCAGAATATAGGCCAACAGGAGATCAACCGGAAGCAATAAAGGCATTGGTTGACGGACTAAGAGATAAGGTGCCATATCAGACACTGCTTGGCGTTACCGGTTCGGGTAAGACTTTTACTATTGCCAATGTGATAGCTAAAGTGAATAAACCTACTTTGGTTTTGAGCCATAATAAGACGTTAGCAGCACAGCTGTATAGTGAGTTTAAGGGTTTTTTCCCGCATAATTCGGTTGAGTATTTTGTTTCTTATTATGACTACTATCAACCGGAAGCGTATATTCCTACAACAGACACTTATATAGAAAAAGATTTATCTATAAATGATGAGATTGAGAAGCTTAGACTTGCCACGACATCATCTTTATTATCGGGTAGAAATGATGTTATCGTAGTTTCGTCGGTTTCGTGCCTATATGGTATCGGCAATCCGGAAGATTTTAAGAAGACAACCATTGAGATAAGTGTAGGTCAACAGATTGAAAGAGATGTTTTTTTGAGACACTTGGTAAGTAGTCTATATTCAAGAAATGAGACACAGGAATTTGATAGAGGAAATTTCAGGGTTAAAGGAGATACCGTTGACGTGTTTTTAGCATATCATGATTATATAGTCAGAACAATTTTTTGGGGAGATGAGATTGAGAGCATTGAGATTGTAGATCCACTTAGTGGAGTTACGCAAGAGAGGTTAGATTCTTATAGGATATTTCCTGCAAACCTATTTGTTACTACACAAGAAAGGATAAATAGAGCGGTGGATGAGATTCTGTTGGATTTAGGGAAGCAGGTTGAGTTTTTTAGGGAGATAGGGAAGCCGCTTGAGGCGAAGAGGATATATGAGAGAGTTACGTACGATGTTGAGATGATTAAGGAGGTCGGTTATTGTTCGGGAATTGAAAATTATTCCAGATATTTTGACGGAAGGTTACCAGGAACTAGACCTTTCTGCTTGTTGGACTTTTTTCCTGAAGATTATCTTACCGTTATTGACGAAAGTCATGTGACTATTCCACAGATTAGAGCTATGTATGGCGGAGACCATTCACGCAAACTGAACTTGGTGGAATATGGCTTTAGATTGCCGGCTGCCATTGACAACAGACCATTAAAGTTTGAGGAGTTTGAAGCACTTACACCAGAGATAATATTTGTTAGTGCGACGCCTGCTGACTATGAGCTTGAGAAGTCGGAAGGAATTGTTGTTGATCAACTTATTAGACCTACCGGTTTGTTAGATCCGCCCATCGATGTGAGACCGAGTATCAATCAGATTGATGATTTGATGGAGGAAATACAACAACGTGTTGAAAAAGACGAAAGAGTTTTGGTGACGACATTGACAAAACGTATGGCGGAGGAACTCACTGACTATTTGACTGAAAATGGGGTGCGATGCAATTATATACATTCTGACGTTGATACGCTGGATAGAGTAAAGATAATGGATGATTTGAGAGCCGGACTGTTTGATGTGTTGATAGGTGTAAATTTGTTGAGAGAAGGATTGGATTTGCCGGAAGTTTCATTAGTGGCTGTGCTTGATGCTGACAAGGAGGGGTTTTTGAGGTCGCATAGATCATTGACTCAAACGGCCGGTAGAGCGGCGAGAAATGTCAATGGTAAGGTAATTTTCTATGGAGACACTATAACAGAAAGTATGCAGAAAACCATTGATGAGACTAACAGGCGCAGAGAGAAACAGATGCGATATAATGAGGAGCATGGTATTACTCCTATGCAAATAAAGAAAACTCACTCTTCGGCATTGAATATGGGACATGCCGGTAATGTTGAACCAGGAGTATATGTGGAGCCTGATTATGTTTCTATGGTAGCCGAGCCGTTGGAGAATTATGCGAGTGTTGATGATTTGAAGAAGAAAATTGAGAAAACCAGAAAGGCTATGATGGATGCTGCTAAAAAGTTGGAGTTTTTGGAAGCTGCACAGCTTAGAGATCAACTGATTATGTTGGAAGATAAGCTCAAGAGTTAGATTATAAAGAATAAAATATTTATGCGATATGAAGTCAGATATAGAGATTTTTAGAGAGACCAAATTAAGGAATATCAATGATATAGCAGAGGATATGGGCATTGATAAAGATGATGTCATCAATTATGGCAAGTATATTGCCAAAATTCCTTATTCACTAATCGATGAAGAAAAAATAAAGAATAGTAACTTGATATTAGTTACGTCTATTACTCCAACAAAGGCAGGTATTGGAAAGACAACAGTTTCAGTTGGCCTTGCTCTGGGATTAAATAAAATTGGGAAGAAGGCTATCGCTGCACTGAGAGAACCATCGCTCGGACCAGTTTTCGGAATGAAAGGTGGTGCGACAGGTGGTGGATATGCTCAAGTGTTGCCTATGGATAAAATAAATCTTCACTTTACGGGAGACTTCCATGCGGTTACCACTGCACACAACACAATATCGGCATTGTTGGATAACTATAATTTTAGAGCCAGGGGTACGGAAAATGAGTTGAAACAGATACTTTGGAAGAGGGTTTTGGATGTTAATGATAGGAGTTTGAGAAATATTGTTACAGGTTTAGGCGCAGGAAATGGCATTGTTCAGGAATCAGGGTTTGATATAACAGCAGCGTCAGAGTTGATGGCTATATTGTGTCTGTCGGAGGATGAGGATGATTTGAGAAGAAGGATAGAAAATATTTTACTCGGTTATAGGGTAAATGGCGAACCTTTGACGGTTAAGGATATGGGGGTAGCAGGAGCTATAGCTGTAATCATGAAAGATGCTATTAATCCTAATTTGGTTCAGACAACTGAAAATACTCCTGCATTTATTCATGGGGGGCCTTTTGCCAATATCGCACACGGATGCAATAGTGTAATAGCGACAAAAATGGCGATGACTTATGGAGATTATGTTATTACTGAGGCGGGTTTTGGCGCAGATCTTGGTGCAGAGAAGTTTTTCGATATAAAGTGCAGAAAGAGTGGTTTGAGGCCTAAATTGACAGTTATTGTAGTTACATCCCAAGGTCTGAAAATGCACGGAGGAACGCCAGAGAAGGATATTAAGGCCCCCGATTCAGTAGGTTTGAGTAAGGGGCTGGAAAACCTAAAGAAACACATCGATAATTTAAGGAAGTTCGGTCAGTCGATGGTAGTTGCTTTTAATAAGTATTCATTTGACACCGAAGAAGAGATAGGATTGGTAAGAGATTTTTGTGAGGAAAATGGCGTGTCATTCTCTGCTATTAACTCTTATGTTGAAGGTGGAAATGGCGCTATAGATCTGGCTAATAAAGTAGTGGAGGCTATAGAAAATAATCCATCTGATGAGTTGAGATTTACGTATAATGATAATGACGATATTGAGACTAAGATTAGTAAAATAGCTACAAATGTTTATGGAGCAAGAGATGTTGTGTTTGGAGATAAAGCTAAAAGGAAACTTAAACTTATACAAGGCACAGAATTAGAAAAAATGCCGGTATGTATAGCAAAGACGCAATATTCTTTCAGTGCAGATCCTAAGTGGTATGGTGTGGCCAGTGATTTTACTTTTGAAGTAAATGATTTGGTGATAAATAGAGGCTCTGAATTTATTGTCGCATTAGCAGGTGAGATGGTACGTATGCCAGGACTGCCGGCAGATCCTCAGGCAAAGAGAATTGATATTGTCAATGGAGAAATTGAGGGATTAAGCTGATCATACTATCATTAGGTCACTCATAATGCCATCCGAAGTAAATATTCCATTGGATGTTAATTTCATTGTGTTTTGTTCTATGGATATTTTGTTGGATTCTATGTATGGTTTAGCATTTTCGAGACAGTAAGATAAGTAATCATCACCGAAATGTTGTTTCAGTTTGATAAGATCTATTCCCCATGCAGTGCGTAGACCGGTCAGGATGTATTCGTTGTATTTTTCGTTCTCAGACAGATGCTCACTATCATAGCAAAGTTTTCCTGAGTTGATGCTCTTTATGTAATCTGTCACGGATGATATATTCCACGAGCGGGCCTCTCCGTTGAATGAGTGGGCAGATGGGCCGAAACCTAAGTATTGCAATCCTGTCCAATAAGAACTGTTGTGTCTGGAAATGAACCCTTTTTTTGCAAATGATGATATTTCGTAATGGATAAATCCGGCATTAGTCATTTGTTCAATCAATAAAGCAAACATATCATTGCTTAGATCCTCATTGGCAGGATTGATTTTACCTTGCTCTAAGAGCCTTGTAATAATGGTATTAGGCTCATAAATTAGGTGGTAGGCAGATAGGTGTTGTATGCCAATGCTTGACGCTTTTTTCAAGTTTTGTCTCCAGATATCCAGCGTTTGGTTGGGCAAGCCATACATCAAGTCTATGCTTATATTATGGAATCCGTGCTTTTGAGAACTGTGAATTGAGTCTATAGCTTGTAGAGCATTGTGACGCCGACTAAGGAATTTCAACTCTATATCGTCAAAGCTTTGTACTCCTATGCTAAGGCGGTTGATAGGAGTGTCACAAAGCATTTTTATGTAATCTGTGGTGAGATCATCAGGGTTTGCCTCCAGAGTTATTTCTGCATCAGTATCTATGGAATAGTTTGATGAAATCGACTCAAATATTTTACATAACTTGGTATAGTTTAATCTACTAGGTGTCCCTCCGCCAAAATATATGGTCTTTACCGGAGTTTTAAGTTCGGTCTTTCTTAAATAGATCTCTTTACATAACGCTTCAACATACCCATCTATAAGCCTTTCATCAGTAGTTTTATAGAAATCGCAGTAGTTACATCTTGTCTTACAGAAGGGTATGTGAATGTATATTCCAGACATTCTAAAACTGACGCGTTATTTTTTATTAATTATTGACCTCACCAATAGAGGTTCATCAGTTGTTATGAAGTCGACATTAAGATCAATCATTGCTTGAATATCTTCAGGGTTGTTGACGGTCCACGTGTTTACTTTGACATTGCTGTTTTGAGCTTCCTTTACCCAGTTGGGTTGTCTCTTAAAAACATTAAAGTTGTAATCTAATCCCACACCTAATTTGGCGAGGTTTTGTGGGGCAATTTCGCCGGTTAGATAGTACACAGGTGATTCTGGAGCAAGATTGCGTATTTGAAATATGAAGTTCAGACCAAAAGATATGTATTCAACTCTATCTTGCAAATTGCGAGCATTAACCATATCAATCACCTTTTTAGCAAGCTCATTTTCTCTTTCTGCTAAATCATGTGTTTTGAACTCAACAATAAGTTTTATGTTTTTGCAATATTCGAAAGCATCCAAGTACTCCTCGAATGTTGGTAGCACTTCTCCGTTAGAAAGTTTAGCCTTTCGAAGTGTTGATAACGGAGTGTTTTGTATAACGTAGCTTTGGCCTTCGATAGCAATTTCTCTGTCGTGATTTACTACCGGAACTCCATCTGAAGAGAGCCAAACATCAACCTCAGACCCATATACCTTAATTTCGTTCGCTTTTTTGAGTGAGGCGATAGAGTTCTGAGCCGAACCTTCAGCTTTCCAATAACCTCGATGTGCAATAATCTGTTGAGCATCTATGTTTGAAAACGTAATAAATAATGCGGATAGTAATAATAATATTTTTCGTGTCATATTCATTTATTTTATTGAGATAGTAAATGTACTATTTTTTTGCAACTTATCCAGCCATGTCAGTACTTTTATAATAAATTAGGAGGAAAAGACTGTTAAGTAATTAAAATTTCGTTTTAGTAGTATGTTTTTAGTGTAAATTTGTAGAGTAACGAGTAGCTTTATTCTAACAATGAACAAAAAAATATTTTTGCTCACTATTTTGTCGTTTTTTATACTAGATGTTTGTTTGGCTTTGCCCCCGGCAACTGAAATCAGAGCGGTATGGCTTACAACAAATTATGGGTTAGATTGGCCGCGCAACAGAGTGTCAGAGGATGCTCAGAAACGTGAGTTGATAACTATATTAGACAATTTACAAAAACATAATTTCAATACTGTATTATTTCAAGTTAGAGCGAGGGGAGAGGTGTTCTATAAATCTAAGATAGAGCCGATGTCTTCAATAGTTGTGTCTAAGGGTTTTGGTGAAAAATCATTTGATCCTTTGGAGTTTGTGATAAATGAGAGCCACAAGAGAGGTATGCAGTGTCATGCGTGGATAGTAACGTACCCATTAGGTTTGGATAAGCATGTAAGAAGAATGGGTAAAAAATCCATAGTTGCAAAAGACCCTTCGATTGTTAAGAAGTACAAGTCGGAGTGGTACTTAGACCCAGGAAATCCAAGAACAGATGACTACTTATTGTCAATAGTCAAGGAAATAGTCAATAATTATGACGTTGATGGCATTCATTTTGACTATATTAGATATCCCAGTAATTCCGGTTATTTTCCTGATGATGCAATGTATAGAAGGCATGGAAATGGCAAAAATAGAGCAGATTGGAGAAGAGATAACATAACAAGATTCGTGTCTAAAGCATATAGTGAAATCAAAAAATACAAGCCATGGGTTCAGGTAAGTAGTGCGCCTTTGGGGAGATATAAGAGTCTCAACGACAGGGGTAGGGGATGGACTGCTTACGAAACTGTCTACCAAGATGCCGGTAAGTGGATGAAGATGGGTATTCACGATGCTTTGTATCCTATGATGTATTACAAAAACGAATTATTCTATCCTTATGTTGATAACTGGAAAGAAAATTGTAATGGTCGAATATTAGTGCCTGGATTGGGAGCTTATCAAATGATAGAACTAAATTGGAGTAATAACGATATCACTAGTCAAATTGACTATTCAAGGAATGGCAGTTCTAATGGACAAGCATATTTTAGAGCAGAAAATGTATTATCGAACACGAAAGGTATATTAAACAGCATAGAGAAATACTATAAATACCCTGCCAAGTTACCACCTATGACATGGTTATCTGATACAATTCCAAATCGTCCATTTGATTTAACAGCCGAGAAGAATGGCTTAGGAGAGATTGTTCTTGAATGGTCAAGTGATAGCACCAATAAAAGAGTAACATACAATATATATCGAAGCCTTACTGATAGTGTTGACGTCAATGATGCCACAACTATTATGGCTGTAAACATAAAGCAACCAAACTATAAGTTCACATTTGATAATAACGACTCGTTATACTACTATTACATAACTGTTTCTGATTCATTCAACAATGAAAGTGAAGTGAGTATTCCCGCTCTTTTCTACCATTCAGACACAATAAAATAAACTTTACTAATATTTAATTTTTTGATAGTATAAGTCGAAAAAAAAAGATAATTTTGTAAGTATGGATGCTAACTTAAAATTGAGAAATAAAGTAAGAGAAGAATTCAGGGAATATCTTACGATGCATAATCATCGAAATACACCTGAACGGTATGCCATATTAGACCACATATATTCCACAAAGGGACATTTTGATATGGATTCTCTCTACAATTCAATGGAGGAAGATAATAAAAGAGTCAGTCGTGCGACTCTTTATAATACCATAGTCCTTTTGCTCGATTGCGGATTAGTAGTTAAGCATCAATTCGGTAACAATAAATCAATTTATGAGAAGGCATACGGAAATGAGAACCACAGTCATCTGATATGCACAACTTGCGGTGAAGTGAGAGAAATAAAGAATAATGATTTACTTACTCCAGAGCAATTAAAAAAGATAAGGAAGTTCACTGTAAACTACTATAGTATGTATATCTACGGAATATGCAGTAAATGTAGCTATGCAAAGAGAATGAAACTAAAAGAGTTAGCGCGCGAAAACGAAAAAAACAATTCTTGAAAAATATAAATACTAAACATAAATGAAAGTCGATGTTCTTTTAGGTCTTCAGTGGGGAGACGAAGGTAAAGGTAAAATAGTTGATGTCTTAACGCCAAACTATGGAGTTGTTGCCCGATTTCAGGGCGGTCCTAATGCAGGTCATACACTCGAGTTTGAAGGACAAAAATATGTCTTAAAATCTATACCATCAGGTATATTTCAAGATGGTACGAATAACGTGATCGGAAACGGAGTAGTCTTAGATCCGGCTCTATTCAAACAAGAGGTTGAAGCATTGGAACAGTCCGGTCACACTCTAAGTGACAGACTGTTTATCTCCAAGAAAGCTCATCTGATACTGCCTACTCACAGACTACTGGATGCAATGTACGAAAAGGTTAAAGCAGGTGATAAAATAGGAACAACAGGAAGAGGCATTGGTCCAACCTATACAGACAAGGTCGCAAGATTAGGACTACGCGTTGGAGATCTATTTCACAACTTCGAACAAAAGTATCGTAATATAGTAGAGCATCACGAAGAAATACTCAAGCAATATCAATTTGAATACGACCTGCCATCTCTCGAAAAAGAATGGTTTGAAGGAGTGAAGAAATTAAAGACATTCAAAATTATAGATAGCGAACATTATATTAATAATAAGCTTAAGGAAGGAGAAAAGATTCTCGCTGAAGGCGCTCAAGGCTCAATGCTTGACGTAGATTTTGGTTCATATCCTTTTGTCACATCTTCAAATACTATTTGTGCAGGAGCATGCATAGGGTTGGGAGTAGCACCCAGTAAGATTAACGATGTTTATGGAATTTTCAAAGCCTATTGCACAAGAGTTGGAAGCGGTCCATTTCCTACAGAACTTTTCGATGAAGACGGCCAACGATTGAGAGACAATGGCAAAGAATACGGATCAGTAACAGGAAGACCTCGCAGATGCGGATGGATTGACTTGGTTGCACTTAAGTACACAATAATGATTAATGGGGTTACCAAACTAGTAATGATGAAAAGTGATGTGTTAGACACATTCGAGACAATCAAGGTTTGTGTTGCCTATAATGTCAATGGCAAAGAAGTTGACGAAATGCCTTTTGAACTATCAGAAGATCTACAGCCAGTTTATATTGACCTCCCGGGATGGAATATTGACATGACTAAAATGCAATCAGAAGACGAGTTCCCTGAAGAATTCAATAATTATCTATCTTTTATAGAAGAAGAACTCGGAGTTCCAATAGCTATTGTTTCAGTTGGTCCCGACAGAGCACAAACTATCATAAGATAAAATTGTTATATATGTTAAAGTGTAATTCTTACAATAACATTATTTATCGTAACTAATTATTTTAAGCATGATTTGGATTATTTTTATTGCAATATCATTGGCTGGCTGGATAGTTCAGTTGCAACTACAGAATAGGTTCAAAAAATACTCAAAAATACCACTACGAAGTAGAATGACCGGCAAAGAGGTCGCAGAAAAGATGCTTTATGACAATGGTATTTTCGATGTGCAAGTAATATCCACTCGAGGTCAGCTCACCGACCACTACAATCCATTAAAAAAGACAATCAATCTAAGTGAGGTTGTATATGATTCATACAGTGTTGCAGCAGCAGCCGTTGCCGCTCACGAAACCGGACACGCAATACAGCATGCCAAAGGCTACGCGCCTCTAAAGATGCGTTCAGCATTAGTGCCAATCATTTCTTCAACATCAAGGTGGATGATGTGGGTAATTCTTCTAGGAATTATTATTCTGGAATCATCAAACTCTCCCACAGTTTTGTGGATAGGAATAGCAATGTTTGCTCTTACTACATTGTTTAGTTTTGTAACATTGCCTGTAGAAAAGAATGCAACGAATAGAGCTATTGCATGGCTGAGTAACTCGGGAATAACAGATATGACCAATCATAATGAAGCTGTAGATGCTTTGCGATGGGCAGGATACACTTACGTTGTTGCAGCGCTCAGCTCATTAGCAACGTTGTTCTACTATATTATGATTGCGCTCGGAGGTAGTAGAAGATGATAAATAATAAAAAAACGATTGAAGATTAATCTTCAATCGTTTTTTCTTTATAGTCTATATTGATAATTACAATAGTTAGGCTAATTATTCGAAAATATCTAAAACCTTCAAAGCACAGTCTGTTTATTTGATATCCAACTCAATCCACTTAGATCTATTTGGTGGGGCAGGCGCTTCAACCTTTTTTCTCGGGTGAATTTTTAGTTCATCCAATAGCACCTCAACAGCCTTCTCAATAGATGGATCTTTACCCTTTGCCAAGTCTTCAGGCCTGTCCACAACTTCAATATCAGGATAGACTCCCACACCTTCAATAATCCAGTCTCCACTCTCATCATAAACCCCGAACATTGGAACTGAAATATATCCACCATCAACCAATCTGGCGTTGCTTGAAATTCCTACCAATCCTCCCCATGTTCGAGTACCTATAAGTTTGCCCTCCCCGGTTTTCCTGAAGAAATAAGGAAAAGCATCGCCTCCTGATGATGAGTATCCATTTATCAGCATAGCTTTAGGACCATCGTGTGACAAGCCAGGAGATTTCATAGGAATCTGTATATTATTTCTATGCCAATACACTAATGTGCGTCTATTAACCAGGTCAATCATTCTGTCTGGGATAAAACCTCCGCCATTATATCTGTCATCAATAATCAGAGCCTCCTTATCATTATATGCCAACATGCCTTTAAACAATTCTCTATTTCCCTCTATAGCAGTATTTGGCACATGTATATATCCTATCCTGCCATTAGAGAGTTTGTCAACCATATTCCTACGTTCATTCACCCAATCCATATACCTTAGTTCTTGTTCGTTGGTTATAGTCCTGACATAATATGTTCTGCTGCCTGATGTTGATGGTGTGCTGTTCACAACCAGCTCTATCCTTTTGTTGCCCATATTTTCCAACAATTCGTATGGATTCCTGTTGGTAGTCAAGTTTTCCCCATTTATGCTGATAATATAGTCACCTTCGTTAACATTAATACCACTTTCGGTTAACGGAGAGCGCCTAACTTCATTCCAGTTTTCCCCGGCATATATTTTCCTAATCTTATATCTCTTCGACGACCTGTCTGCTTCAAGTTCAGCACCAAGCAGTCCTCCTTCCACTCGAGGCAAATTGCCTATGTCTCCCCAGTCCACGTAGGAGTGGCCGGTATTTGTTTCGCTAATCACCTCATGCAATATGTAGTCCAAATCAAATCTGCTGGGAACATATGGCAATAGCTCAACATAGGTTTTCTTTATACCCTCCCAGTCCACATCGTGCAGATTGTCTACATAGAAATAATCCCTGAAAATCCTGAAGGCATCCTCATAAATCTGATTCCATTCCTTCCTCGGATCAATCTTCATTGTCAAACCTTCCAAGTCAATAATTTTATCTCCTGTCTTCTGCCCTGGTTGTGTTTTGGCGATTGCAAAGTTGCCATTATGTCTATACATCAGCGACTTGCCGTCAGCAGATACTGATGCTATATTCACACCGTCAAGTATCTCTTCACTCTTCTTGTCTTTTATGTTATACCTCATGATTTTCATCCCAGATGAGTATAACAATCCCTCATCTGAAGTCCCTATAATATTGTAGTTCCCTGACGACATTGGCAATGTTTCAATTCTATTGTTGATACCATCAAAGTCTATCTCTACAGATACTTCAGATTTTTTATCGTCATTTTCCTCTTTCTCTTGCTCATCTCCATAAGCCTCTCTGTCTATCTCATAGGGTCTCAATGTTGAACCATCGTTCTTGAGAGGAATTGCATACAGCTTGGTTGCATTGTTATAGAGATAGTCGAATTCAAAACTGCTGAATGCAAGATTAAAATCTCTATTTGATGCAAAAAATAGGAATTTTCCATCTCTGCTGAACTGCGGGCTATAATCTGAAAAAGTAGCATCAGTTACTTGATGCTTTTCGCCTCCCGCTACGTTATATATCCATATTGCCGACTGATAGTTTGGAGACGACTTACTATATGCTATCCACTTTCCATCAGGTGAAAATACATAGTCTCCAATCTCTTCTGCGGAGCCATTGTCAATAACAGTTTCCTTTTTACTTGCAATGTCAACGAGCTTCAAACTCATAGTTCTATCGCTATACACCAGGTGTGTACTCTTGGGAGACCAAACTGCCTCATTCTTCCACGATTTAGAACCCTTCGTAATTTGTTGCTCTTCCGCACCCTCACTATTTTCAAGCAGATACAACTCATATTCCCCTGTCTTGTCCGAATAATAAGCAATCCATTTTCCATCAGGTGACCACGTCGGATAAAGCTCTCTTATGCCCTGAGTGTTTGTCAGATTGATTATTTCTCCGTTCTCTGAAGGTATGCTGAATATGTCACCTCTTGCTTCAATCAATGCTCTTTTTGAAGTAGGTGACAAAGAGTAGCTCCCGACAAAATCCTTTACGTTCCTGTATGTAGCATGTAAATTAGGATTATCATAATTTATATGCACTGATACTTTGTTATATTTGCCACTTCTAAGGTCCAACACATATAGGTCACCGCCATTCTCATACACCAACTTACCATTTGTTCCAGATGGCCACATAACATCAAAATCCTTATGATTTGTGACCTGAATGTCCTCACCACTGTTAATATCATAACGCCTGATATTAAGGCGGGTATCTTGGTCCGAAGCATAGAAAATGTAATTTTCAAACCATGTCGGCCACTGGTCCGACCCTGCCCATTTTGTTATCTGTTTCGAGGTGTTTTCAACCAAATCATATATCCAAAGCTCTGTTGCCCTTCCTCCTTTATACCTTTTCCATGAGCGAAACTCACGGTCAACAGGTGTAAAACATATCTGCTTACCGTCTGGCGATAGTGTGCCAAAACCTCCATTCATGATTGGTAACGGCTCTTCAAAATCACCACCATCTATGCCAACTGTAAAATACCTGCCATTCCTGTCGCCAAACGATGTTCTGTTACCTCTAAAAAGTACTCGCTTGCTGTCAGGTGTCCAACCCAATACCACGTTGTCAAAACCGCCTCTAGGTGGCATAACACCCTCCGAATTGTAAAATGTCAACTGACGAGCTGTACCTCCTTCCGATGGCATTACCCATACCTGTCTGCTCCCGGAATATTCTGCTGAAAAAGCAATCCACTTACCATCAGGCGAAATTTTTGGAAATAGTTCTATGCCTTTGTGCGATGTCAGCCGTTTTGCTTCACCTCCAATTGAACTAACAGTCCATATATCGCCGGCATAAACAAAGGCAATCAAGTTTCCGTTGATATCCGGAAATCTCATCATCTTTGATTCATTGGCCCCATAACCTTGCAAGAAAAACAAGATTGCAATTAAAATAACAAATACTCTTTTCATCTCATCAATAAAATCTTCTAAAGTAGGCTCCACTACTTAATTTTACACTATCAAAGGTACAAAATATTAACCTATTATCACATTATACTTATCATTATTTTCCCTTAAGAAACAAATTCTATTATCTTTGTTATACAAACCTATCACAACTGAAATAGGCATGTAAATCAATAGATTAAAACAGTATTATTGCACCTATGTCACAAGGCGATAAAATATAGATATGAAAAATTCTTTATCACTCTTATACTTACTACTCCTATTCTTTTCATTACAATTATCAGCAAAGGAGACAACACCGCTCATTTATCGTATCAACATCAAAGAAAATATAGGTAGCAACACATGGATATACCTCCAAAACGGAATGCACGAGGCTCAACAGCAAAATGCCGACTACTTGCTAATTCACATGAATACTTATGGAGGTTCTGTCCTTGAAGCAGATTCAATGCGTACGGCAATTATCAACTCACCTATTCCTGTTTTCGCATTCATTGACAACAATGCTGCTTCAGCAGGCGCACTGATTGCCATTGCATGTGACAGCATATATATGCGTAGTAGCTCATCTATAGGTGCTGCAACTGTTGTGGAGGGAGGTACAGGTGCCAAAGCTCCCGACAAATATCAGTCATATATGCGTGGCATAATGCGAGCTACGGCTGAAAGTCATGGAAAAATTGATAAAACCATAGGTGGTCAAACTAATACTGTTTGGCGACGTGACCCTCACATAGCCGAAGCTATGGTCGACGAACGAGTTGTTGTTCCGGGATATGTCGATTCAACTCAAATCATGACACTCACTGCCAACCAAGCCATAGAACTTGGTTATTGCGAAGGTGTTGCAGAAAGCCTGCATGAAATTATAGTTTCTAACATAGGTATAAATGATTATGAACTTAAAACTTACAACCCTACTACCTACGACAAAATAAAGGGGCTGCTGACAAACGGTATCTTTCAAGCCTTGCTTATTATGCTGATTGTCGGAGGAATATATTTCGAGTTGCAGTCGCCCGGAATAGGCTTCCCCACTGCCATAGCCATCACAGCTGCAATATTGTATTTCACACCACTATACTTGACAGGTTATGCGCAAAATTGGGAAGTGCTCATGTTTGTTCTCGGACTCATATTAATTGTCTTTGAAATATTTGTAGTTCCAGGTTTCGGTATCACCGGAATATCCGGCATCACATTTGTGGTCCTATCACTTATGTTGTCACTCATTGGTAATATAGATTTTACTTTCGTAGGAGTCAACGCAAAAGATGTTTTTAGCTCAATAATTATCGTAATAAGCGGATTGGCTCTCGGAATAATATTGATAATATTGTTAGCCGACCGAATTGGCAAAAAAGGCTTCATGCAAAATGTTGCACTGAATGCCGACCAAGAAGGCTATGTCTCTGTGCCGATGGAACCCGCATCTCTTGTCGGGCAATCAGGCGTTGCCATAACAGTACTCCGTCCATCGGGGAGGGTAGAGGTCAACGGAGAAATCTATGATGCAATTTCTATCAGAGGAATGATTAACAAGGGAGACTCTGTAGTAGTCAAGCGATACAGTAACTTCCAGCTCTACGTTGCCAAAGTTTAGTGACATTCTTTACTACAATTATAAAATACAAAACCCCGATGATATATATCCTCGGGGCTGTTATTTTACTCTTAAATATTGTAGGCCGATTTAGTTGTATGCAGCTATCTCTTCCTCTGTATAAGCCATTTTCTTGAAAACTACATATAAGAAATATGGGACTACCAACAAAACAACTGCCCATAAAATATTGCTCGCTACAGTTCCTTTTTTCATGTTGTTGACGAAGATATGTCCTAAAAAGCCGTTAAGCATTAACAAAAGTCCGCAGATTAGGTGTAAATTATTCAATGATCCAGAAAAAAATGGAACAGCCAACACGGCAACACCAATAAGCATTACTAAAGCGCCGATGTATTTTGCAAATTCTTTCATGTGTGTATATTATTATGTTTTTAGTTTCCCTACGCAAATAAACACAAAAATAAGTAAATAAGGAAATTATTTCAATAAAACTTTACCTTATATTCAAAAATAGTTTGTTGCCTGCCATTTTTTTATATTTTTGTGCCTTGTTAGTCATAAGATCAATCAGTGTGAAAAAAATAATCTTCTTTTTATATCAGTGGATAATTTTTATGCCCCTGTTCGTTGTTTTAACCCTGATAACTGCTCTAATAGTTATAATTACAACACCAATCTTCGGAGGCAGATTCTGGGGATATTATCCGCCCATGATCTGGTCGCGACTAACATGTCGTATCGCATTATGCAGAATCAAAACTAAAGGTCTGCAAAATCTTGATCCAAAGCAATCATATATCTTCATTGCAAATCATCAAGGGGCTTTTGATATATTCCTAACTTATGGGTTTCTAAATCACAACATCATCTGGATGCAAAAGCAAGGCCTTCGCAACATACCTTTCGTTGGATATGCATCAGAAAAAGCCGGACATGTTTTTGTAGATAACTCTTCACCAGGCACTCGTGCCAGAAGCATAAAGAAGGCTGAGGAGAATATCACAGATGGCGTCTCAATGGTTATATTTCCGGAAGGTAGTAGAACGTTATCAGGAAAAATGGGAAAATTCAAAAAAGGTGCTTTCCACATAGCTCGTGACCTCAATCTCCCCATTGTACCAATTACACTCAATGGACCATACGATGTCATGAAAAGAGGAACATACAACATTATCCCGGGCCCGTTAGAGCTGATAGTTCACAAGCCTATACCCATGGACAATATCACTGAAGAGCAATTGCCTCATCTCATCTCAACAACACGAGAAATAATCCACTCCGCACTCTGGGAGAAATATAAAGATTGATTGTATCATAGAATCTGAAATCTGTGCTTATGGTCAAATAATGCACAATTATTAGAGGCTTTGGTTACCTATGTATATAAAAAGAAAAGGTTGTCTCACGACAACCAATCTTCATTGTTAACCTTAAATCTAATACCATGAAAAACACGTTGCAAATATAGTGCTTCTTGCACTCTCATCCAAATGATATGCTAATAAAATCCACACATTTGTGGTTTATTAACCATATTGGCGTTCAATTTGCATTTGTTAAAGGCATTAGTCGTATATTTTGTTGGCGAAAAAGTTCAAAAGCCCCCAATTAAATCTAAACCATCTACGTGTAGCACTTTGTTTGCCACCAAACTGAAGTAGAAAATACAACCTACCGGCTCGTTTGTTGATGTATGTCACATCCATAAAATCAAAATACTCGAAGCCATCTTGTTCAGCCATATACATGGCAGAGTATATTGTGAATATCGTTGGATTGATACTCTTGTACCTTTTTGATTTACCCCAATAATAAAGACAATAGACTGTAGACTTACCTTCAAATCCTAATATCGTACCACCAATTATCTTGTCTTGATATTTAAGTAGCAAAATTTTTCCTTTGCCATTCTTTATGTAGTGTATAAAGAAGTTTTCAAAATACTCGTATGGAGGGAACCTGCGTCTTATCTTTTTGCTGTTGGCTTCCTTTATAATATCATATATGACTGGTAACATATCCTCCGATGTCACCTCTTCTATCACGGCGCCCTTTTTAGTCGCTTTGTTGATCTGTCTCTTCCTGCTCGAAGATAGTTGGTTCCAGACGTCTCTTTTCTTCTGAAGCGAGTTCCTAACATTCACCATCCTAACAGAGAAAAACTTGTTTTCCCTGAAACCCTTATATCCAAAAATGGCACTTGCCAAGCTCTGGTACCTAATAACAAATACTTTGTTTTTGACCTCATTAACCAGGTGAGTAAGCATTTCATCAAACAGCTCAATCTCCGAGATGTCATCTGCATAAAACATAGGAGCTTGAGAAATAACACAACGCTTGAATAGTCTGCCTGTCAAAAGTCTGTTCCGTCTGATGATTACTGCAAACATGGCACCAACAGGTACCTCACCTCTAAATGCAACAATCATTAATGGATTATATCTTGACGATCTTGCATACCAGTCAAATGACGACTTACTATGAAAAAAACTCTTGTCTTCTATCTCTGGTAGATCTTTCTTGCTATAATATGTTTTTATCACATAATCCATATCTGGAGTAAAGCTAAAAAGGTTAAAAACAAAAATAGTAAATTAAATTAATATTCAATCCTACGGCATCATACTTTATTTTTACTAAATTTGTCTGCTTCAGTACTAACTAAATCTTATAATTGTTATACATGTCAAAAAAAATATTAGTAACAGGAGGAACAGGTTACATTGGTTCTCACACCGTAGTAGAACTTCAGCAGGCAGGCTATGAAGTAGTAATAATAGACAATCTTTCAAACTCCAACGAAGATGTTCTAGATGGAATAACTCGCATCACAGGCATTCGCCCCGAGTTCACAAAAATGGATTGTATAGATATTGAATCCTTAACCAAATTGTTCGAGACGCATAGCTTCGATGGAATAATTCATTTTGCGGCAAGCAAAGCAGTAGGAGAATCGGTTCAAAAACCGCTTATGTATTATCGGAACAACTTGGTTTCACTTATCAACCTTCTCGAGCTTATGCCAAAATACAATGTGAAAGGCATTGTTTTCTCATCTTCATGCACTGTGTATGGAGAGCCCGACAAAAACCCTATCGACGAGAACGCGCCAATCAAACCGGCAACGTCGCCTTATGGAAACACCAAGCAGATAAATGAAGAGATTATTCAAGATTATACACACTCAGGTGCGCCAATCAAGAGCATTATCCTTCGATACTTCAATCCAATAGGCGCCCATCCTTCTGCCGAAATAGGAGAGTTGCCATTGGGCGTTCCCCAGAATCTCGTGCCTTATATAACACAAACTGGCATCGGCATCCGAGAACAGCTTAGCGTGTTTGGGGACGACTACAATACTCCTGACGGATCTTGTATCCGCGACTTTATTAACGTTGTAGACCTTGCCAAGGCTCACGTAATAGCAATGGATAGAATGTTGCAAGATAAGTCTGATGAAAAAGTGGAAATATTCAATCTCGGTACAGGTAACGGCGTTTCTGTACTACAACTAATAGATGTATTCGAAAAAGTATCAGGCCAAAAGCTTAATTATAAGATTGTTGGCCGTCGTGAGGGTGACATAGAGCAGATATGGGCACAGCCCGACAAAGCTAATAAAGTGTTGGGTTGGAAGGCAAATGAAACAATCGAAGATACTATGGCTTCAGCATGGAAATGGCAACAGAAATTGCGTGAAAAAGGTATAATGTAATGTTCGATTATATACACACAAAAAAGGTCTGAAATACTTTAAACTTCAGACCTTTTTTGTTATACTAAAATACCATTAGAAGTAATACTCTATAACAAGGTAGAATTCATCCTTACCGTCAGCACCTTGCTCCATCTCGATCTTGTTTTCTCGAGCAAGCCATCCAATTGCAGTATAAATCTCTTCCTCATCAAGCCGAGCTTCCTTTGCCAACTCATCAATGCTCCACCTCTGATTATTACTCAACAAATTCCAAATAATACCAGCGTTTGTGCCAATCGATCTTTTATCCATCTTGCTAAGTTTTAGGATTACATAATTGAAACACTTTTCAACCTCTTTTTGTTTATGAATTTAATCAAAGTTATCGCTAACCAAAATGCTATACTTAATCTAATGAGTATTGCAACAATCAAGTAATATTAACAGATATATATAGTGATAGCCTAAATAGCAATTAACTACATTGCTTTTTTGTGTTTTTCATATATAAGGCAATACTAAAATACAATAATCATGGAGGCTTCTTGCTTGCATGAAACGCAGCCTGTTTTTATTATAGCATCCACAGTAGGTAAACTGCCGGAATAGCAATAAGAAGGCTGTCAATCCTGTCGAGTATCCCCCCATGTCCCGGTATCAAATTACCTGTATCTTTCACATTGTATGTTCGTTTAATAAGCGATTCGAACAAGTCGCCCAGCGTTCCGAACAAAGCAACCACTACACCGAAGATTATCCACATACCCATGGATACATCATCGTTGAAGTTGGCAATGACAACTGCCGCCAATGCACTAAATACAATACCTCCTATAAAGCCTTCAACTGACTTATTCGGGGAAATATGTTCAATTAATTTGTGCTTTCCCAAAAGTGACCCAACCACGTATGCAGCAGTGTCGTTCACCCAGATAAAAATAAACAGATAAATAATATTCACCAACATGTTGGTCATCAACATCATAATGCCAAGCGGCAATGTGATGTAAAAGTGACCAAATACAGAGTAGATTATGCCATTCAATACATTATCTCTCTTTAGAAACAAAGCACTCGTCACAAGAATAAGTAAGTAACCCAGCGAAAGAATAGGCAACAGTACCGTAGTAACACCCTTTATCTGTAGATAGAAGGCTACAAAGGCAATAATTCCCGAGGCAATATTAAAAGTCTTATCAATGGTGTGGGAGGTCTCGCGCTCAATCATTCTATAAAATTCGAAAAGAGCAAAACCCAAGATAGTTCCAAAGATAATAAGGAATGCAATCTCACCCCCTAATATACCCAACAGTATTACCAGAACATATAGTGCTCCGGCAATACCACGCGTGGCTACCTCCTTAACGTTCAAGTTTTTGATATTATTTATCCTTAATGAGTTATTTTTTATCTTCTGTCACGGGCTTATCTGAATCATTTGTCTGCCCATCTTTTTTACCTTCAGTTTCAGAGCTTACCTCTTTTTCAGATTTCTCTTCTTCTTCAAAGTCGATACCGTTCTCAACCAATATATTGTACCAGTTAATAATCTTTTTCACATCCGATGCATATACACTCTCCTTGCTGTAGTTGGGAAGAACCTCTTCAAAATAGGCGAAATAATCCTTATTACCTGATTTAGGTGGCAACACTACCTTCTCACCGTTTTCTTTCTCCTTTATGGATTTAAAAACTTCACGAAGAGGAACATCATCATCATTTGTGTAGATAGCAATATCGCCAAGTGAAACAATCTTTTCAGTAATATAAACAGGTATACGCTTTTTGTCGTTAAGCGATTCAACAACATTCATGTTTTGATTTGTCGAGATGAGTTTGTATAAACCCGGACGACCGGAAATAGATAATATCTTTGATAGCATAATTCATTAAATTTACGACGCAAAAATAATCAGACTCCGCCACTTTACCAACTTTTCTCATAAAATCTAACCCAATCTATCTCCATTTTCACTGGTAGCGTAGTGCTATCAACAGCGCCAACCCAACTGCCTCCAAGCTGCATGTCAAGCAAAAGATAGAAGTCGTTGTCGTTGAAAGGAAATTGTTCCGTCTCTTCAGTATCAATCATTGGATAGGTAAACGTGTGGGTGTCATTAATGAAAAAACGCAGGCTGTCAGCATATTTTTCAACAACGTAGATATTGTAATCATCGGGATTTATCTCACCCGTCGAGCTGTTCTTTGGTCCTCCTGTTTTTTTACTCAGAGTAAAATTTGTGTGTATAGTTTGATATGCTATATTATCATAATTCAATCTTTCCATGATGTCTATCTCACCTCCATCAGGCCAGTTTCTGTCCTCAGGTAGCATCCAAAATGCCGGCCAAGCACCCATAGCGCCATACAACTTTGCCTTAATCTCAAGACGACCATTGCCAAAAGCTTTCTTGCCTTTGCTGTAAACGCCTCCGGTAATGAACGGAGCAGTGTCATTTGGCAAAACATCGTTCTTCATTCCCCACAATACCAGATTACGATTTTTTATCTCATAAAGTGAGTCGTAATCGCTCATATAGTTGTTCCAATCACTATACCCACGGGGTATTTTCGTCCATGTGGTATAATCTAACTCATCACCATCAAAATTTTCTTCCCAAACCAATTTCCAATCGCCCCCATTATTCTTGTCATTGCAGGAAATGATGCCAAGACATAGAAAAGCTGTCAAGAGAAACCAAAATACGTTTTTCATAATTAAATTTTTTGTTATTCTTTTAATTAAAAGCCCTACTTACAGCATAATAAAAAGAGTTCAACCACAAATATAGCAAATATTGTAGCACCTTTTTTTAGCATCTTATAAAAAATTACCCTAATTTCGTGTAAACAAAAAATAAGTGAAGTATGATGAAGAAGTTGTTTATTATAACTCTAGCCTCATTGTTGGTCATTTCTTGCAATAGTGGCAACACAAAAAAAGGAAATGATAACAATAGCAACAACGATGATAGGGCTGTAGGCGAACAGGTTAACATATCCGATGATGAATATTTTCTATTAATAGGCACTTACACCGCCGAGAATGAAAGTGAAGGCATATATGTTCATAAGTTTGACACAGGTTCCGGCAAACACGACTCCATAAGTATGGCCAAAATAAGCAATCCATCATATCTCACAATAAGCCCCGATGAAAACTATGTCTACGCAGTGGAAGAGGGAGGTGACAATAGTAGCTCGGCAAGTGCATTCAAATTCGATAAAAGCACGGGAACATTGTCATTTATCAACAATCAGCCTACAATGAGTTCAGGCCCTTGCTACATCACCATCGACAGCAAAGGCAAAAACGTACATACCGCGAACTATGGTGGAGGCACAATTTCATCATTCCAAACAAACTCTAATGGAAGCTTAAACGCAAGTAACTCACTGATCGTATTCGAAGGCTCTGGACCTATAGCTGATCGCCAAGAAGCACCACACCTTCATTGCGTAGACTATTCGTTTGATGGTAAATATATATTTGCTTCTGACTTGGGTACCGACAAGATTTACCGCTTCGATGCCGTCAACTCACCTTTCGATGGTCAACCTGCCTTTCAGAGAAGCAGCTTAAAAGAGTTCGCTATGCCCGAAGGAACAGGCCCTCGTCATTTTGCTTTCCACCCCAACGGCGGAAGATACATGTATGTTCTGGGTGAACTATCGGGACAGGTAATAGTGTTCGATTACAACTATGGTGACATAGTTCAGAAGCAGGTCATCGCTTCCGACACCACAGGTGCTCAAGGCAGTGCAGATATTCACATATCGCCAGATGGACGTTTCCTCTATTCTTCCAATAGGTTGCAAAATGATGGGATAGCGATATTCTCCATAAACGAAGAGGATGGAACACTTACCAAGGTTGGATATCAACTTACTGCTAAACATCCGCGCAATTTCGTTATTACACCAAATGGCAAGTTCATTTTGGTTGCCGGTCGTGATGATAATAAAGTCCAAGTTTTCAGTAGAGACGCCGACACAGGCCTGCTGACCGATACCAATAACGATATAATGGTCTATAAACCTACATGCCTAAAGTTTGTGTCAATGTAAATGATTAGTAAAGATTGCCCAAATTTTTAATGTCTTTCGGGCATAATGGTGTGGCTTGATATACAAAGTAGTTGAGCCAATTTACAAATAGCAGGTTAGCATGCGAACGCCAAATGACTAAAGGTGGTTGCTTTGGGTCATCGTTGCGATAATATCTCTTTGGCATCTCAACAGAATCCAGCCCTTTTGCCATGTCTCGCATATATTCATTATGCAAAGTCAGAGGTGAGTATTCACTGTGCCCGGTCACATAAAATTCCCGACCTCCCCTCGAAGAAACAATATAGACACCCGCCTCGTCTGACACAGAATGAAGTGTTAATTCCGAATGTTTTACAATATCCTCAACATCAATAGTGGTATGTCGACTGTGTGGCGCAAAAAACTCATCGTCAAAACCTCTGAAAAGAGGAAACTCTGGGTGTAGTATCTTATGGCTGAATACACCAAATAGTTTTTTGTCGAGAGTCCTCTTATTGATGCCATAAAAATGATACAGGGCCGCTTGTGCGCCCCAGCATATATAAAAAGAGGAGGTGACATGTTCTCTTGCCCAATCACAGATCTTGGTTATTTCATTCCAATATCGCACCTCTTCAAAGTCCATCATCTCCACTGGTGCACCGGTCATAATCATACCGTCATAATACTGATCTTTTATATCAGCAAATCTCTTATAGAACTTGTTCAAATGCTCAATGGGAGTGTTCTTGGGTTTATGTGTCGCCAAAGCCAAAAACTCAATCTCAATCTGCAAAGGAGTGTTTGACAGCAACCTCAATAGGTCTGTTTCTGTGTCAATCTTAATAGGCATCAGGTTAAGAATAAGTATCTTCAACGTACGTGCGTTCATTGTATCGGAACGCAAATCGTCCACCACAGAAATATACTCTTTTTTAAGTAGCTCAATGGAGGGCAACTTATCGGGTAACTTTAACGGCATATCTACTCAACAAACCTCATTGTTAGAACTCTAAAACATATAAAAAATCACTCAAAATAAATGTATGAGTTGTTTTATAGTAGTTCAATATCTTCCTTGTTTATCTTTACCTCACAATAGTGGCATTGCAACACAACATTCTCCTTGTCCACAACATGAAAGCGGGTCTTCATAGGCTCATTGTTGGTTATGCACTTAGGATTGTTACACTTGACAATCTCTATAATCTCGTCGGGTAATACGACTTTTTTCTTTTCCACTACCTCAAAGTCGTGAATAATGTTGAGATTGACATTTGGTGCTATAAGAGCTATGCGGTTTATCTCATCCTCCTCAAAAAATTTGTCAGCAACCTTTATCATACCTTTTTTGCCCATCTTGCGACTAACCAGGTTGTTACCAATGGTTATTGTGTTATCCAACTTTTCAAGTTGAAGCAACGATACAACGCTGAACACAGCTTTCGTCGGTATATGATCAATGGCGGTTCCATTCTTCAGAGCAGCCACCTGCAATGCTTTTCCCATCTCTATTAAAATTTATTTTTGTTGTCTGTTTCAATTAATCTTTAACCTCAATACCCATCAGATCGCAAATTATTGCTTGACGCGTAAACATTCCATTCTTGGCCTGCTCAAAATAGTAAGCCTTTGGATTATCGTCCACATCCTGATTTATCTCTTTAACCCTCGGTAGCGGATGAAGAACCTTGAGGTTGTCCTTGGAATCTTTCAACATGTTGTTATGAAGAATATATACGTTCTTTACCTTTTCATACTCCATTAAGTCGGTGAAACGTTCTTTCTGAACACGTGTCATGTATAGTATGTCGGCGCTGTTAATGGCCTCATCAGAAAACTCGGTAAACTCTCGATAAGCAATATTCTTTGAGTCGCAAAACTGTTTGTACTTTTCGGGAATATGCAATTCTTCGGGAGCCACAAAGTTGAATGTAGGATTAAAGAAAGACATGCCTTGAATCAACGAGTGAACGGCACGGCCATATTTGAGATCACCAACAATGGTTATTGTCAAATCCTCAAGAGTGCCTTGAGTTTCATATATGGTGAACAAGTCGAGTAGAGTTTGCGAAGGATGTTGGTTTGCTCCATCACCAGCATTAACTATTGGCACGGGAGAAATCTCAGAAGCATAACGAGCAGACCCCTCCAAGTGGTGTCGCATGATGATTATGTCGGCATAGTTGCTAACCATCATTATGGTATCCCTGAGTGATTCGCCCTTCGTGGAACTGCTAGTTGCAGCATCTGAAAAACCTACTATTCGCCCTCTCAACCTATTAACTGCTGTTTCAAAACTAAGCCTTGTACGCGTCGATGGTTCAAAAAACAGTGTTGCGGCCACCTTTCCCTGCAACAAATCTCGGTTTGGATTTTTCTTAAATTTAGATGCACTTTCGAGTATGCGAAGTATGTCGTGCATGTCGAAGTCGCCGATATCTACTAAACTTCTGTGTGACATAGATAAATTTGTTTATTTGTTACCACAAATGTAAAGAAATAGAATCAAATCAGAAAACATTATAATAAAAAGGAAGCACACAATGATTATATTTCAATCATTAGTATGCTCCCTCATGTAAATGGCTCAATTTGTCGTTGCCAAAAAAATACCATCTACCTTACACCTCCTGCTTATATATACATTTTCGTATATATAATACGGACCGGTTAAGTATTTGATAGGTGTGTGTTGGATTATAGTTCCAAATCTATGTCGAACAGTTCGTGCCAGGGCAATCCCTGCTTGTTTAGTTGTTCCATGAATGGATCGGGATCAAACTCCTCAACGTTATATACACCTGGCTTCTTCCACAACCCTTTGAGGAACATCATTGCACCGATAGTGGCCGGCACCCCTGTTGTGTAGCTCACTCCTTGTGCACCTGTTTCCTTGTACGCTGCTTCGTGGCTGCAGTTGTTGTAGATGTAATATGTGCGTTCTTTGCCATCCTTTATTCCACGTATGCGACAACCTATAGATGTTTGACCCTTATAGTTCTCGCCAAGTTCTCCGGGGTCGGGTAGTACGGCTTTTAGAAACTGTATGGGGACAATCTTTTGTCCGTTGTATTCCACTTCGTCGATTCGAGCCATGCCTATGTTTTGAATGACGCGAAGGTGTGTTAGATACTCCTCACCAAAGGTCATCCAAAAACGTGCACGCTTGATGCTTGGATAGTTTTTGACAAGAGACTCCAGCTCTTCGTGATAGATTAGATACGACTCTTTCGGACCTATCTCCGGATAGTTTAGTGTTTTGTGTATCTCGTGAGGTTCGGTCTCTACCCATTTTCCGTCTTCCCAATATTTACCCTTTTGTGTTACCTCGCGTATGTTTATTTCGGGATTGAAGTTGGTGGCAAAAGCTTTGCCATGGTCACCGGCATTGCAGTCCACAATGTCGAGGTAGTGAATCTCATCGAAATGATGTTTTGCTGCATGTGCTGTGAAGATGCTGGTTACACCCGGGTCGAAACCGCAACCAAGGATGGCGGTAAGGCCGGCCTTTTCGAACCTGTCTTTGTATGCCCATTGCCATTTATACTCAAACTTGGCTTCGTCCTTTGGTTCGTAGTTGGCTGTGTCGAGATAGTTGACACCTGCCTCAAGACATGCGTCCATGATGGTTAGGTCTTGATATGGTAATGCAACATTTATTACTATCTCCGGCTTAAATTCATTGAATAAGGAAACTAATTCGGGTACGTTGTCGGCATCCACTTGAGCTGTCTTAATGGTTACCCCTGTACGTTTTTTTACATCTTTGGCAATGGCATCGCACTTGCTTTTGGTTCTGCTGGCAAGCATTATGTCTGTGAACACATCACTGTTCTGAGCGACCTTGTTGGCCACCACTGTACCAACACCACCTGCGCCGATAATCATTACTTTTCCCATTGTTATATTTGTTTTAAAGTTGTTTGATATATGTTTTGCAACGTTTATTGAGTGCTAAGATAACGAAAAAATTAACATTATTGTTCTTGCAATAAATCTTTTGCCGGTTTACAGTTTTGTGGGTGTTTTATTGTTTGTCGGCTCTTTGAAATATTGTATATAAATAAATTGATGAATTTAATTATCTTTGTATCGCTACAAGCAGTGGTGTTTGGAAGTTATAAATAATTATAAAAACAAGATTCTTTATGTCGGACGATAAGAAAATTATTTTCTCTATGGTGGGGGTTAGCAAAACATTTCCTCCACACAAACAGGTTTTGAAGGATATTTATCTTTCATTTTACTATGGTGCCAAGATAGGTATTATCGGTTTGAATGGCTCCGGTAAGTCGACTTTGTTGAAGATAATAGCAGGTATTGAAAAGGAGTACCAAGGTGAAGTTGTTTCCGATAAGAGCTTCTCTGTGGGTTATCTGGAGCAAGATCCTCATCTTGACCCCGGTAAGACTGTTATTGAGGTCGTCAGAGAGGGTGTACAGCCTGTTATGGACCTTTTGGCGGAGTATGAGGAGATAAACATGAAGTTTGGTCTGCCCGAATATTATGAGAATGAAGATAAGATGAACGCCTTGTTTGAAAGACAAGGAGTGTTGCAAGATAAGTTGGATGCTGTTGATGCGTGGAATATTGACAACAGGTTGGAGCGAGCAATGGATGCATTGAGGTGTCCTCCCGAGGAGCAGTCTGTTACGGAGCTTTCGGGCGGGGAGAGAAGACGAGTTGCTTTGTGTAGGTTGCTATTACAAGAACCTGATGTGCTTTTGCTGGATGAACCTACCAACCATTTGGATGCGGAGTCTATTGATTGGCTTGAGCAACATCTGCAACAATATAAAGGCACGGTTATCTGTATTACACACGACCGCTACTTTTTGGACCATGTGGCAGGTTGGATATTGGAACTTGACAGAGGCGAAGGTATTCCTTGGAAAGGTAACTACACTTCATGGCTTGAACAAAAGACCAAGAGAATGGAACAGGAAGAAAAGCAAGCCAGCAAAAGAAGAAAGACTCTGGAGCGAGAACTTGAGTGGATCAATATGGCTCCTAAGGCCAGACATGCCAAGGGAAAAGCTCGTTTGAATTCGTATGAGCAGTTGCTTAACCAAGATCAGAAAGAGAGAGAAGAGAAGTTGGAGATTTTTATACCAAATGGTCCACGATTGGGTAATAAGGTTATTGAGGCTCATAGTGTTTCGAAGGCTTATGGCGACAAGCTGTTGTTTGAGAATTTGAACTTCATGCTGCCACCAAACGGCATTGTCGGAGTTATTGGTCCTAATGGTGCCGGGAAGACTACTCTTTTTAGGTTGATTGAAGGTCTTGAACAACCCGATTCAGGAACTTTTGAGGTTGGTGAAACAGTAGTTACTGCATACGTTGACCAGCAGCATAAGGCTATAGATCCGGAGAAAACCGTTTATCAGGTGGTATCAGGTGGATCGGAGTTTGTTAAGGTTGGTGGACGAGATATAAATGCAAGAGCCTATTTGGCACGGTTCAACTTTTCGGGTGCCGACCAGGAGAAACTTTGCGGGGTGCTTTCGGGTGGTGAGCGAAACAGACTTCACTTGGCGTTGACATTGAAAGCCGGAGCAAATGTGCTATTGCTCGACGAGCCGACGAATGATATTGATGTTAACACTCTTCGTGCATTGGAAGAAGGTTTAGAAAACTTTGCAGGTTGCGCTGTTGTGATATCTCACGATAGGTGGTTTTTGGACCGTATTTGTACGCATATTCTTGCTTTTGAAGGTGACTCGGAGGTGTTCTTCTTCGAGGGTTCGTACAGCGAGTATGAAGAAAATAAGAAGATGAGAATGGGCAATGTTGAGCCCAAACGCGTTAGATATAGAAAGCTTTAACAGGTGATTGATCCGACTGTTTGATTTTTCTTGGATGAAAAATATTATTAGATACATAGGATTGTTGTTATTAGCACATCTTTGTTCCATATTTGTGGTGCGAAGTAATGTAGATAATGTTGCCAATTTAGCAGATAATACGACATTATCACAAAGCGACAGTCTGGTTATCGATGATATTAATGGTGAAGACCTTGGGTTGGGAGATAACATCGACTTAAATGGGTTTAAGGGTTTTGTGCAGAAGACAGTAAAGTTTGTTACTGATGATTGGATTGCTTTAGGTAAAAAAGAAAGTAACAAGTTTGATTTTGGTCGTCTACAGACATTTCCTTCCTATAACCCTATTGAAGGAATCAGATTGAGAGGTGGAATTGCTTCTACAACGAGGTTTCATCCCAACATGTTTTTGAAAGGTTATGTTGCCTATGGATTCAAAGACCACAAGGTTAAATATAGAGGCGAGTTGGTATATGCCTTGAATGACAGAGTTTATCACGATGGTGAGTTCCCGAAGAATAACATAAGTGTAGTTTATGAGAACGATTTGTATTCGCCGGGAGAGTTGCATCCTCGTGCGCTGAATGATTTGTTGCTGTTCACTTACAGACGTTCAATTAATCAGGCAATGTATAGAAACTTTGCAGAGATAAATTGGGAACGTGAGTATGAGAATGGCTTTTCGCCCACAATCTGGCTTAGAAAAAGCAGGATGGTCCCGGAAGGTGAATTGGCATTTGAAAGAAATACCGACAATGGTATAATTAATGATAAAGCGTTACATACAACTGCAGGAGGAGTGATTCTGAGATATGCATATAGAGAGGCATACGAACAGGATAGGAGAAAAAGGAAACCATTAGAAATGACCAGCCCCGTGTTTTTTATAGGATACTCTATGGGTAGGGCAGAGGTGTTCGATGAAACGAAGTATTATAATAAGTTGGAGCTATCGGCACAAAAGCGTTTTTCGTTGGGTAAGTATGGTCGGGTAGATTTGATTGGCGAAGCGATGAAGGTTTGGAATCAGGTGCCATTTCCGTTGTTATTGTATCCCAATCAGAGATTTAAGCATCACATTGAGAATGTTCCGTTTTACATGTTGCAGGCTATGGAGTTTGTCGCTGATGAACAATTTAGCGTTAGGTCGATACTTATAGGCGATGATATGTTTCTTTCACGGGTACCACTATTGAATAAGCTTAATGCCAAAGAGCTTTTATCTTTTAAAGCGATTATTGGGCGATTATCAAAAAGTAACAGAGAGAACGACCTCTATCAAATCCCTGCCATGTCGTTTGAGTATGGGTCGATGCCGTACATGGAAGCGTCGGTGGGTATAACGAGTATTTTAGGCATGTTACGAATAGAATATGTTCATAGGATTACATACAGAGATCACCCCGATGCAGCATTGGGAAGAATTAGAGTTGATGTTACTATGTAAAACTTGGTTGTGACACAAAAATGACGAATGCTATAGAATATATAAAAAACAGGTTGTCAGATATTTGGATAAATGTATTTTGGAAGAGTCCAAACCATCTATGGGCAATAAAAGTTGCTGTATCAATTGCTGCGCTGTTGATACCTGCAGAGATATTGTTTGACGACTCGTTTATTGGTGCAATTTTGGCTCTTGGTGTTGTAGCTATGGCGTTGAGTGAGTCGGACGTGCATCCGAGAGGTATGATAAGGTCGGCGGCACTTTCGCTGGTATTGTTTTTTGCTACCAGTAGCCTGGTTGAGCTGTTAGCACCTTTGCCTCCATTGTTTGCCTTACTGATAATATTGATTGCATTTTGCGTAAATCTGCTTGGCGGCATAAATTCGAGGATGCAAGGAATTACTTTTGGAGTGATGCTGATATTTGCTTATACTATGCTCGGAGCGGACAATACGCCACCTGAAGAATGGTGGTTGCAACCGACATTGTACACGCTGGGTGGGTTGGCATATGCAACGGTTTCAATAATTCTACTTTATAGAAAACCATATCGGTTGCTGAAAGAGAACTTGTCTAGCGGGTTCAGCTTTTTGTCAGACTACATTTATACTAAAGCGGATTTGTTTGGGAGTGAGCAATCATCTCAGAATGCTTTGAGAAATCAGTTGGCACAAAAAAACATTGCTTTGGCCCAGCAGATAGAGATTTGTAAACAGAAGCTATATGGTTACTCTCAGGAGAGTGGATATAATGAGCAGAAAGTTGTTGATAAATATTATCAAAGATGGTTTTTGTTGCAAGAGATGCAGGAAAGGGCAATATCGAGTCATGAGCAGTATGATGTTCTAACTGAGGAGGTCGACGGGGCATTGCTGGAAGGCTATGGTCAACTGATGCGTGAGATTGGAAAAGCTATGCAAGAATATGCCGAAACCTTGCTGACAGACCAACCATACAGACATCCATTATCGTTGATTTGGACAGTTGCGGCAGTTGAGAATATGCTTGAAAAAGAGAAATATAATGCACATTACCATACACTTGTGATGCTTCTAAACAACTTGAAAGGTCTGGAGCGAAACTTGAGGGAGGAAGAGACATTGGTGGCAGAGATTGATGTGTCTGTTTTCAATACACGCAAGCCGGAGAGCCATACGTTTAAGGATTTGCTTAAGTTGGATCATCCGAGATTTAAGTCAGCATTCAGGCTTACATTGAGTTGGTTGTTGGGATATTTGGTTGTGCAGGTTTTTCATATTGAGAAAGGTTCGTGGATATTGCTTACATCGTTGCTCGTTATGCAACAAACGTATAGCGCTACCCGAATAAGATTGTTTCACAGAGTTTTAGGAACTACATTAGGTGTAATTCTGGCATTAACGTTGGCACATTTGCTGCCAACGACACAAGGGCAGATATTGATATTGTTGGGTTCAATATATATGTTCTTCTATTGGTTGAAACAGAACTATGTTATTGCGGCGGTTTTTATCACAACGTTCGTGCTGGCATCGTTCAATTTGCAGGATAATCAAGGGGTTGCGGTGATGTTCCCAAGAATATTGGATACTTTCATAGGCGCAATAATAACATACGTTGTTGTGAGGTTTGCGTGGCCTGATTGGCAATCTAAGTTGATACCGGGATTGTTGCATAATGCGGTTGTGAAGAATATACGCTATTTTGAAAGCATATATCAAGGAAATGTTTCTGAAGAGACATATTTGCACAACAGACGCTCGGCATATAATGCTGATAATGAGCTTACATCGGCATGGAAAGGTATGAGAATAGAACCAAAGAACACACGTCAGTATCAAGATAGTGCATTTAATCTCACCAGTTTAAATCATGCTTTGTTGTCATACATTTCTGCATTTGGAATACATAAGCACACTTATGACCTGACTGAAGAAGAGAAAAGTTTTTGCCTGGAAGTTAGTATCGTTCTAAAGTATGTGGCGATTATTTTGAGTAGTGAGAATAAGGGAAAGGGAGATGTAGAAAGACTTGTCGCAAATGTATCGGCGGTAGAAGTTGAAGGAGTCGAAGGGGCTGAAGAAGATGACTATATAGGTGTTTACGACTATGAACAAATCATGCGAATGACACGAGGATGGGAAAATAAGGCCGAGGAGCTTGTGAAGGATGAATTTAACACTAAAATAGGTTTGATATATAATATTGCTCACGTTTCGAGGCAAATACTACTGGTTGCAAAAGGACTTGTTACGAGTGAGTGAACATTTAAAAGATAATCTTCTGTTTTTTGTATTATCTTTGTAATCTATTTGAGGTTTAAAAAGAGAAGTATTTTAGAGAGTAAAACAATGGTCACAATACTTGGGATAGAGTCGTCTTGCGATGACACCTCTGCAGCAGTGATAAGAGATGGAGTGATAATGTCTAACGTTATTGCGAGTCAGGCTGTTCACGAAAGATATGGAGGTGTGGTGCCGGAGTTGGCGTCGCGTGCTCATCAGCAGAATATTATACCTGTTGTTGATGATGCACTTAAGGCGGCAAATGTTAGTAAGGATGAGATTTCGGCAGTTGCATTTACAAATGGACCCGGATTGTTGGGTTCGTTGATGGTTGGTACGTCGTTTGCCAAAGGTTTTTCTGCTGCACTAAATATACCTATGATTAATGTTAATCATCTGCAGGCGCATGTGCTGGCTCATTTTATCAAGGAGAGTGAAGATGATAAAGACTTGCCAAATTTTCCATTCCTTTGCCTGCTGGTGTCCGGAGGTAATTCACAAATTATCTTAGTGAAATCGTATAAGGATATGGAAATTATAGGGCAGACGATTGATGATGCTGCCGGTGAGGCATTTGACAAATGTGCAAAAGTAATGGGATTGGGATATCCGGGAGGACCTGTAATAGATAGTTTGGCAAAGTTGGGTGATGCTAATAAGTTCACATTCAGCAAGCCTAAAGTTGCCGGATATGATTACAGTTTTAGTGGATTAAAGACCTCATTTTTATATTTTCTTCGAGATAATATAGATAAAGACCGTGATTTTATAGAAAACAATAAAAACGACTTGTGTGCTTCGTTGCAAAAAACGGTTGTGGACATACTTATGGATAAGCTGCTTAAAGCTTCTAAAGATTTGGGTATTAAGGAGATTGCCGTGGCAGGAGGTGTTTCTGCAAATTCGGGTTTGAGAGGTGAGTTTGAGACTTTCAGCAAGAAGTATGGTTGGAAGATTCATATTCCAAAGTTCTCATACACAACGGATAATGCGGCAATGGTTGCCATCTGTGGCTACTATAAGTATTTGGATAAAGATTTTGCAACGCCGGATATAGCACCATACGCAAGAGTATCAATTTAGATTTTAATGACCATAGAAAACTTAATATAGTTATGGATGATAATAAGAAAAGTCTCAATTTTATTGAGCAGATTGTTGAAAAAGATTTAGCTGAGGGTAGAAATGATGGTAGGATTCAGACACGTTTTCCGCCGGAGCCAAATGGTTACCTGCATATAGGTCACGCTAAGGCAATATGTTTGGATTTTGGTATTGCGGAAGAGTATGGAGGTATCTGTAATCTTCGTTTCGATGATACCAATCCTGTTAAAGAAGACGTTGAATATGTGGATTCTATTATGGAAGACATTAGATGGTTAGGCTTCCATTGGGATAATGTTTATTATGCGTCGGATTATTTTCAGCAACTTTGGGACTTTGCCATCAAACTTATTAAGGAGGGTAAGGCATACGTTGATGAGCAGTCGGCAGAAGTTATTGCTTCGCAGAAAGGAACGCCTACAAGACCCGGAGAAAACAGCCCATTTAGGGATAGACCTATTGAGGAGTCGTTAGAGCTGTTTGAAAAGATGAATAGTGGGGAAGTTAAGGAGTCGGAGATGGTGTTGAGAGCCAAAATAGACATGTCTTCGGCTAATATGCACATGCGTGACCCTATTATTTATAGAATTATTCATATACCTCATCATAGAACAGGCACCAAGTGGAAAGTTTATCCAATGTATGACTTTGCACATGGTCAGTCGGATTATTTTGAGGGGGTTACTCATTCGCTATGTACATTGGAGTTTGAGGTTCACCGCCCTTTGTATGATTGGTTTATTGACCAGTTGGCAGATAGTGCTTACAGACCGAGACAGACTGAATTTAACAGGCTCAATTTGACATATACTGTGATGAGTAAGCGCAGGTTGCTTGAGTTGGTGCAGAAAGGTTTGGTAAATGGTTGGGATGACCCACGAATGCCGACTATTTCAGGAATGCGACGCAGAGGTTATACACCTGAATCAATACGTAACTTTATAGATTCTATCGGCTACACGAAGTATGACGGCATCAATGATATGTCGTTGCTGGAGTATGCAGTCAGAGACGATTTGAACAAAAAGACAATGAGGGTATCGGGAGTGATTGACCCAATAAAGCTTGTATTAACCAACTATCCGGAGGGACAAGTGGAAGAGGTGGAAGCCATCAACAATCCTGAAGATGAGTCTATGGGTAGCAGGAAAGTTAAATTCACTCGCGAATTGTGGATAGAGAGAGACGACTTTATGGTTGATGCACCAAAGAAATATTTTAGGTTAACGCCAGGTAGAGAGGTTCGCTTGAAGAATGCCTACATAATTAAGTGTACAGGTTACAAGAGTGATGATGATGGTAACGTTGTTGAGGTTTATGCTGAGATTGATCCACAAACCATGAGCGGCATGCCTGAAGCTAACAGAAGGGTGAAAGGTACAATTCATTGGGTTTCAGTAGATTATAGCCTTGATGTGGAAGTTAGACTTTACGACAGGCTGTTTACAGTCGAAGACCCGATGGCAGATAAAGAAAGGGATTACAAAGAGTTTATAAATCCTGAATCTTTAATTGTAAAGAAGCATTGCAAGGTTGAAGAATTTTTGGAGGACGTTAAACCATTGGATAGTTTCCAGTTTCAAAGGATAGGTTATTTCAATGTAGACTATGATTCTAAGCCGGGTGCATTGGTGTTTAACCGTACTGTTGCGCTTAGAGATTCGTGGAAACAGCAGAATAAGTAGGAGGATATAGTAATAGATGGATGATTTTGATGAAGTTTCAGATCTTCTTAATCGGTATCATGAATTAGATAACGAGGGCAGGAGACAGTCTTTCAACGCTGATGAGTTTTATGCACTTGCCGAGTACTTTGTTGAAGAGGGTAATTATGACGAAGCCATGGAAGTGGTCGAGTTGGGCATAAACAGCCATCCGGAGAGTCAAGCTTTGTTCAAAATTAAAGGAAGATTGATGGTTATTCAAGAGCATTATCAAGATGCTCTTGATTACCTGGAAGGTTGGAATAATGGGTACGACCTTGATATTACATTTATTAGGGCAGAGGCGCTGTTGAAGTTGGGTAGGAAAGATGAGATTGACAGCATATTTACGGAAACAGCTATTCAGGAATTGACAGATGACGAGATGTTCGAGTTTTTTTCTGAGATGGGGTTTATCTTCAACGATGCTGGCCTTTATGATTTAGCCATTTTATTCTTTGAGAACAGCTTTGAATATGATGATTCCGATATAGAAGTGTTGAATGATATTGCTTATGCTCATGAGATGAAAGGTGATTATGCCGATGCTATAAAGTATATAAATCGCATACTGGATATAGATCCTTATTCATTGGAGAGTTGGGAAAAACTTATTTGGTTGTACTCTATTGATCAACAGTTTGACAAGATGTTGGATTCTGTTGATTTTGCATTGGCCATAAATGAGGATGACGCACATCTGATGAAGCTTAAGGCGATGGCTCTTTATATGAATGAAAATTTTCAAGAGAGTATTGAAGTTTTGAGGAAGTGCATCTCGTTATCACCAAAGGACAAGACATGCTACGACATGATGTTTGAAGTTCTTTCAGCAGAGAATGATTATGAAGGTATGCTTGAACTTTTGGATTTGCAGGAGATGAATATCGGCAAGGAGGATATTGACGTCAAGCGCGGTATGGTGTATTTTCGCCAAGAAGCATACGAAAAGGCAAGGAGTATTTATGAGGGGCTACCAGATGAAGAAAGGGATGGGTTGAACTACTACTTTTTAGAAGGTGAGCTTGCATTTGAGGATAAAGATTATGATGTTGCAGAGTCTTCATTTTTGAAGGCTGCGCTATCGTATGAGGACAATGTTGATATCGTTGACCGATTGGCTGATGTGAGCATCGCAAAACAAGACTATGCCAAGGCTGAAGAGTATCTCGAAAAGCTACTAAAGATGATGCCAGATTATTTGTCGGCAAAGACAAGGTTGGCCATTGTAAGATTTGAGATGGGGTATAAGCAGCCTTTTAATGATATTATCGAACAATTTAGTGACGATGAGTTGAGAGAGTTGACTATATTGTTTTTTGGATATGATAAAAAAAATGTAGTCGGTCTGACTAGAGATCAACTCATAAAGCGGTTTAACGATGCAAGAGAGAAGAGTATAGTCTTTAAGAACCTTAAGTATTGATTATTTGAAACTAAAATATCGACTTATAGAACTTAAGTTCATTTGTTAATTGTTGAATCTCAGACTGCATAGCTTTTACTTTATTGATTAGATGATTCATAGCATCTATGCCTTCGATGTTGATATTCATGTCGTAGTGCCAACGTATGTATTGCTCTAAGTCGGATATTTCGTCGTACTCGATGAACTTATCGTCCTGCTCGTCGGTGACGTTGATAAGGCCTACTTCGGATAATGCCTCAATGAAAGATTCTTCTATTTGGTAGATATTAATACATTCGCGATATAATAGTTTATTCTTTTTCATAAGTTATTTGGTTTTAGATAGTTGTGTGAATAATTCCTTTTGCTTGTCAGATAGATTTTCAGGTATTGTCACATTGACTGTTACGTAGAGGTCGCCAAACAGGCCATCTTTCTTGTAAACAGGAAATCCTTTTCCTTTAAGCCTTAGTTTAGTGTTAGGTTGTGTGCCGCTTTTTATGTTCATCTTGACTTGTCCATCTATTGTGTTTACCATGACACTGCCGCCAAGAACAGCTGTATATAAGTCGATGGTAACTTCGGAGTATAGGTCATTTCCAAGACGTTTGAAAACAGGGTCGTCTTCGATTATAAATGTTATATATAAGTCGCCGTTAGGACCACCTGATATGCTTGGTTGGCCGTAGCCTGCGAGTTTAATTTTTTGTCCGTCAGCCACGCCGGCAGGCGTTGTTATTCGCACGTTTTTATCTCCTATCTTAAGAGTGTGCTGATGTGTGTGGAAAGCTTGACGGAGAGTGATGTGAAGTTCAGCAGATAGGTCAGAACCTTTGTATCTGCGACGGTGGCCTGATGTGCTTGTTCTTTGGCTGAAACCACTACCAAACATTGAATGGAAGAAGTCGGAGAAATCTTCGTCGGAGAAATCACCTTGAGTGTAGAAAGTTCTTGTTTCACCATCGCCCCAGTGGCGTTGTCTGTTTTGTTGGTTCCACTGTTGTTGAGCTTTTTCGTACTCTTCTCCGTGTTTCCAGTTCTCTCCGTATTTGTCGTATTTAGCGCGCTTTTCCGGGTCACTTAAAACCTCGTTAGCTTCGTTAAGTTCTTGGAACTTTTTATGAGCGTCTTTGTCATCAGGGTTTAAGTCGGGATGAAGCTTTCGTGCTTGTTTTCGATAAGCTTTTTTTATGTCGGCATCAGATGCATTTTTGTCGACCCCAAGGATTTTATAATAATCTATGTATGCCATAAGGTTTTATTTTTACTGATATACAAATGTATTAATATTAGTGCAAGTTGGCAATTATTATGTAGATTGAATGTGGCGCTCGTCTTTGTATTGCGCATATAGGTGGCGTAGGGGATAAAAAGGCGAACTTTTTTATGTTCGCCTTATGTTGTATTGGTGTACTAGAATATTTTGGTGTACTTGTGGCAATATGGCGTTGTACCTTTGTGTTGATAATATTGCTGGTGGTAGTCTTCTGCTTTCCAGAATGTGGATGCAGGTTTTAGAGTAGTGGCAACCTTGTAGCCCTTGTCGCTTAGAATGTCAATATATTTCTGAGCTGTTGCTTTCTCTTCGTTAGTGGAGTAAAATATGCACGACAAATATTGTGGTCCAATGTCGGGACCTTGTCCATCGGTTTGAGTGAAATCGTGAGTTTCAAAAAAGAGCTTGACCAGTTCTTCGTATGTTGTGACCGAAGTGTCATAGACCACTTCAGTGGTTTCGAGATGTCCCGTATTCTTTTTACACACCTGTTCATACGTTGGGTTATCTACGTGACCTCCCATGAAGCCTACAGATGTTTGGTTTACTCCATCAGCTTTCATGAAGAAATATTCCGTTCCCCAGAAACAGCCTGATGCGAAATATGCTTTTGCTAATTTTTTCTCTGTTGATGGAATGAATTTTAGTGATATGGAGTTTACACAATGTCGAGTTTGTTTAGGTGTGAATCCTTCGCCAAGAAACACATGACCTAAGTGTGCGCCACAGTTGTTACAGATGATTTCTGTGCGTCGTCCGTCCGCATCAGGTATTCGTTTAACAGCACCTTCGATTTCGTCATCGAATGATGGCCAGCCACAACTTGATTCAAATTTGTCTGATGAGTTATATAGTGGTGCATTACAACGTTTGCACACGTAGGTACCTGAAGCCTTGTTGTTGAGATATTTGCCCGTGAATGGTTTTTCTGTTCCTTTATGAATAATCACCATTTCTTCTTCAGGCGTTAATGGATTGAATTTTATCATTTTATAAGTTTTTATTTGTTTATTGTTAGTGTTGTTGTTTACCGATTGTGCACACGCACAAAAGGTAATCAAAAATAGTGTATATATTGCTACTAAGTATTTTGTCATTCTTTTTAGAGTCTGATAGTTATTGTTTTAGCAATCTATGACATTTCAAAGTTATAAACTTTAGTGAAAATTGCTACCTTTGCGATGATAAAATAAATTAATGAAAAATAATTATGAGTTTGAATCTATCTTCAGATCTTAAGTATAAAGTTGCTGATATCTCATTGGCAGATTTCGGAAGGAAAGAAATTGAAATTGCTGAGCATGAGATGCCCGGATTGATGTCGATTAGGAGGAAATATTCTGATAGTAAGCCATTGAAAGGAGCAAGGATTACAGGATCTCTGCATATGACTATTCAGACGGCTGTGCTGATTGAAACATTGGTGGAACTTGGAGCCGATGTGAGATGGGCAAGCTGTAATATATTTTCTACTCAAGACCATGCCGCCGCTGCTATAGCAGTGGCAGGAGTGCCTGTTTTTGCATGGAAAGGTGAGACTCTCGAAGAGTATTGGTGGTGCACGGAAATGGCACTTAGGTTTTCCGATGGGAAAGGTCCTAATTTGATAGTTGATGATGGCGGTGATGCCTCTTTGTTGATACATATGGGATACCGAGCAGAAGAAGATTCATCAGTAATTGATAGGAAAGGTTCGAATAAAGAAGAACAGGTTATCTTAGATACTCTGAACAAGATATTGCAAGAAGATAACAACAGATGGCACAGAACTATTGAAGGTATGCGTGGAATATCGGAAGAGACGACTACCGGAGTGCATAGGTTGTATAGGATGATGGAGAATGGTGAATTGTTGGTTCCTGCTATTAATGTAAATGATTCTGTTACTAAGTCTAAGTTTGACAACCTGTATGGCTGTCGTGAGTCGCTGGCTGATGGTATAAAAAGAGCCACCGATGTAATGATTGCAGGAAAGGTTGTTGTGGTGTTGGGATATGGTGATGTTGGGAAAGGATGTGCTCATTCGATGAGGTCCTATGGTGCGAGAGTTATTGTCACTGAGATAGACCCTATATGTGCGTTGCAGGCTGCAATGGAAGGATTTGAAGTTACGACTATGGAGGAGGCAGCAAAGGTTGGTAATATATTTGTTACTACAACTGGCAATTGTGATGTTATAACTATAGAGCATATGCAGGTAATGAAGGATCAGTCGATAGTTTGTAATATTGGGCACTTTGACAATGAAATACAGGTTGATGCGTTGGTGAACTTTCCTGGTATAAAACATGATAATATTAAGCCACAGGTTGATAAATATACGTTTCCTTCCGGTAACTCTATATTTTTGTTAGCTGAAGGTAGGCTGGTTAATTTGGGTTGTGCAACAGGGCATCCCTCGTTTGTTATGAGCAATTCCTTTACCAATCAGGTGCTGGCTCAAATAGATCTTTGGCAGAATGATTATGAGGTTGGAGTTTACAGGCTCCCGAAACACTTGGATGAAGAAGTTGCCAGGTTGCACTTGGAACAGATAGGCATAAGGCTTACTAAATTGACTCCCAAACAGGCAGAATACATTGGAGTTAATGTTGATGGGCCATATAAGGCTGATCATTATAGGTATTAGTATTATGTTTTTGAGTATTTTTTATTGATATTTTCTGCTGGTAACGCATTGTTATTGAGATATATAGTGTATTTATTATAAAAATATTTTGAATATTATCGCCAAATTGGTTGTATCTCTGAAAGAAAGTGCTTATCTTTGCAGTCGCTTTTGAAAGAAAGCAGGGCAGATTCGCTAGCTCAGTAGGTAGAGCACATCCCTTTTAAGGATGGGGTCCTGGGTTCGAACCCCAGGCGGATCACTTAAGATTTTAGAATACGAGGGTGGTATTCATAAAATAGAGTAATATAACATCGTAAATTGTAATGTTTACGGTGTTTTTTTTATACCTTAATCAAATTATTGCATTATTGGGTAGTGTGGTAATTATAGTGCTAATTTATATCTCTGCAATGTCGCTATTTGCTGTAGCTTCCAAGTCCAATGTATTCTTTTGCGAAATTCTGTCTATAATAAGTGCTATGGCTCCGTCACCGGTAACGTTGCATGCAGTACCGAAGCTATCCACAGCAATGTATATAGTAATCATCATGGCAACCATCTGCTCATTGAAACCCAGCATGGCTTGGATAACACCAATAGCTGCCATGATGGCTCCTCCGGGGACGCCCGGCGCAGCAACCATTGCTATTCCGAGCATGAAAATAAATCCGGCAAAGACTGTAAAATCAACAGGCATTCCGTAGAAATACATCATGGCAAGTGAAAAGCCTACAATCTTCATCGTGCTTCCTGCAAGATGAATAGTGGCACAAAGAGGAATTACAAACGATGCAATGTTGTTATCTACCTTGTTGTTTATGGAGCATTTAAGCGTTACTGGAATGGTTGCAGCGGATGAGGCTGTACCCAAGGCTGTCATATATGCCGGTAGCATGTTTTTTAACGCTTTCAACGGGTGGCGCCCTGAAATAAGCCCGGCAATTATGTATTGAATCAACAGTAATAATATATGCAACACGAAAATCACCGAAATAACTTTTAGGAAAAGCAAAATAACTGAATATACTTGTCCGCTGAATGAGATTGCAAGGAACATTCCAAAAATATATATGGGGAGTAACGGGATAATTACCGATGAAATGATTAATGTTATAATATCGCGAAAATCGGAGAAAACTCTTTGTAGTGTATTTCCTTTTATTGCGGAAAGTCCGATTCCGATACAAAACGATAATATAAGAGCCGACATCACATCCATAACGGGTGGCATTGCAACACTAAAAAAGGGCTTTATGGCGCTTTCATCTAAGCTATGCATTGCTCCGGCATCGATGCTATCGGTGATGATTTTCGGGTAAACGGCTTGGCATGAGAAATAGGTGAAAAATCCAGAAAAAAGAGTAGAACCATATGCAATTAACGCTGTAATAAGTAGTAGTTTTCCGGCGCCTTTTCCCAGTTCACCTATGGCAGGTGCCACCAATCCAATAATAATGAGTGGTATTACAAACGTTAAGAAGTTTCCGAATAAGTCGTTGAATGTGGCAAAGAACTTTACGAACCACATGGGCATAAACTGCCCAAGAATTATTCCTAAAACTATTGCGATAACAATACGTCCCAACAATGGTATTTTAGATATTCTCATGTGTTATTTTTTGTTTTTACATTTGTACTTTCGAGTTTAGTAATAAGAGTATTATAACTATAGGATGTATTAGCAGCTTAGCCTTTTCCTTTGTTTTTTTTCTTCGTCAAACGTTTATTTTATTAATTAAGGCAACTAATCAGTATAGAGTGTCTCAAAATTATAATCCATTATCGGTATTTTTATATTTTGGGGATTAGTATAACAAAAATACATTTTTTCTATGACAAACCACGGATATTGATTTTTTTATAAGCTTACGTGCCTCATTATCACAAGATAGATTGCAAAAACTCAGCTTGATATAACTGATCTTGTTTTATTTTTTGTTAAATTTGCATTACTCTATATCGTGAACGCTGTGAGAAATTTGAGCTTGAGTAGATGAAGATAATAGTTTTAATTATCTGTTTCTTTATTTTTTTGACGTTTGAAATATGTTATAATAAATGTGTTGACTAAAGCGTAATGGTATCGAGAGAAGGTTTTTTTACTTCTATATCAAAGTGCCAATAGTAGGTGTACTCATGAGAAATGCTATGGACAGGTTTTAATTTGGCATAATGATTATGTCTTAAGCATTTCACCTTATAGAATGGATTTCATTATTCTATACAAATAAATAACACGATCTGACTGAGTTTATAAAAATTTAAATTGTAGATAACTAAGAATAAAAGTTTATTCATGAATAACACAGTATAGAAATTTAGAAAAATGATAAATAGATATCACACAATGAGAAAAAAGTTATTTATTCTGATGATTGCATTTTTATCAATGCAATGCATTTATGCACAGAAAAATTCTAAGTTATCACTTGATCCCTCTAAATCGGAATGGTTTAGAGATGCCAAGTTTGGGATGTTTATTCACTGGGGTCTTTATTCAGTATTGGAGGGAAGCTATAATGGACATACCTTGCCCGACGAGTCTTTTGAAAATGGTAAGAGTTGGTATGCAGAATGGATACAGCCACGCTTAGAAATACCAGCCGATGAATATCAGAAGATAAAGGATAAATTTAATCCAACAGGTTATAATGCTGAAGAATGGGTATTGGAAGCAAAGAATGCAGGAATTCGCTACATTGTTATTACCTCCAAACACCATGATGGTTTTGCCTTATGGAATTCAAAGGTGTCGGACTTTGATATTATGAATACCCCATATAAGAAAGATTTATTGCAACCACTTGTGGATGCTTGTAAAAAACATGATATTAAGTACGGCTTTTACTACTCACACTGGCAAGATTGGGAACATCCTCAAGGAGCTTTGCCAAGTTGGATGAATCAACGTACAGAGGAGGAGTTTCAGAAATATTGGGAGGAGAAAGCTTTACCGCAAGTTAAAGAATTATTAACCAAATATGATCCTGACCTACTATGGTTTGACACATGGGGAGAAGAGGATTGTCATATTACCCCGGAACGTAGAGACGAATTGATAGCACTCGTTAGAAAGTATAGTGACAAATGTTTGATTAATGGACGTATAAGCTACAACAATCCAGGAGAAAACATAGATTTCTTGGAAATGTTTGATAATTCATATCCTAGTGAAATAATGGATCGTCCTTGGCAGGCACCCGCAACAATGCAACACTCTTGGGGTTATCATGCAAAAGATTATAATTGGAAGTCAGCTGACAAGATGATTGGATATTTGCTTTATAGTGTATCCAGAGGAGGAAACTACTTACTGAATGTAGGTCCTAAGGGTGATGGAACATTGCCCATACCTTCAGTTAGGCGTTTGAGAGAGATGGGTGCATGGATATATGCAAATGGAGAAGCAGTTTATGGTGCCAGTCCTATACAGGTTGAGACACCTTCTGGTGTTTATTTGTCACAAAAATTTATCGATGGTAAACATTGGTTATACATTTCGATGACTGAAGCAATGACACAACTCACTTTGCCTGTTGAAGCTATTGGTAGTTGTTTTGTTTTGGAAACCGGACGTCCGATCAGTTATAAAAAATATTGTGATGCGGTTTGCTTGGACATTCCTGATGATCTTTTTAAAGATTCTTCAGTAGAAGTGATAAAGCTCGAAATTAAATAGGAAGGTTAGCATTTGGCTATAGTTAGGCTTGGAATGCCGAATAATACAACGAAGAATAAATATAAGATATCATTGTTGCTATTATGATTTAGATAGCTGCTAAATTGATTATGTGGTACAGAGTAATAGATTATTGTACCTATATAATTAGCGAGTTGTTAGGTGAAATATATAATATTAAATAACTTTATAATGAAAAAGAGTATCTTATTTATTACTATCATCTTTTTTATATCGTGTACATCTAATGTGGAGAATTCGGATGACTTTAAAAATACGATTAAGATAGACGAAACTGATAGTAAAGAATTGGTAATTGAGAAGGCTGCACACGTAGTGCCTACAAAGAATCAGTTGGATGCATTGCAGAATGAGTTTATTGCTTTTATCCATTTTGGTCCAAATACATTTACACGCATGGAGTGGGGAAGTGGCATGGAGGATCCTAGGATATTTGATTTGAAAACTTTAGATACCGATCAGTGGTGTAAAGCAATGAAGTCAGCTGGTATGAAAATGGTTATCCTTACAGTAAAGCACCATGATGGATTTGTTCTATGGCAAAGTCGTTATACTGAGCATGGCATAATGTCTACCGGGTTTCGTGATGGGAAAGGCGATGTGTTGAAAGACCTATCGGAATCATGTAAAAAATATGGTTTGAAACTTGGAGTTTATTTATCGCCAGCAGACTTATATCAGATTGAAAGCCCTGAAGGATTATATGGCAACTTAAGTCAGTACACTAAACGAACTATTCCCCGTGCTGTAGAGGGACGTCCTTTTAAAAATACAACTACTTTTGAGTTTATTGTAGATGATTATAATGAGTATTTTTTGAATCAATTGTTTGAGATACTTACTGAATATGGAGAAATTCACGAAGTTTGGTTTGATGGAGCTCATCCCAAAAGAAAAGGAGGACAACGATATAATTATGCTGCGTGGAAGGAGTTGATTCACACTTTGGCTCCTAATGCTGTGATTTTCGGTCGTGAAGATATTCGTTGGTGTGGAAACGAATCAGGTGCAACAAGAGAAACAGAATGGAATATTATTCCTTATCCAGAAAATCCAGACACAACTTCCAATTTTCCTGATATGACAGAGGTAGATTTAGGATCACGTGAAAGATTGTATGATGCTAAGTATCTTCATTATCAACAGGCTGAGACAAATACCTCAATTAGAGAAGGATGGTTTTATCGTGATGATACTTACCAGAAAGTTCGCAGTGCTGATGATGTTTTTGATATTTATGAACGTGCAGTTGGTGGTAATTCGACTTTCTTACTGAATATTCCTCCTAATCGAGAAGGCAAGTTTTCACCTGCTGATGTAGATGTACTTGAGGAAGTTGGTATAAGAATTAACGAGACTTACAGTGTTGATTTATTAGAAAAAGCCAAGGGACCCCGTGCAATCTTGGATAATAATTCTAAAACATTTTTATTAATGGATGAGAATCATAGGGATGCAATTATTAGCACATCAAAGCCTATTACTTTTAATAGATTGGTATTGCAGGAAGCTGTTGCCACACACAGCGAGCGGGTTGAGCAACATGCAGTTGACGCATGGATGAATGGACAATGGGTAGAAATTGCGACTGCAACTAACATAGGCTATAAACGAATACTTCGTTTTCCTGAAGTAACAACAAATAAGATTCGTATACGTGTGCTTGAATCTCGATTAGATCCAGCTATATGTAACGTTTCGGCTCATTATTATCGTACACAGCCACCACAGTTGACATTCTTGCGAGATAAAGAAGGTTTTGTAACAATAGCCCCTTTGCAGACAGCCTTTAATTGGAAACCACACAATGAAAATGCAACAGAAAATCTAAATATGGGATATGAGGTTTATTATACGCTGGATGGTTCAACACCTACTCGCAATTCAACCAGGTATGAAAAACCTATAAAAATAGAGAATAAAGAGTTGAAAGCCATTTCATTTATGAATGGAATGATGGGTTCTGTTCACAGCGAAATGATAGGCATTGCGAAGAAAGATTGGAAGCCTATCGATGTGAGCAGTAGTCAAAAGAATAATGATGTTTCGTTAGCATTCGATGCAAACTTAATATCGTTTTGGCAATCAGATGATAAAGTTGTCCATCATTCTATTGCTATTGATTTAGGCAAAATTTACGATCTTAGTGCTATGGTTTATACACCACAGACTGTTAAAAGTGATGGTATGATGCAGAAAGGAATTGTGCAGTATAGTGATGATGGTAAAGACTGGAAAGATGTTGGCGTATTTGAATTCGGTAATCTTGTTAATGATCCATCTCCAAGAACATATCGTTTCCACAAGACGATATCTACTCAATATATAAGGATAAAGGCAACAGAGATTGCAGGAGATGGAAAATCGGTTGCTATAGCAGAGCTAGACTTTTTCTAATGTCGTATAAAGTATAGAAGACTCTATAGGTAGAATGGTTTGTTCCGCTATTTTTAAATGATTTTAATTATTGCTCCGATTTTTAATAAGATTGAGTATTATATTGTTGTATCATTCAGTCATTATTGACTTAATTTGTGTAAAAAAGTAAAATGAAGAGGTGTTTTTTATTGTACTCCATTTGTTAAATTTGCAATGTTTTATTTTGGGGCCTTTTTGTAAAATATTTAGTTTAAGTAAATGAGAATAAGAATATTAATTTTATGCTTATGTAGCTTTTTGCTGTTTGTGAGATGTCAGAATACCGATGTCGATTTAGGTGTTGAACCATCGAGAGAAGATTTGGTGTTCACTTCTTTAGCAAAGAGTTGGGATGAAGGTATGCCTTTGGGAAACGCTAATGTTGGTGCTTTGATATGGCAGAAGGGTGATGCCTTACGCTTTTCATTGGATAGAACAGATTTGTGGGATTTGCGTCCTTCTGACAGCCTTTCTGGAGATAATTATCGTTTTTCGTGGGTAAAAGAACATATTCGAAATAAAGATTACCTACCTGTACAACAAAAGTTTGATCATCCTTATGACAGGGAACCGGCTCCTTCTAAAATTCCCGGTGCTGCTTTGGAATTCCCGTTGACAAATATCGGAGAACCGGAAAGCGTTAGACTTTACTTGGATAATGCCCTTTGCGAGATGATTTGGGAAAATGGCATCAACTTACAAACCTTTGTTCATGCCACAGAGCCAATAGGTTGGTTTGTTTTTTCTAATTTGAATGAAGATATTGAGCCGATAATTGTTCCACCAGTATATAACAACAAAACAGATGATGGAAACTTGAATCCTGTTACTGGTCAAGATTTGCGTAGATTGGGTTATGAGCAGGGAGATGTAGTGAAGAAGGGTAATCGTTTGACGTATCACCAAGATGGGTATGGAGGATTTTATTATGATGTTGTAGTAGAATGGAAACGGAGTGGAAATAAGCTATATGGCGTTTGGAGTGTCAGTTCATCTTTATCTGAGGATAAAGCATCGGAAAAGGTGGAAGATGCTATAAGGCGAGGAGTTAAAACTGATTATAGGGAGCATATGAATTACTGGAATAAGTTTTGGTCGCAGTCATCTGTGTTGTTGCCGGACACAGTTTTGCAGAAACAGTACAGAAACGAAATGTATAAATTTGGATCTGCAAGTCGTGAGAATTCTTATCCTATTTCATTGCAGTCGGTTTGGACTGCGGACAATGGGAAACTTCCACCTTGGAAAGGTGATTATCATCACGATTTGAATACTCAGCTGAGTTATTGGCCTGCATATATTGGCAATCATTTGTCCGAAGGATTAGGTTACCTGAACACTCTATGGAGTCAAAGAGATACTTACAAACGATATACTCGAGAGTATTTTGAGGCTGAAGGGATGAATATTCCCGGAGTATGTACGCTTGTTGGCGAGCCAATGGGTGGTTGGATTCAGTATGCTATGGGACAAACTATTGGTGCATGGTTGGCGCAACATTTTTATTTGCATTGGAAATATTCAGCAGATGAAGAGTTTTTACGAGACCGTGCTTATCCTTTCATTAAAGATGTAGCAATTTACATGGAGCAGATTTCTGAGGTTGATGAAAATGGCGTAAGAAAGCTGGAGTATAGTTCGAGTCCTGAGATTTACGATAATTCATTGCAAGCCTGGTTCCCAGATATGGCTAATTTTGATCTCGCATTGATGCATTTTATTTTTAAGGTTGCATCAGAAACTGCGGGTGCTCTGGGTTTTACTGATGAAGAGAAACATTGGAAAGGTTTGGAAGAACAGCTTCCCTTTTATGATTTGGATGAGCAAGGAGCATTGACTTTTTCCAAAGGGCATCCATATAACAGCTCACATCGTCATTTTTCGCACGCACTTGCAATTCATCCACTTGGGTTGATTGATTGGAGTGATGGCGAAGAGTCACAACGGATAATAAAATCTACGTTAGAGAAAATTGAAGATTATGGTCCAGATTACTGGACGGGATATTCGTATACATGGTATTCCAATATGAAAGCTCGTGCGTTTGACGGTAATGCTGCAGCAGATGCCTTGCGTATATTTGCTGAAAACTTTTGTTTGCAAAACACTTTTCATGCCAATGGGGACCAATCCGGGACAGGAAAATCCAAATTTACATATCGACCATTTACTCTTGAAGGGAATTTTGCATTTGCTTCGGGTGTACAGGAAATGTTGTTACAGAGCCACACAGGAATTATTAGGGTTTTCCCTGCAATTCCTGATTCGTGGAAAAATGTATCGTTTGAGAAATTACGTGCAGTTGGTGCATTTCTTATCTCGGCAGAAAAGAAAGATGGTCAAGTCACACGTGTGAGTATTTATCCTGAAAAGGGAGGAGCATTAAAAATAGTATCTCCTTTTGGAAATAAAAAAGCTGTTATTTCGGGAGATGTGAAAAATGTTTCCGATGAAGATGGGTTAATTACGATTGAAACGTATAAAGGTAAAAGTATTATTTTGGAATGTAGATTAAAGTTGTAATTGCAACATTTTTTTGTAAAGATGCAAAAAATATCTTTTTCGGGCATTCGAAGTTTAGATTTTTTCTTGGTCTTTTATTTATATCATATTGTATTTGTTTTATATCCTTTTTGTTATACTTGTTAAAGGATTATCTTTTCGGTATATATCGTCTGATTAGCTTATTCGTATATTCGTTCAGCCTTATTTGCCACGATGAATATTGATTGGCAAAGTAAAACTGAGCGTAGAGCATTTCGACAGTCAGGAATCAGGTTTTACGTTCTACGATTGTCAGGATAGCATCCTTGTTCTCTTTCCCAACGATGGTGTCTATTTCCCGGCATACCGGATGTTCTTTCTATTCCACTATATCTGGTACTAATCAAATTTAGAGAATAAAATTATTTATTGAGTATTGTTTTATAGTAAATAAAAAATAATTATCTTTGCACCCGTGTTTTTACGATATGTTTGATTCTTTGCAACGCATTGCGGAAAAAAGATTGATTCAAATCGAAAAATACGGAAAGAGTAGGGTAGCTTAATGTTTCGATAACCAGTAATTATATTATTGTTTTTTTTAATTGAAGGCTGTTCACTCTATTATTAATACATTTAACTCATTAAAAATTATAACTAAATGGCAACAAAATTACGTTTACAAAGAAAAGGACGCAAGAATTATCCTTTTTACCAAATCATTGTTGCAGATAGCAGAGCTCCACGAGATGGAAAGTATATTGAAAGGATAGGTTCGTACAATCCGAATACCAATCCTGCTACAATCACTTTAGATTTTGATAGAGCGATGTATTGGCTGCAAACAGGTGCACAACCTACAGATACTGTTCGTAACATTCTTTCAAAAGAAGGTGTCTTGATGAAGAAACACTTACTTGGTGGTGTTGCAAAGGGTGCTTTTGATGAGGCAGAAGCAGAAAAAAGATTTGAGGCATGGAAGAATAATAAGATTCAGGCTACACGTACTTTAGCCAGCAAGGAGGAAGAAAAGAAGCGTGAGGAAGAGAGAACAAGATTAAATGCAGAGAAAGAAATAAATAAGGCAAGAGAAGAGGCGTTGGCAAAGAAGAAGGCTGAAGAAGAAGCTGCTAAAGCTGCAGAAAGTGGCGAAGCAAATGCTGAAGCAGGAGAAAATGGCGAAGAGGCTAATGATGAGCCTGCAGCTGAGACACCAGCAGAAGAAGCAACAAATGAATAATTAGTTCTAAAAGATTGACTGAATATACTTTATTAAAATAAGCCGATTCAATCGAATCGGCTTATTTTGTTTTAATACTATGTGTTGATTTCAACTTATTGCATTTTGATATTCTTCCCATAATCCTTCTATGCAATATTCATTGCCAAAGATGTGTTTGATGGCGCCATCAAAACTCCAAGGAACAACTTCGAGTGCCGAGTGATTGAATTTACGTAGGAAGTCAGGGTCTTTAGTTGTCAGCCATTGCAGGAAGAATCCGGTAGTTTGATATCCGTCGAGCCAATGTCCGCCTGGTCTTCTATTTTCGGGAGGAAAATATCCGTTGTGAGCTCTGACAGCATCAGCCATACCTTCGATGAAGGCAAAGAATACTTTGTTTGTGCCGTATGAGCCAATACCTTGTGGCTCTAATTGAAATCCATGAACGAGTTCGTGATATAATACACCTTCAGTTTCGTAGAGTACTCTATCATCGCCACCATTTTTTGCAGATTGTTCTACCCATCGGCTACTATAGAAGATGTGAATGTTTGGAACGCTGCCACCTTTGGCTGAAATACCTTTCTTATCTTCGAATGTGTAGTGAATGTTTTTGACGTTTGGAATGCTGTCATATGGAGTCCAATAGAGAGTTTTTACTACACCTATGATGCTTTCACTGATTAGCTTTTCAGGATTTGGTACTATTCTATTGTATATTTCCCAACCTTCGGTGCCTTGAGCATGGTTTACGAAAATAATGTTGGGAAGATTAAACGAATTCCAGTTTGTTTCTTTGCCGTTTTTTGTAGTAATGTGAGTAGAATTACAAGAGATCAGCAACATTAAAGTGAATAGTAAGTATACTTTTTTCATTGCATAAATTGTTTTGAGATTATATCTAATAAGTTGTAGTTTAGTTTTTTCGAAAATAATTATATCTATCAGAATGTAATCAGCAATTCCATTGTGAATTTATCGGAATCCATTTGTTCATTTTTATTGAATATTGAGAGTTCGTTATTGACGAAGTACCATTCGTAGTCGAATCTGATGATGGTTGAAAAGCGTTCACCCATATTGCCTAACCCAAAGCCTAGGGTTAATCTGCTAACATCCAAGGTGTCGTCATTATATTCATCTATGGCATCCCATCGTATTGCCGGTAGTATGTAGTTGAACATTTCTTTTTTTATAGGAATTTTGTATGAACTTTGTAGATAGCCAGATATGAGGTCTTTGTTTATATCAGTCCTATCATCCTTTTTCATTATTTCAGATTCTATGATGAGGGGGCCTTTCTCATAACGTAGGTCAGCACCATAAAACATATTATTGGCTATGGGTTCATTTTGGTAATCATAGAACTTAGCTGTGAAACGTAGTCCTTCCATGTTACCTATTTCGAGACGACTACCAAAAGACAGGCGGTCTTTCCAAACCGGGTCGTTTATAGCGTTACCGTTATATACACCTATTTCCAGCTTTACTGGCACTACTCCTAATAATGCTGAATACTTTGCATTTATACCGATGTCGCGAGTGCTAAGATAATATTTAGCAAGGAATGTTCTATTGGCAAATATCATTTTGGCAGGACTGACTACATAGGAGTTAAATAATGGTATGGCAGTTTGACCAAGTGTTATGTCAAGTCCTTCAATAGGATGTAATGTAGCACTAAGGTCAAGAACTTTGAATTGACCTTCATCGCTGAGCTCCACTTGTGTTCTGTATGAGGTGAATTTATTTACATCGCCAGTAACGCCAATACGAGAATTCCTGACTGTAAAACGTGATGTTTTAGTGTCAGTTGAGTACTCATACTTATTTTTTAGCGTTCCATCTATTTTATAGGTAAAACTTTCGGATTTTTGTGCTATGAGAATACTTGTATTGATGATTAATAATAATATTAATGGTAATCGCTTCATATTTTTGAATGTATTTTCGTTTCGTTGCTCAGCATTAATTTTTTTATTTCCAGTCCCCAATGATAGCCTCCCAAAGTATCATCTTTTCTTACAATTCTGTGGCAAGGAATAAAATATGATATTGGGTTTTTGCCTATGGCAGTAGCTACTGCTCTCGTTGCTTTAGGTTTGCCTATTTCTGAAGCAATCTGACTATAGTTTGAAGTAGTGCCTCGTGGCACTTTTAGTAATTCTTTCCACACTATTATTTGTAAATCTGTTCCTTTAAGATGCAGAGGCAATGCTTCTTTTTGTTCTTTGCCTTCAATAGCATTTATTGCGATGTTATGTAATTTGCTTTCAGATTGTGATATATCAGCTTTTGGAAAAAATGAATATAGCTCTTGAATCATGAAATCCGGTTTGCCAAAAGCTACGTAACATATTCCACTGTTAGATGAAGCAATGAGAGTATAGCCGAAGATTGTGTTGTTAATTGAATAATTTATTTTTAGGCCTTCTTCATCGGTAGACGACATCAGGATGATTTTGTATTTGTTGCTTATGTCTTGAGTCACTTATACGATAGTCTATTTGTTAATGTATTTTTCGAATCCGTCGGAATAGATTACGTCAAATCTGCCATCCTTTTCATTGTCATAAATGAAATAGTATTCTAAGCCGTCAATTTTGGAAGCGACTTCGATGGATTTTTGCATACCCATGGCAACGAAAGCTGTGGCATAAGCATCAGCTGTCATGCAATCGTCGGCAAGAACGGTTGCACTCAATACATCGGTGTGCGAAGTATAACCAGTTTTTGGATCTATTGTATGAGCATATTTTTTGCCATCTCTGACATAGTAGTTACGATAATTTCCTGATGTGGCTAAAGACTTGTTGCACAATGACAATATAGTTTGTAGGTCATGTTCAAGGTTTAAGATATCTTCGATAGGCTTATCAATGCCAATTTGCCAGCAGTTTCCTTTATCATTTACACCAGATACGACAATTTCTCCACCTATCTCGACCATGTAATTTTCGATATTGTGCCTTTTAAGTAAGTTGGCAACAACATCGCAAGCATATCCTTTTGCTATTGCTGAAGTGTTGATTTGTGTGCGTTCATCCTGCTTAACGATTTTATTTTCCGGGGATATGGATATTTTTTCGTATCCTACGAACTCTTTTAAGCTGTCGATCAGTTCAGGGGTGATATCTCCCAAGTCTTCGAAGCCAAACCCCCAAGCATTAATTAGTGGAGATACGGTGATGTCAAAGTAACCATCAGTGTTTTTTGATATTTCGGTTGCTTTGTTGAATACATGTACGAAAAATGAATCCAGTTCAACTTCCTCGTTATTGTTGACTTTATGGATGATAGATTTTTTGTTGAATGGATTTAGAGACATATCGAATTTGTGCAACTCTTCTAATATTTCATTTTCGAGAGACCTATCGTAGGCATACTTAATGTTGAAGCCGGTTGAGAAGACACTTCCCGAGTCGTGAAAATATGTATAGTTCTTATTGTCTTTTTGTTTGCAAGAAGCAAATGTAGCGAACAAGAATATTGCTATTATCCATTTGATTTTGAGAAAATTATTATTTACTATTTTCATAGATGTAAAGTTTTGTTTTAGAATTAATTATAGCTGGTTAATCTAACTCTTCTTCAATTCTATAATGATTTCTGTCGGGAACACTTCTTGACAAAAGCTCAGCTAAGAAGCCTGCAAGGAATAGAATTGTTCCTAAGATCATCATAGTTAGTGATATATAAAAGTATGGGGAATCAGTGACCAACCTGTAGGGATTGCCATTATTCATGTCGTAGAGTTTTGTGGCTCCAACGATTATTACAGCTACAAGACCTATTAAGAACATTATGGAGCCCCAAAGGCCAAAGAAGTGCATAGGTTTCTTGCCAAACTTGTCGAGAAACCAGATTGTCATGAGATCGAGATATCCATTAACAAATCTGCTCGCACCAAATTTGCTTTTTCCGTATTTTCTGGGTTGATGTTGGACAACTTTTTCTCCTATTTTATGGTAGCCTGCATTTTTTGCAAGGATTGGAATATAACGATGCATGTCGTTATAAACTTCTATGTCTTTTGCTACTTTGTTGTTATATGCTTTGAGACCACAATTGAAGTCGTGAAGTTTGATTCCTGAAACCTTTCTGGCTGTATAATTAAATAGTTTTGAGGGAATGTTTTTTGTTATTACATTGTCGTATCTTACTTTTTTCCAACCTGATACTAAGTCATATCCTTCGTTTTTTATCATTCTGTATAGCTCAGGAATTTCATCAGGGCTGTCTTGGAGGTCAGCATCCATAGTTATGATTACATCTCCTTGAGCTTTTTGGAACGCACAATGCAATGCAGGTGATTTTCCGTAGTTTTTTCTAAATTTTATGCCTTTAACATTTTCGTGTTCAAGGCTTATAGATTTTACAATATTCCATGATTTGTCTTCACTCCCATCATCGATGAAGATTATCTCGTAAGAATAGTTATTTTCATTCATTACTTTCCTTATCCAATCGTGAAGTTCTTGAATAGATTCTTCTTCATTGTAGAGAGGAATGACAACAGATATGTCCATAATTATTATTGTTATGTGCAACTATTATTCGACTAGGCGTTGCGAGCATTAATTTTATAGCTATACAGCATACAAAAATAGTAAAAATAGACTAATGTTTCAATATAATTTGAGTTGTAATAAGTTATGAAAATTAGATGGCATGATTTAGTAGAATTTTATTTTAAGTGTAAAAAAACTATTGTGTAATTTGGTGAGATGTTAAAAATTATACTAATTTTGTGTTTTTAACATCGGAGAAATGCATGATGAGATGTCGCGCTATCTCGACTTATCAATCGATGGAGCTCAATAGCTTTGGGCTCCATTTTTTGTTTTTAGTTAATTGGTATTCCAAAATTTTACATTTATATAGATATGAATATAATCTTGATATGAATGATTTTTCTTATCTTTGCAGGAGTGTAAATTTGTTATGTTTATTCTATAGAAGTGAAGAAAATACCGCTACTTAATCCTGTCTCGCCTGCAGTAAAAATTGCATTTTTATTCATATTCTTGTTTATAGGACTTTTTCTTGTTTTACTTTTTTCAAAGGTAGTATATTTATTACCAGGTGTTGATGGCAATGATATAGTTACTCAAATATATGTTGGTGCAATAGGTCAATCTGTTTTTGCTATTGGCTTACCTGCATATCTTGTTTCAAGATGGACTGAGGATGAGCCCTTAAGGTCCTTAAAAATGGATGCAGGAGTAGGTTCTATTAGAAGTGTCCTATTTATACTTTTGGTGTTTTTATGTTCTTATAGCTTTACATCTTTGGTTGGCCAGTGGAATAAGGGCTTTCATTTGCCGGACGCTTTGAGCGGAGTGGAACAAGTAATGAGAGATATGGAGGATGCCGCACTTGAAGTTACAAACATGATGTTGGCGGGAGATTCTGTTTTGAGATTATTGTTGAATCTGATAGTGGTTGCCGGTATGGCTGCAGTTTCAGAAGAAATGTTTTTTAGAGGAGCATTGCAACAATTTATTGGAGAAAGAATACGTAATGTTCATATTACTGTTTGGATTACAGCGGCTGTTTTTAGTTTTGTACATTTCCAGTTTTTTGGTTTTCTGCCTCGTTTGTTTTTGGGGGCAATATTGGGATATCTGTTTGCGTACAGTGGAAATCTGTGGATTCCTATACTATTTCACTTCCTTAATAATGCTACTGTAGTTGTTTTGGAGTTTTTTTGGGGTGATACCCAGTGGTTTGAAAATATGGAGGATCAGGAGATTACAACATGGTTTGTTGTTATTGGATTGATAAGCTTGATAGTTACTGTTATTTTATTGAAAACATATAAGAATTTGGCTTATGATGATCGAAGTTAAAGATACAATTATATCGGATGAGATATTCGAGGAATGTTTTGTATGCGATTTATGTAGATGTAAGGGTATATGCTGTGTGGAAGGAGATTCGGGAGCACCTATTACGATTGAGGAGGTTGATAAGATAAAAGAGATATTACCTGAGATTTGGGATGACTTGCTACCAAAGTCTAAGGAACTGATAACAAAACAGGGAATAGCTTATGAGGATTATGACGGAGAGCTGGTTACATCTATAGTGAATGGAGAGGAATGCGTTTTTGTGTATTATGATGAAGATGGAATTTGTAAATGTGCAATTGACAATGCTTTCAAGGAAGGTAGGATAGATGTGCAGAAACCTATATCTTGTCATTTGTATCCAGTAAGGTTAAAAGAATACGAAAAGTTTACTGCGGTTAACTATAATAGATGGAAGGTCTGCGAGCCAGCTGTGGAACAGGGTAATAAGCTTAAGGTGCCTTTGTATAAATTCTTGAAAGAGCCACTTATCAGACGTTTTGGAGAGGAGTGGTGGAATGATGTGGATAATGTTTGGAAACAAATTTTTAACAAATAGGATTATATTATGATGTATCAGATGAACAGCGAGGAACGCGTTAAAATTGAGATTGCACTTAGTTGGGCATTGGAGGCTCATAAAGGGGCGAGTGACAGAAATGGCTGTCCGGTGGTAATGCATCCAATAAGAGTGGCTGTGCGTGGTAATACCCCAGATGAGATAATAGTGGGTTTCTTACATGACACGGTGGAAGATACAGATATCACTATTGAGCAGATAAGATATGAATTTGGGGGTGATATTGCAGAAGCTGTTGATTTGTTGACTAACGATGATAAAGGGAGCTATGACGAATATATTGATAGGATAATCAACTCACACAATGATCTGGCGATAACTGTTAAATTAAATGATTTGAGTGATAATTTGGATAGGAGTATAAAAGTTAACAATGAAACTCTTATTGAAAAGTATAGTTCTGCTAAAGATAAAATCATGAAAGCAACAGGAAAAAATGTTATATAGTTTGTGTATTTTGAAATGTTTGGGTTATTTTTGGCAGTAAATAAATAAAATATAGAGGATTATAAGTGACTTCAATAATATCTAAAACGAAAAGGAATTTGATAGATGTAGCTCGACAACTGTTTGCAAAAAATGGTGTTGATAAGACAACTATGAATGATATTGCGAGTGCTTCGAAGAAAGGGAGGAGGACTCTATATACCTATTTCAATAGTAAAGAGGATATTTATAGAGCTGTTGTAGAATCTGAGTTGAATCTTCTTTATAAGAGGCTGAAAGAGGTTGTAGATAGGGATATGGCATCCGATGATAAGTTGATATTATTTGCTTTTACAAGGTTGGATGCTATAAAGGATGTTGTGACTAGGAACGGTACATTGAGAGCGGATTTTTTTAGAGATATATGGGAAGTGGAAACCATTAGAAAGGCTTTTGATCTAAGAGAGATTCACTATTTGGAGTTGATATTGAAGGATGGAATAGAGAAGAAGTTGTTTGACATAAAGGATGTTAGCAAGACAGCAGAGATATTGCATTATGCGTTTAAGGGTTTGGAGGTTCCTGTCATAAGAGGAGTTTTAAGATTGGATTATAATAAGAAAGAAGACAGAGAATTGATTTCTAACTTGGTTTTTAGTGGCATCAGTGTGAAAAAACTGAATGGCAGATTGGTTCTGAATTATTGAGTTTTATATATTGAAAATAATAACAGAAAAATAGAATAAAATTATGAAATTACTTGAAGGAAAGACAGCATTGGTTACCGGTGCAGCACGTGGTATTGGTAAGGCAATTGCTTTAAGATTTGCAGCAGAGGGCGCAAATATAGCATTTACAGATTTGAAGATTGATGAAGTTGGTGAAGCAACTCAGAAAGAGATTGAAGCATTTGGCGTTAAATGTAAAGGATATGCTTCAAACGCTGCTGATTTTAAGGGCACTCATAGCGTTGTAGAAGAGATCGTTAAGGATTTTGGAAGGATTGATGTTCTTGTTAATAATGCAGGAATCACTAAGGATGGCTTGATTATGAGGATGAGTGAAGATCAGTGGGATGCAGTTATTGCAGTGAATTTGAAATCAGCTTTCAATTTTATTCATGCGGTTACTCCGGTGATGATGCGCCAAAAGTCAGGCAGTATTATCAATATGAGTTCTGTTGTAGGAGTTTCGGGTAATGCAGGTCAGGCTAATTATTCTGCATCGAAGGCTGGTATGATAGGTCTTGCAAAATCTACGGCAAAAGAACTTGGTTCACGAGGAATTAGAGCAAACGCTATTGCTCCAGGATTTATAATAACAGATATGACAGGCCAGTTGTCTGAGGAAGTTAGAAAAGAGTGGGCAAAGCAGATTCCGCTACGTAGAGGAGGTACTCCGGAAGATGTTGCAAATGTGGCATTGTTCCTTGCTTCTGACTTATCTTCGTATGTCAGTGGCCAGGTTGTTAATGTTTGTGGTGGTATGAATACATGATATGGAGGTTCTTTACGAGGATAATCATATTATTGTTGTAAATAAGGCATCCGGAGAGATTGTTCAAGGAGACAAGACCGGCGATAAACCGTTGTCAGAGATTGTTAAGGAGTATTTGAAGGAGAGATACAACAAGCCTGGCAACGTTTTTTGTGGGGTTGTGCATCGTTTGGATCGTCCGACGAGCGGTGTTGTTATGTTTGCAAAGACCAGCAAAGCTTTGAGTAGGCTGAACGACATGTTTAGGAATGACGAAGTTGAGAAAAAATATTGGGCTATTGTGAAGGATTGTCCTAATCCGATGCAAGGCGAGTTGGTTCATTGGCTCAAGAAGAATGAGAAGAATAACAAGTCGGTTGCTTACGACAAAGAGGTGAGAGAATCTAAAAAAGCAATTTTAAGGTACAGGTTATTGGGACGTTCGGATAATTACTACTTGCTGGAGGTAGAGTTGGAGAGTGGACGTCATCATCAGATTAGGAGTCAACTTTCGAAGATTGGGTGTCCTATTAAAGGTGATTTAAAGTATGGGGCGACACGTTCGAATCCGGATGGTAGCATAAGTCTGCATGCCAGGTATATTTCATTCGTTCATCCAGTATCGAAAAAGGTTATTGAAGAGACTGCACCTGTTCCTAATGATAATCTTTGGAAAATGTTTGAGAGTATGACAAATTAACTTGAGATTTTTTATGTACTTGAGTAAAGAAAACTTATATTTGTAATAGTAAAAAATATTAAAAATCAGATTTAAAATGAAACCTACATTATTTATTTTGGCAGCGGGAATGGGCAGCAGATATGGTGGCTTGAAACAGATTGACGGTTTGGGACCAAATGGCGAGACCATTATGGATTATTCTATATATGATGCTGTGAATGCCGGTTTTGGCAAGTTGGTGTTTGTAATTAGAAAATCTTTTGAGAAGGATTTCAGAGATAAAATTGTGAAAAAATATGAGAAAAAGATTCCTGTTGAATTAGTTTTTCAAGAGTTGGATAACTTGCCAGAAGGTTATACTCTCAATCCAGACAGAGTTAAGCCGTGGGGGACCAATCATGCGTTGATGATGGGAAAGGATGTTATCAATGAGCCATTTGCTGTGATAAATGCTGATGATTTTTATGGCAGAGAAAGTTTTAAGATAATGAGTGATTACTTGAGTTCGTTAGGGGACAGTAGTAATAAGTATTGCATGATTGGATATAGAGTAGGAAATACTTTATCGGAAAGTGGAACAGTGGCCAGAGGCGTTTGTGAAACAAACGAAGCAGGTATGTTGACCGGTGTTGTTGAGCGTTCGGAAATTAAAAGAATAGATGGTAAAGTTTCATATAAAGATGAGAATGGTGAATGGGCTGTAATTGCAGACAACACACCTGTTTCCATGAATATGTGGGGTTTTACACCAGATTACTTTAAATACTCTGAAGATTATTTTGTTAAATTCCTGGATTCAAATAAAGATAATTTGAAGGCAGAGTTTTTTATCCCAACATTGGTAAATGACCTTATACAAAAGAAAGTGGCTGAGGTTAAGGTGATTGATACTCCATCAAAGTGGTTTGGAGTTACATATGCTGATGATAGACCTGACGTTGTGGATAAACTCAAGAAATTAGCTGAAGAGGGTGTTTATCCTACTCCTCTTTGGTAATAAATTTTTAGAGTTCGTGACTGTTGATTTGAGCCGGGTGCTATGTGGATAGATGTGTTTATAATATTTATTCTTATACTGCTTAATGGTTTTTTTGCTCTTTCGGAAATAGCTATAGTATCAGCAAAGAAGAGCAAACTCTCCAGTGAGGAGAAAAATGGGTCGAAAGGAGCATCCAGAGCATTGAAGTTACAGTCAGATCCAGATAATTTTTTGTCATCTATACAGGTTGGTATTACACTTATTGGAATTATAAATGGTGCCTATGGTGGTCAAGCTTTTGCCGGTCATTTGGTGCCATTTTTTTCTGATATTGAGCTAACAGCACCATTTGCAGATGCAATATCGATGGTTGTGGTTGTGTTTGTAATCACCTATGTATCGATTGTTGTAGGAGAGTTGGTTCCTAAGTCGATTGCATTGAACAGTCCTGATAAGATGGCCATAGCTGTAGCGCCAACAATACATGTTGTAAGTATTATATTCTTTCCGTTCGTTAAGTTGCTCTCTGTATCTACAAGCTTCTTGAATAGAATAATTGGTTTGAAACATAAAGAAGATGTAATATCTGAGATGGAACTTAGAGCAATGCTGAAGACTGCTTCACATGAGGGAGTTATTGACGCTGAGGAGAATATAATTCATGAACAGGTGTTTTATTTTTCTGATAAGAGAGCCCGACATTTGATGACACATCGTACTGATGTTGAGTGGGTTGACATTAGTAAGACACGAGAAGAGGTTATTGCAGACTTACTAAATACGCGTCATAGCAAAATCTTGATTTGTAATAAAAAAATAGATGATTTTATCGGGGTTGTTTCGATGAGAGATTTTTTGTTAGCATTGAACAAGGGAGAGGATTTTAAGATTGAAAGTCTGATACATGATCCATTGATAATACCTAATACGGCCAAAGCCCACAAGGTTTTGGAGTATTTCAAGAATAACTACAAATTTATAGCAGTAGTTGTGGATGAATATGGCAGTTTGGATGGGATAATCACTATTCACGATATTTTTGAGAATTTGGTGGGTAATGTTCCTGAAGAGACTGATGTTGATTCAACGGAGCCATTGATTTTTATGCGAGATGATGGTTCAGCCCTTGTCAGCGGAGACGCACCGATTGAGATCATTTCGATGTATGATGAGAACTTTGTAGTTGACTTTGATAAGATAGATTACTCGACTGTTGCTGGGTTGGTTTTTGCTTGTATTAACAAAATTCCAGGAATAGGAGATAAGTTTGAGTATGATAACTTGCTGTTTGAAATAGTTGACGTTGACGGTAATAAAATTGATAAAGTATTGATAAATAAGAAAGTAAGAGCAGATGAGGATGACGCTTGAGAATAATAGATGTGAGTTTTATGTTTTATAACACATTAAATTATTGTGTAATAATGAAATTGTGTTGTACCTTTACATCGAATTGAAAAGATCAATCTTCATCAAATCTTATTTAAACCAAAGAATAACATGAGCGTAATGTATAGCAAATCCGGTTTGCTGGTTGAAAATTTTGAAAAAATTGTAGAAGACAAGCAAACCGGATTATACATTCTGACAAATAAGGCGGGATGTGAAGTTGCAATAACTAATTATGGAGCCAAGATTGTGTCTTTGATGGTTCCTGATCAGAATAATAACTTAGTTGATATAGTTTTAGGTCATTCGACATTAGATGATTATCTTAAGTCGGAGGAACCATATTTTGGTGCTATTTGTGGAAGAACTGCAAACAGGATTGCTAAAGGTCACTTCGTTTTGGATGGAGTCGATTATCAATTAGCTGTTAATAATGGGCCTAACTCATTGCATGGTGGAATTAAAGGTTTTAATTCGGTTGTTTGGGATGTAAGAAGAGTCACAAATAACAGTATTGAGATGTTTTATTTATCTGTTGATGGTGAAGAGGGTTATCCTGGAAATTTGTCTGTGTGGGTAAAATATACTCTTTCTGATGCAAACGAGTTGGCGATAGTTTATAAGGCTGAAACAGATAAGACCACAATACTTAACTTGACCAATCATTCGTATTTTAATCTTTCAGGAGAAGGTAATGAAAGTGTTTATAACCACTTGGTTATGTTAAATGCTGACTATTATTTGCCGACAGATGAAACTGCTATTCCTTATGGAAAGCCAGAGCCTGTTATTGGTACACCGATGGATTTTACTGAACCTAGAGAAATAGGAGAGAGGATAGATACTGATTTCCAACAGTTGAAGTTTGGAAAGGGTTATGACCATACATTTGTTTTGAATAAACCTGTTGAAGATGAGTATACTTATGCGGGTTATTGTATTTCGCCTGAAACAGGTATAAAAATGGAGATGTTCACAACTGAGCCAGGCGTTCAGATGTACACAGGTAACTGGATGACTGGCAATTTTGAGGGAAAGAATGGTAATAGATATCCAGCCAGGTCTGCCGTTTGTTTTGAGACTCAGCATTTTCCTGACAGCATAAACAATCCAGAATATCCGTCGGTTGTTTTGAGACCTGAGGAAGAGTTTTCATCGAGAACAACTTTTGTTTTCAGTGTGGATGATGGTAGTGAAGAATGATTTAGCAAAAAAATACTGAGTATATTTTCGTAAAATAAATAATAAAAAAATTAAACAATTTAATTAACATAAGAGTATGAATACTACAAAAAAGAGTATGACAGTGCCAATCCTGATGATGATTGCACTATTTGGAATGATTGCATTCGTTACAAACTTGGCAGCCCCGATGGGATTGGTCTTGAAACAGCAGTTTGAAGTGTCTAACTTCCAGGGACTATTAGGTAATTTAGCTAACTTTATTGCTTATGCTATAATGGGTATACCCGGGGGGTTGATATTGCAACGTGTTGGATATAAGAAAACAGCTTTGATAGCAGTAGCTGTAGGATTTACAGGTGTTCTAGTTCAGTTCTTGTCAGGTCATGCTGCAGAAACAGCAGCTTTTGGGGTTTATTTATTAGGTGCATTCATTGCAGGATTTTCTATGTGTTTGTTGAACATCGTAGTTAACCCAATGCTTAACACATTGGGTGGTGGTGGAAACAAAGGTAACCAATTGATTCAGATAGGAGGTTCGTTTAATTCAGTTATGGCTACATTTACACCTGCTTTCGTTGGTGTATTGATTGGTAACGCTGTTAACGCAAGAATTAGTGATGTTTTCCCAGTTATGTACATTGCAATGGGAGTTTTTGCAGTTGTTTTTGTTTTATTATTGGCTGTGAATATTCCTGAGCCACACGTTGCAGAGACAAATGAGTCTTTGAGTAGTTTGATGTCAGGCGCTATGACTTTCAAACATTTTGTGTTAGGTACGGTTGCAATATTCGTATATGTAGGTATTGAAGTAGGTAACCCATACATTATGATGTATTGGTTGGAGCAACATGCTGAGGTAGGAGCCACAATCGGAGGTTTTGTTACAGGTACTTACTGGTTCTTAATGTTGATCGGACGTCTTGTTGGAGCCGGTATTGGTAGTAAGGTGTCAAGTAAAACCATGCTTTCAGTGTTGTCTTTTGTTGCAATATTACTTGTGTTGGCAGGTATCATGTCATCGGAAACCAATATGGTATCTTTGCCAGTGTTGCAACATTCGGCTGAAGGAGCTTTGTCTTTCGGATTAGCAAATGTTCCTATTAATGCATTATTCTTCGTTTTGGTTGGATTGTGTACTTCTGTTATGTGGGGTGCTATATTTAACTTGGCAGTTGAAGGACTAGGAAAATATACACCAGCTGCATCAGGTATATTTATGACAATGGTTTGTGGTGGAGGTATTTTACCTGCAATCCAGGGAGCTTTGGCAGATAAGGTCGGATATATCAGCAGTTACTGGTTGATCATAGTATTATTAGCATTCTTGTTGTACTACGGCCTTGTAGGTTCTAAAGTGACAAAAAGAGCTGAAGAAGCTTAATAATTTATCTGGAAACGATGAAACATATTATAAATTATTATTGATAGCAGACATATGTCTGCTATCTTTTTAGATAACAAAACAAATCACATATTATGAGAAAAAAAGAAGAAGTCATCAGTAAGTTTAAAGAGAAGTTTTTGGTTGAGTCGCCTGAGGTTTATACATCACCAGGTCGTATTAATTTGATAGGAGAACATACTGACTATAATGGAAGTTTTGTTTTTCCGGGAGCAATTGACAAGGGAATGATTGCTGCAATAAAACTTAATGGAACAGATAAGGTGAGAGCTTATGCTATTGACCTTGATGAGAGTTCAGAGTTTGGATTTGAAGAATCGGATTGTCCTACAGAAGGTTGGGCTAAATATATATTCGGTGTTTGCAGGGAAATTATTAAAAGAGGAGGCAAATTAGCAGGTTTTGATACAGCCTTTTCAGGAGATGTCCCATTGGGAGCCGGTATGTCATCGTCAGCCGCTTTGGAAAGTACTTTTGCTTTTGCACTGAATGATATGCTTAACCTGGGAATTGACAAGTTTGAATTGGCACGTATTGGTCAGTCAACGGAACACAATTATGTGGGAGTTAAGTGTGGAATAATGGACCAGTTCGCTTCAATATTCGGCAAGGAAGGACATTTGATGAGACTTGATACCAAGTCTATGGAATATGAATATTTTCCATTTGATCCTAAAGGATACAAACTTGTGTTACTCGATACATTAGTTAAGCATGAGTTAGCTTCATCGGCATACAACAAACGCAGAGAATCGTGTGAGAATGCTACTAAAGCAATAGCTAAGCGCCATCCTCAAGTTGAATTTTTGAGAGATGCTTCAATGGAGATGCTGAAAGAGGTGAAGGATGAGATTTCTGTTGAAGATTATATGCGTGCAGAATATGTGATTGAAGAGACTCAGAGAGTTATTGATGTTAGTGAGGCTTTGGAGAGAGGTGATTATGAAACAGTTGGCAAGAAGATGTATGAAACCCATCATGGTATGAGCAAGCTTTATGAAGTAAGTTGCGAAGAGCTTGACTTTTTGAATGACTTGGCACGTGAGCATGGAGTGACAGGCTCGAGAGTTATGGGTGGAGGTTTTGGCGGTTGTACCATTAACCTGGTTAAGGATGAGTTGTATGATTCATTCATCAAAGATGCAAAGAAGTCTTTTATGGATAAGTATGGACATGAACCAAAAGTTTATGATGTGGTCATAAGCGATGGTTCACGAAAGTTATAATATCAAGAGTCGTTTAATTAAAAAAAGAGCGTATTTCTGAAATACGCTCTTTTTGTTTTTATGTAAAATTTTTGATCTTGGCAATTTAATACATTGTCAGTTTTTTAGGTAATAATTTACAGTCGTAACAACTCTTACTTTTTTGATGTATGGAGTGTTAGCATCTCTATCAGAGATGGAGAATTGACCTTGAGAAGCATTTCGTATTTTACCTAATTTACTATTTGAGTCAGTTGCAAATTTTTCAGCAACTTCCCTTGCATTTTTTGTGGCTTCTTCAATCATTTCAGGTTTGATATCGTTAAGCCCTGTAAATTCGTAAGATACGTTATAACGATATTCGTCGCCGGTGATTGCAATGCCTTGTTTTAGTAGTTCAGACTGCTCATTTATCAGTTTTCGAACTTTTTCTACATCACTTGATCCCACTGTGATAACAGATGTTGCATTGTATCGATAATGTTTGTTGTTATCAACATATCGTTCTGCATCCATATCGACAATGGTTGGCGGTGCTACGCTAATCTCTTCGCGAGAGATACCTTTTGATACTAAGAACTCAACGATTGTATTGTTCTTGCTGTTGATGTTGTTATACAATGTAGTTGGGTCATTGCCTATGTCTTTGTACATAAGTGGCCATATTACTTTATCAGCTGCAACTTCTCTTTCAGATAGCCCTTTAACTGACACAATTCTGTCACGCTGTGTGAAACTCTTGATTGCCCCACTGAGTAGTACACCTAAAATGACCACTCCGATGGATATTATTAGCGATTCAATTATTCTGTTTCGTTTTGTGCTTTTTGTAACGTTCTTTTCTTGCATAATAGTTTATATTTTAATATTAACAGAGTATGAATACTTTACATTAAGAAACACTCAGGAGTGGAAAAAAGTTTTGAGCGAATCATGATATTTGTTCTTGATTGCATCAAATGAAGAATGAGTTTTTTGTGGGCAATATAGTGAGAAAAAGTTAGATATTTTCTTTATATTTGCAGTCTAGTATAGCATGAGTTTCATCTCACATGAAAGTAAGTAATTATGTGCACTAGAAAAATCATCAATAAAATTGTGGTATCTACAGATGTGGAAGTTATTCGATTTGGAATGGCTTATGGATATGTTATGGATTTAGTTAATTTTATTTGATGATCATAAGTAAAGATCATATTAGCATTGCAATATTGAAATAGATTTTGGAAAAATAATAAGTAATAAATAAGAAAAATAAGCAAATGTATAATTCTATCAAAAAAGTCATCCTATTAGGATCAGGGGCCCTCAAAATTGGTCAGGCAGGAGAATTTGATTATTCCGGTTCGCAAGCATTGAAAGCTATGCGAGAAGAAGGCATTGAGACAGTTTTGATAAACCCTAATATAGCTACAGTGCAGACGTCAAAAGGTGTTGCAGACGTTGTTTACTTTTTACCTATAACTCCATATTTTGTAGAAAGAGTTATAGAAAAAGAGCGACCAGATGGAATACTACTTGCTTTTGGAGGTCAAACGGCTTTAAACTGTGGTACAGAGCTTTATCAGTCGGGAGTGCTGGACAAATATGATGTAAAAGTTTTAGGTACTTCTGTTGAGTCAATAATGATCACGGAAGACAGAGACCTTTTTGTTAAGAAACTGAGTGAGATAGATGCCAAGACGCCTGTATCCAGAGCCGTTGAAGACTTAAACAGTGCATTGGAAGCTGCTGAGGAAATTGGTTTTCCTGTGATGGTTAGGTCGGCTTATAGTCTTGGAGGACAAGGGTCAGGAATATGTGAAAACAAAGAGGAGTTCATCGAACTGTGCGAGAGTGCGTTGTCTTTTTCGAGTCAGATATTGGTGGAGGAAAGCTTGAAGGGATGGAAAGAGATTGAATTTGAAGTCATTAGAGATTCCAACGATCATTGTTTTACGGTGGTTCCTATGGAGAATTTTGACCCATTAGGCATTCACACGGGAGAGAGTATTGTAGTTGCTCCTATTATTACCTTGAGTCGAGAGCAGATTGATATGCTTGAAGAGATTGCCAGGAAGGTGGTAAGACATATTGGCATTGTAGGTGAGTGCAATATTCAGTACGCATTTAATGCAGATACAAATGATTATAGAATTATAGAGATAAATGCAAGACTCAGTCGTTCATCAGCATTAGCATCCAAAGCTTCCGGATATCCTCTTGCTTTTGTTGCTACAAAGCTGGCTTTGGGTTATACTCTTGACCAGATTGGAGAAATGGGAACGCCAAATTCCGCATACGTTGCACCAGCTGTTGACTACATGATTGTGAAAATACCTAGGTGGGATTTAAATAAGTTCTATGGTGTTAGTCATGAGATTGGTTCTTCTATGAAATCGGTTGGGGAGGTTATGTCAATCGGACAATCATTTGAAGAAATTATCCAGAAAGGACTTAGAATGATAGGACAAGGAATGCACGGTTTTGTGGGTAATAAGAACATTACGTTTGATGATGTTGAAGAGTCGTTGTCTAAGCCTACCGATTTGCGAATATTTGCAATTGCAGATGCTTTTGAAAAAGGCTACAGTGTTGATAAGATACAGGCACTGACAAATATAGATAAATGGTTTCTTGAGAGATTGGAAAATATCTACAATTACTCAAGAATTATCTCTAAGTACAAAAAGATAGAGGAATTGCCTGAAGATGTGTTGCTTGAGGCAAAGAAGTTGGGCTTTTCCGACTTTCAGATAGCTAGGTTTGTTGAAGACCCTGAAGGCAATCTTGAGAAAGAACAAAACAGAGTAAGGGCATACAGGAAGAGCAAAGGCATCGTACCAAAAGTTAGAAGAATAAATACTGTTGCTTCAAAGAACCCGGAAGATTCTAATTATCTGTACTTTACTTATGGTTCTGAAGAGGAGTTTGAGCTGAAAGAGGATAATAAGGAGGCAATTGTTGTATTAGGTTCCGGTGCATATAGGATAGGTTCGTCGGTTGAATTTGACTGGTGTTCGGTTAATGCTATACAGACAGTAAGAGAATTAGGTTACTCATCTGTGATGATAAATTATAACCCGGAGACAGTTTCAACAGACTATGACATGTGTGATAGGTTGTATTTTGATGAATTGTCATTTGAGAGAGTGCTTGATGTTGTGGATATTGAAGGTCCAAAGGGGCTGATTTTGTCTATGGGTGGTCAAATACCTAATAACTTAGCCATGAAACTGCATAGGCATGATGTGCCAATTTTGGGTACACAACCTCAATCAATAGACAGGGCGGAGAATAGGAATAAGTTCTCGGCAATGCTTGACACACTGAAAATTGACCAGCCAAGATGGAAAGAAGCAAGCAGTAAAGATGAGATAGATGCATTTATAGATGAGGTGGGGTTCCCTCTTTTGATAAGGCCGTCTTACGTTCTTTCAGGTGCGGCAATGAATGTTTGCTATGATAGAGACCAGATGGATACATTTCTTGATATGGCGGTAAATGTTTCGAAAGAATATCCGGTTGTTATTTCCAGTTTTCTGCAAAACGCTAAAGAAATTGAGTTTGATGCTGTTGCAAAGAATGGAGAGGTGGTTGAATATGCAATCTCGGAACATGTTGAGTTTGCCGGAGTACACTCGGGAGATGCTACGCTAGTGTTCCCAGCTCAAAAGATATATTTTGAGACTATGCGAAGGATAAAAAAGATTTCTCGAAAGATTGCCAAAGAGTTGAATATTTGTGGCCCATTTAATATACAATATCTTGCAAAGAACAATGAGATTAAGGTTATTGAATGCAACGTTAGAGCTTCACGTTCGTTCCCTTTTGTTTCTAAGGTGTTGAAACATAATTTCATTGAGACAGCCACAAGGATTATGCTAGGTGTGGATTATGATAAGCCGGACAGTTCGGTGTTTGATTTAGATTATATTGGTGTAAAAGCTTCACAGTTTTCTTTTGCCAGATTGCATAATGCCGACCCTGTTTTAGGTGTTGATATGTCATCAACTGGTGAGGTAGGGTGTATTGGAGAAGATTTTTCTGATGCCATATTGAAATCCATGATATCCGTAGGATATAAAATTCCTAAAAAGGGAATTCTTATTTCTTCCGGCGAGATGAAGTCCAAGGTTGATTTGCTCGAAGCTTGCGTTTTATTGAGTAAAAAAGGATATGACTTGTATGCCAGTCATGGAACACACCAGTTCTTGAAGGAGAATGGAATAGAAAGCTCTGAAGTAAATTGGCCAGATGAGGATGGAGAAAATAATATAAAGCAGATGATTGCTGATAAGATGTTCGACCTGATTATCAATATTCCTAAGGATGTTACCAGGAGAGAGCTTACAAACGGCTATATTATCCGTAGGGGAGCAATTGACCATAATCTGCCACTCATCACGAATTCGAGATTGGCAAGTGCATTTATTACTGCATTTTGCACTAAAGATATTGACGATTTAGAAATAAAAAGTTGGGATGAATATTAATATACGTTTGGTGTTGATTATTCCAAAAGTGTAAGAAGGTTAATATCTTTGCCAATAATTCACGAAAAATGAATAATTTATGATATAAAATTTTATTTTAATATATATATTTGCTACTTTTACGTTTGTATTCTACGATTTGGAAGATAATTATTAAATAGGTTTCTTTTTTCAGGAATATTGAAAGTAATTAATTATTATATTGACAATGCTATTGTAATTAACATAAAGTTTAATCAAAAAATGTAATTATGTCGTCAAACATTTCAAGAAGAAAGTTTTTAGAAACCGGCGCTATAGCAGCAGCAGGTTTGACAGTTGTGCCTTCTACGGTACTAGGGAAAAGCATGGGCTATACAGCTCCAAGTGACAAACTGAACATTGCAGCAGTTGGTATTGGTGGTATGGGTAACGCAAATATCAAGAATGTTGCCAGCCAGAATATCGTTGCACTTTGTGACGTTGACTGGAAATATAGTCAAAAAGTATTTGAAGCACATCCTAATGCTAAGAGGTACTACGACTACAGAAAAATGTATGATGAGATGGGTAAATCCATCGACGCTGTTATTGTAGCTACAGCTGATCATACTCACGCAATTATTGCAGCAGATGCTATTACTATGGGTAAGCACGTGTATGTTCAGAAACCATTGACACACAGCGTTTATGAGTCAAGACTTTTGACTAAGCTTGCTGAAAAGTATAAAGTTGCAACAAGTATGGGTAACCAAGGTTCATCAGGCTCAGGTGTTCGTCAGATCATTGACTGGATTCATGATGGTCAGATTGGTGAAGTAAGAAAAGTTGAAACATTCACCGACCGTCCTATTTGGCCACAAGGTCTTATGACTCCGAAGGAAACACATCGTATTCCTAAGACATTGAATTGGGACCTGTTTATTGGACCGGCAAAGAAACGTCCATTTAATGAAATATATCATCCATGGAACTGGAGAGGCTGGTGGGATTTCGGTACCGGTGCTCTTGGTGATATGGCTTGTCATATTCTTCATCCGGTATTTAAAGGATTGAACTTGGGATATCCTACAAAGGTTCAAGGTTCGTCTACAATGTTGTTGACTGACTGCGCTCCTCATGCTCAGTCTGTTAAATACATATTCCCTGAAAGAGATAACCTTCCAAAGGTGGCTATGCCTGAAGTAGAAGTTACTTGGCACGATGGTGGTATTATGCCATTCAGACCAGAAGGTGTTCCTGCAGGAAAGAACCTGAACGATCAAGGTGGTTGTGTTGTATTCCACGGAACAAAAGATACATTGATTTGCGGTTGCTATGGTGTTAATCCATGGTTAGTTTCAGGACGTAAACCTAATTCTCCAAAGACTCAGCGTGAAATCACTGTCTCTCACGAAATGGATTGGGTACGTGCTTGTAAGGAATCTCCAGAAAATCGTGTAGAAACAGCATCTCCATTCTCAGAAGCAGGACCATTCAACGAAATGGTTGTAATGGGAGTTCTTGCAGTTAGACTTCAAGGATTGAATCAAGAGCTTGAGTGGGATGGTGAAAATATGGAATTCACAAATATTCCTGCTGATGCAACTATCAGAACTATTATCGAAGATGGATTCAAGATCACTGATGGTCACCCAACATTCGATAAGACTTGGACTGAACCAGTCAATGCAAGAGAATATGCAAAAGAATTGATTAAGCATACTTATCAGAATGGTTATAAACTACCAGAGATGCCTTAATCTTGAGAATTGATTAGAAGGGAGGTGGTTTTGTGCTATTTCCCTTCTAATAATATATAATCAATTTATTATCAGTATCAAAAAGGAAAATTAGTTATGAAGAAATTATTTTACGGACTTACACTATTGGCAGCTACTTCGCTAGTGGCATGTGGAGGTGGTGCTAAAAAGACGCAGGAGACAACTGCTGAAGCAGAAGAAACAGCTCCTACTGCACCAAAGTATACTGTTGTAGAAAACTCACAAGTGGATCTTTCACAATTTAAACAAGACGCAGATGGTTATTATGTAATCTTTAATGGTAAAGATTTTACAGGTTGGCGTGGTTATGGTAAGGATAAAGTACCAGGAAAATGGACAATTGATGAAGGTGCTATAAAGTTCAATGGTTCAGGTGGTGGTGAAGCACAAGATGGTGATGGTGGTGACCTAATCTTCGCTCACAAGTTTGGGAACTTTCAATTAGAATTGGAATGGAAGGTATCTAAGGGTGGTAATTCAGGTATTTTCTATCTAGCACAAGAAGTAACAACTGTTGATAAAAACGGAAACGATAAATTTGAACCTATTTATATCTCAGCTCCTGAATTTCAAGTGTTAGACAATGCAAATCACCCTGATGCTAAATTAGGAAAAGATAATAACAGACAGTCTGCTTCATTATATGATATGATCCCAGCTGTTCCTCAAAATCAGAAACCTTTCGGTGAATGGAACAAGGCTAAGATTATGGTGTATAAAGGCACTGTAGTTCATGGTCAGAATGACGAAAACGTTGTTGAATATCACTTGTGGACTCCACAATGGACTGATATGCTTCAGGCAAGTAAGTTCAGCCAAGAAAAATGGCCTTTGGCATTCGAATTGTTGAACAATTGTGGTGGTGAAAAAAGAGAAGGATATATCGGACTACAGGATCATGGAGATGATGTTTGGTTCCGTAACATTAGAGTTAAAGTATTAGACTAATTAGTAAATTTGAATTAACATCCAATTGTTAATAAATAGTACTTTTCAAAAGAGATAAATATGAAGACAATAAGAAATAGTTTTAGTTTAATTCTTCTTAGCTTGTTGTTTGTCGCTACTGGTTGCGGTGGGCAATCAAAACAAGCTGATGGCCCTAAGAAGCCTCAAAAAGAGATATACCTGCAGTTATACTCTCTACGCGACGACATCAAGGGAGACTTTAAAGGTGTTATAGACTCTGTTGCCGCAATGGGCTATACTGGTATTGAGGCTGCCGGTTACAATGATGGACAGTTTTATGGAATGTCTCCGGCTGATTTCAAAAAGGCAATTGAAGATGCAGGATTGGTAGTACTTTCTTCTCATGCAGGTAGACCATTAGCTGACCCGGTTACTGACACTAATTGGGACGATATCTGGGCATGGTGGGATACTGCAATACAAGCTCACAAAGATGCTGGTATGAAGTATTTGGTTACCCCATGGATTCCAACTCCTAAAACAATTGAAGAAGTAAAAGCATATTGCGACTACTTTAATGAAGTAGGTGATAGATGTAATAAGGCCGGATTGAGATTTGGCTATCATAATCATAATTTCGAATTTACTGAATTTGATGGCAAGATTATGTATGACTATATGATTGAAAACACTGATCCTTCAAAAGTATTCTTCCAGATGGACGTATACTGGGTAGGTGAAGGTGGACACAATCCTGTGGATTACTTCAACAAATATCCGGGACGTTTTGAGATTCTTCACATAAAGGACGAAAAAGAACTCGGAAAGAGTGGTAAAGTAGACTTTGAAGGAATCTACAATAATGTTGATAAGTCAGGTGCCAAATACATGGTAGTAGAGGTAGAAAGATATACTGGAACACCTATGGTTGGTGTAAGAGAAAGTATTGATTATTTAAACAATGCTACATTTGTAAAAGATAGCTACTCTAAGTAGTCAGAATAAATAAAATAAAAAAATCCTCGATCTAATATAGGTCGAGGATTTTTTTATGCCACACTTTAAGACAGTAACAAAATTAAATATGTAATTATTTACTTGTCGATATTACACTTACTACATTGAGTAGCATTCAAATTACAATATTCTATTGCATTTGAATCTATGTAATGTGTAACTAACAAAAAACGGACCACATAAAATGTGTCCGTTTATATATTTGGCGATGTTGCATATATTTAATTTATCATCAACAATCGCAGTTGCCCCACAAAGATTCGAACTTCAACCGGCTGAACCAAAATCAGATGTGCTACCATTACACCATGGGGCAATCCCTTATTGCTTCGTTAAAAGCAGTGCAAAAATATAATAAATGTTCTAACTTTCCAAATATTTATGCACATTATTAGCAAAAATGCATATTTACTCCGCAACAAGCAAGAAGTAATTCTTTTTACCCCTCTGAGCCAATATGTATTTGTCCCCAATAAGGTCAGACAAATCAATCACGTAATCGAAGTTATTCAATCGCTCCTTATTTATCATTACACCACCTGACTGGGTAGTCTTTCTCATCTCCCCCTTAGATGGAAAAACGTCTGCGTCATCTGTGAGCAAATCAACTGCTTTGATTCCCAACGACAATTTATCTCTTGAAATTGTAAACTGAGGAACCCCTTCAAAAACCTGCAAGAAAGTCTCCTCGTCAATAGATTTTAGTTCTTCTGAAGTAGACTTGCCAAAGAGTATAGACGAAGCATTTACCGCCATATCGTAATCTTCGCGAGAGTGTACCATGACTGTCAATTCCTCAGCCAAACGTTTTTGCAATGGTCTCAAGTGTGGAGCCTTAGCCTGTTCTTCTACCATCGACTCAATCTCTTCCTTAGAGATAGATGTGAAAATTTTTATATACTTTTCAGCATCTTCATCACTCACGTTCAGCCAGAACTGGTAGAATTTATATGGTGAAGTATATCGTCTGTCAAGCCAAACATTTCCACTTTCTGTTTTACCAAACTTGCCACCGTCAGCCTTTGTTATAAGAGGGCAAACTAACGCAAAAGCTTCTCCGCCTTCCACACGACGAATCAATTCTGTACCGGTGGTAATGTTACCCCACTGGTCAGACCCCCCCAACTGTATTCTACAATTCTTAGTCCTATATAGATGCAAAAAGTCATAACCCTGCATCAGCTGATACGAGAACTCAGTGAATGACATGCCCTCGCCGGCCTCTCCGCTGATTCTTTTCTTCACAGAGTCCTTTGCCATCATGTAATTCACTGTTATGTGCTTACCTATGTCTCGAATGAAAGTCAAAAACGTATAATCTTTCATCCAATCATAGTTATTTACTAACTCTGCTTTGTTTGGAATATCACTTTCAAAATCCAAGAACTTAGCGAGTTGCTTCTTTATAGCCTCTTGATTATGGCGAAGAGTTTCTTCATCCAGGAGTACACGTTCGGCTGATTTCATTGAAGGATCACCAATCATACCTGTAGCACCGCCAACCAATGCAATAGGTGTGTGGCCTGCCCTCTGAAAATGGCGCAACATCATAACGCCAACCAGGTGGCCTATATGTAATGAGTCTGCCGTAGGGTCAATTCCCAGATATCCGGCACATCTGCCTTGCATAAGTTTTTCTTCTGTTCCTGGCATAATCTCATGAATCATACCTCTCCATCGCAACTCTTCAACAAAATTAATCATACGATAAAATAATTATATATTATACTACAAAGATACGAAAACTAATTAACAATAAACCTCCAATATATTTTCAATATACCCAAACAATAATCCAATAAGCAAAAAAGTGAGACCTAAATGGCCTCACTTTTTTATCCAAACATTTATATGTATAACTACGATTTATTTCACTAATGACATAAACTCGTTATTAGTGCGATATTTAGCAAACTCTAAGTCATTAAGAGCCATTCCTGCCATCTTCCTATCACGATTGATAGCAACACGAAGATTAGACATAACATCATTAAAGTTGTTTGTTCTTGAACCTATGATAGCAAGCAAATATGCAGTAGTAGCATCAGGATTTTGCATTGCTTCAAGTGTAATCTTAGCCTTGTTATAGTCCGATACAAGTATGTAAGCCAATGCAGCGTTGTTTGAAACGTTGTTGCCATAAGCACCAACAGCACTATTGTAGTTACCTTGCATAAGGTTCAACAAGCCCATAGCCTCGTCCAAGCCGTCAGCACCTGCTGATCGGCCCAACAACTCGTTAGCCTTGTTCACATCGTTGTTTATCAAAGCCAAAAGAGCCTTATTCATATTAACCTCCGGAGCGTTTGGCGCAACTTGAGCTGCCCTGTCAAATGCTTGACTTGCTTTTGCATATTCGCCACGCTTGAAGTACATCGTACCAATATTATTCCAACCTCTGTAATCATTTGTGAAGTTAGCAGTAACATACTGATAAATGTCCTCCTTAACTCTTTCATCATCTGTCAGAGTAGAAGCATACAATAACTCTTCGGCAGTTAACTCTTTAGGGTTGTTTTTCCAAGCATCCATTATCTCCTGATCACTCTTGCCAATAATTTCAATGTTAGCGATTATACGTGAACGACGCAACTGAGGTAATATAGTTTCAGCGATGTCCTCAAAAACGTATGATATATTCTTAATCTCACGCTCTCTGGTTTCCGAGTCAGGATACATTTCCAAAACTCGAAGAATTAACTCCTTGTCCTGCAAGTTTGATGACTCAACCAGCTTCTTAAATCCGTCCCAGTCCTGAGCAGTATAGTGCGCAAAAACTTCAGTATTAACATTTCTGCGTTTCAGCTCGTCCTCCAAGTAGTTTGAAGTATTCTTTTCACGCTGAGCGGCAAGCTTCTCATTCAACGAAACTCCACCATCAGGTGATGCATAAGCCGATACTTCAACATTAACCTTCTGCTTTGGGTCATTGAATGCATCTTCAACTCTCTTCTTCCAAACTGCCATATCATTCTTGTTAAGCTCGCTTTGGCGAAGATTTGCCTGCTGGATAACAAACATGATGTTTGCCTCCTGAGCCTCCTGAATTATTCTCTGAAATCCGTCGGGTGCAACCGATGGTGAAGTTGTTGCCACGTCAGCCAATGCCGAAGTTGCAATAACTCCGTCTGCAACCTTCAAGTCAGGCAAGTTCGAACGTTTATTCTTTATCCTGCCATCAAAACGAAGATACAGCTCAGAATTGCGCATTCCGTCAACAAATGGGAAAGTGGAATTCATTGTGAAATTACCGCCTCTGGCTTGATTGATAGTTACCCTGTTACCTGTAATATTACTACCTTGGAAACTATATGGGGTACCCATAACCTCCTGATTTGCTCCATACTTAATGACCGGAGTGATGGTTACTATGGCATTCTTGTGAAACCATTTTTCGGGGAAAGTACCGTTAATAGTCACAGGAACTTGATTACCAACTGTCTCCATAGGGGAGGGGGTAACATTGAAGTTACTCTGAGTAAGGGGTTTTAACTTACTACTGCAGGATGTAGCCATTACGGCGAATCCCAAGCAAAAAAAATACAACAACAATCTGGATGTAGTTCTCATCTCTTCTATAAATAAAATTAAATTATAAATTCAAAATCAACATATTATGCGGACCAACTAAAAGCTCCTCATAGCACTACAAATGTACCCGTTTTTGGACTAATTTCCAAACTTCCTATAACATTATTATTGCTAAAATGTGCCTGAAACAAATCCTAAATCTACGAGTACTTTCATCACATCTAAGCTCCCATTTCTTACCTCGAACGCTTTGTATTCTCTCCTCAGTGGATAGTTGGAGCGGAACCAATAAAAATCTTCAGGATGTTCTTTCAAAGCATCACTCTCTTTAACAGGATTATATGTATGCAGGACGGCACGTGCCAACTGCTCTTTTTCGTCTATGCCATCAAGGTCTATTACAGGATCTGAAGGATTAGGCAAAACATTAAACTTTGGAACAATATCTAAATTATAATAATCTACTAAGTTGTTGATACTCATTTCTGTACCTTTCCACTTCCCGTCAGCCGAGTATCCTGCTATGTGTGGAGTGGCAATATCTGCCATATCCAATAATTCTCTGTCGATATTTGGTTCATTCTCCCAACAATCTATAACTACACCGGCAATTAAACCTTCTTTAATGCCATGTTTCAATGCCTGATTGTCTGAAACGGCACCTCTTGCTGCATTCATGATGAATGGCTTTTTTTTACATCCTCTTAAAAAATTTTCATCTATCAAATGATAAGTTGCATATTCCCCCGTCTTTGTAAGTGGAGTATGAATAGTAATAAAATCTGACTCTTTCTGAATGGTTGCCAAATCCACAAAATCTGTCGCACCCAGATTTTGCTCTTTCTCTTCTCGAGGAGGGTCGTTCAACAAAACTCTCATTCCAAGCTTCTTACATGCCTTCTCAACCTTGCTCCCCACATTTCCCACACCAATGATGCCAATGGTTTTGTCCTTCAATTCTATATCATATCTTCTCGCCAGCACCAACAGCGATGAAGTAATATATTGCTCCACCGAATTTGCATTGCAACCTGGTGCCGTCTTCCAAGCGATGTCGTTGGCATCACAATATTCTGTATCGATGTGGTCAAAGCCAATAGTTGCCGAACAAATAATCTTCACATTGCTCCCCGACAGGTTGTTCTCGTCAAATCGAGTAACAGTCCTTACAATCAATGCATCCTTATCTTTTATTGCTTCCTTGCTAAACTCGTTACCGGGCAAATATTCTGTTTCTCCAATCTGCTCTGCTACACCCTTGAGATATGGAATATGTGCATCTGCCAAAATTTTCATATCTGTAAATATTTATTTCTTTTCATTACTATCCCTCACTCACAACATCTATACCTACTAAATATCGTGAATAATAATATCAAAAAAGTCAGTTCCTTTTGCTTAGTTGTTCATGCATAGTCTTAGCTGCTCTCCTGCCGTCACCCATTGCCAAAATAACTGTTGCACCACCTCTCACTATGTCTCCGCCGGCATAAATCATATCATCGGAAGTCTGCATGGTGTCTCCGTTAACTACAATCGTTCCCCACGTTGTAACTTCAAGACCTGTAAATGTTTGTGGAATAAGTGGATTTGGTGAAACACCTACACTCACAATTACCTCGTCAACATCCATCCACTCCGTTGCCCCTTCAATGGGTATAGGCCTCCTTCTTCCTGAATCATCGGGCGCACCCAGCTCCATCTTTTGCAACAGCATCCTTTTAACACGGCCACGCTCATCTCCTTCATACCTAAGAGGGTTGTGCAACGTATAAAACTCCACTCCTTCTTCTTTCGCATGTTTTATTTCTTCAATTCTCGCCGGCATCTCCTCTTCCGAACGTCTGTAGACTATAACCGTTCGTTCCGAGCCCAAGCGTCGCGCTGTTCTCACCGCATCCATTGCCGTGTTGCCACCGCCAATAACAGCCACTCGTTTTCCCTTATACACAGGTGTGTCGCTGTCTTCGTTGCCTGCACCCATCAAGTTCACACGAGTAAGGTATTCGTTGCACGACATAACTCCCACTAAGTTCTCTCCCGGAATGTTCATAAAGTTGGGTAACCCGGCTCCACTCCCGATAAACAACCCTGCAAAACCTTCCTCTTTAAGGTCCTCTTGCGAAATTGTCTTTCCAACTATGCAATTAGTGATGAACTTTACTCCCATACGTTTCAGCACATCAATCTCATTGTCAACAATGTCACTAGGCAACCTAAACTCGGGTATTCCATATCTTAGCACTCCCCCAAGTTCGTGCAATGCCTCAAAAACTGTAACATCATATCCAAACTTTGCCATATCCCCGGCAAATGCCAATCCTGATGGTCCCGAGCCAACAACGCCAATCTTTATGCCATTCATTGGTGCCAACTCTGGTATCGATATTTTTCCCGAATTCCTCTCATAGTCGGCGGCAAATCGTTCCAAATATCCAATGGCCACGGGTTCCTTGCCCAGTTTCACTTTGTAGAAGCACCTGCTCTCGCATTGCCTCTCTTGTGGACAAACTCTGCCACACACTGCCGGCAATGTGCTGCTCTCTTTCAATGTTTGAGCAGCTTTATCAAACTCTCCGTTCTCTATTCGTTTGATAAACTTAGGTATATTTATCTCAACAGGACATCCGGTTATGCATGTCGGGTCTGCGCAATCCAAGCATCTGTGCGACTCTGCTACTGCCATCTCTTGTGTTAAACCTAAATTCACTTCATCGTATGTTCGGCTGCGCACATCTGCGGCAACCTCAGGCATCTTTACCCTCGGCATTGCCGTTCTGTCCTTGCTCTTAATTTGCTTTCTCAGTTCCACTCGCCAACTTGCCTGGCGTTCTTCTTTCAAATCGTAACTCATCTGTTATATTCTCCAATTATTTGTCATAACCTCTCAATCGCATCAGCATCTCATCAAAGTCCACTTTGTGTGCGTCAAACTCTGGACCATCAATACATACAAACTTGGTGTGCCCATCCACAGTAACTCTGCATGCACCGCACATTCCGGTACCATCAACCATTATAGTGTTAAGCGATGCAATAGTTTTAACATCGTACTTCTTTGTCAACTGTGCAACAAACTTCATCATGATGGCAGGACCAATCGTAACACATAAGTCCACAGGCTCTCTCTTTATCACACGTTCAACACCCTCCGTAATCAAACCTTTGTCACCATAAGAACCATCATCGGTCATAATCACAACATCATCCGAAAACTCTCTGACTTGATCTTCCAAAATTATTAACTCCTTAGTACGCGCGCCTAACACAGAAACAACTCTGTTTCCACTCTTCTTCATGGCTTCTATGATTGGTAGCATGGGTGCAACGCCAACACCTCCGCCGGCACAAATGACCGTACCAAATTTCTCGATGTGTGTCGCTCTTCCCAATGGACCAACAACGTCGGTTATGTAGTCACCAACTTCCAATTGACAAAGCTTCTCCGACGAACGACCTACTCGCTGAACCACCATCGTTATCGTTCCTTTACTTACGTCTGCCGATGCTATAGTATATGGCACACGTTCTCCTTTTTTGCCAACCCTGACAATAACAAAATGACCTGGTCTGCGACTTTTTGCAATCAACGGAGCTTCGACCTCAAAACGCACAACTTTGTCCGAAAGATATTCTTTTGATACTATTTTATTCATTGTAATAACTCTTGATACACAAAAATACATATTATTTCATCATTTCATATCTTTTTTATCAACCAACATAAAATATAATTTCTATATGATTTCTATAGATTATATTTCCTGAATAATAAATAATGAATAAATGAAACATTGCTGTCCTTCAAGCGTTATAAGTCAAAATAATAGATATAATACAATGAGGACTAACGGCGTAATGATGCAGTATTTTGAATGGTATCTGCCAAACGACGGACAATTATGGAACAGATTGAAAGACGATGCTCCTCACCTCAGCCAAATAGGAATAACCGCCGTATGGATACCTCCATGCTACAAAGCCACAAGCTCCGACGATGTGGGCTATGGCGCTTATGACTTATATGATTTGGGCGAATTTGACCAAAAAGGGACAGTAAGAACTAAATACGGAACAAAACAAGAACTGCTCGATTGTATTGAAGCATTACACCAAAACGGCATTCAGGTCTATGCCGATGTGGTTTTAAACCATAAGGCAGGTGGCGACGAAACGCAAACTTTCATGGCAATAGAGGTAGACCCGCACGACCGAAATAAACAGATATCAGACCCCTATGAAATAGAGGGATTTACACGATTCACATTCCCGGGCCGAAATAACAAATACTCCGATTTCAAATGGAGCTGGGAGCACTTCTCTGCCACCGACTATAACTACAGAAACAATAAAGATGCAATATACATTATTCTTGGAGAGAATAAAGGTATAGACTTCAATGACAAATCGGTCAGTCAGGAGTTTGCCAACTTCGACTATTTGATGTTCACCGACATCGACTACAAACACCCTGATGTTCAAGAGGAAACCAAAAAGTGGATCTCTTGGTTCATACGCGAAACAGGTATTGATGGAATACGGCTCGACGCAATAAAGCACATCAACGACTGGTTCATGCGAGACCTCGTAAACTACGTTAAGCAGGAATTCGGCGAAGACTTCTATGCCGTAGGTGAGTATTGGTTTTATGATAAAATGATAATTACAGAATACCTTAAAGCGGTGGACTACAAAATCGACCTGTTCGATGTGGCCCTGCACTTCAATTTCAAGCACAGCTCTGATAACGGTCCTGCCTTTGATATGCGAACCATATTTAATGATAGTATTTTAGGAAGCTTCCCCGACAAGGCTGTCACGTTTGTTGACAACCACGATTCACAACCCGAGCAGTCTCTCGAATCCTTCGTTCAGCAATGGTTCAAACCTCTTGCCTATGCCATCATTCTATTGCGAAAAGATGGCTATCCATGTATATTTTATGGAGACTACTATGGTATTCAAGGCGACAATCCGCAGCCTGACAATCAGTGGGTAATTGACCAAATGCTCGATGTCAGAAGAGATTTTGCTTATGGCGACCAAGACGACTATTTCGACGATCCCAACGTAGTGGGGTGGGTTAGAAAAGGCGACCAAGATCACCCCGATGGATGTGTAGTCATAATGTCCAACAGTACCGGTGGTGTCAAACCAATGTTCGTGGGAACAGACTATGCCGGTTCGGCATGGTACGACAAGATGGGCTACATAAAAGAAGATGTAATAATTGGCGATGACGGCCGTGGATGGTTCAACGTAAACGATGGTTCCGTGTCTGTCTACCTAAAAAGAGTGTAACTCCGCACAAGTCAAAAAAAAAACACTTACCAACTACAGTCGATAAGTGCTAAATGCTAAGTGAGCGACAAACGAGACTCGAACTCGCGACCCTCAGCTTGGGAAGCTGATGCTCTACCAACTGAGCTATTGTCGCAAAACTTTCCTCAAAGTTAATTCAATATTTTAATATACTACAAAGAAAAACAATATTTTTTTCTGCTACAGACCTATCTCCTCCCACTCAGCTCCCAACCAACTCTTACTTTTTAGCAGATTCTATAAATATTATATTTACGTTTTCGTTTATAAGACGGACCCTTGTCCAGTCTTCAATCTTTGCCCGGTCACTCTCCTTTAACGAGCGAGGTGCCGTAGTAATAATCATCACTGGCTTCAAAACCGTATCAGGATAGATGTATGTCTCTGCATAGGCAAATGAGTTTATCTGTGGGTATAATTGCTGAATTTCAGTCAATAGATTTTTGCCTATCTTGGGAATATTCATCAGGCTGTCTATCTTCTCCTCCGATTTTTGCAGTGCAAACTTGCTGGCATTCAGCTGAGCTGTTAATATGTCGGTTTCGCTTTGCATCTGTGCTCTTTGTGTTCTTATTACATCAGCATCAGCAGTAGTCGTTATGGATATTCTTGCTGTGTCCAAATTATGTCTTAATGCGGCACTCCTGATGTTTTCAACAGTTCCATTATCAATCTCATATCCCGAATATATCAACTGAATTTTTTTGTTGTTGTCATTCAGCTTGCTTTCTATCAAATAGTTCTTGCCTGTCACAGACACCTCATTTATAAACTTCCTGTAGTTAGCAAAGAAATGCTCATTTTGCACTAACTGATAGCCGAAGAATATACTAGGAATTATCATAACTATAATTACCGCAGTGATGGATTGATTTATTTTTCTCCTTCTTTTGTCATCTATGTCCCCTCTGATTGGAAACTTAAGTATTTGAGCAACAACCATAGATGCTATGGCTATGAATACTGTATTGATGGCAAACAGATAAAAAGCACCGAAGAAGAAGTTAAATTGCAACGTTGCCAATCCATAACCTGCCGTACAGATGGGTGGCATTAAGGCTGTGGCTATTGCCACTCCAGGAATAACGTTGCCCTTGAGCCTGCTGCTTATAGCCAGCATTCCTGCGACACCGCCAAATACTGCAATGAAAACATCATATATAGTGGGGCTGGTACGAGCCAGAAGTTCGGGATGTGCAGTGTTGACAGGGGAAATGATGAAATATAATGCCGATGTGAACAGGCTGACCAAGATGGCCAGAATGTAGTTGTTTATAGAACGTCGGAACAGCGAAAAGTCATAAGTTGCCATGCTGTAACCCATTCCGTTAATGGGTCCCATCAGTGGGGATATAAGCATTGCACCTATAATAACCGGTGTGGAATTCATGTTAAGACCTACGGATGCAATCAAAATTGCGAAGATAAGAACCCATAGGTTGGTTCCTTTAAAATCGATACTTTGCTCGATAGATTCATATACAGTCTTAAAATCTTCAACTTCTCCCTTGAGTTGAAAACTTGATAGAAATTTATTTACTCTATTTGTCATAATATCTATATGAATTATAACGTGTTATATATGATGTTCGTTATCTCTAAAAGTTGCTGAAACAACCACGCAAAAGTATGCTATAAATGCAAAAGAAGCAAACATAAAATTATGTCATTGTTCATACACTGACATATATATAGGCCCTAAATGTAATAATTGTGTACCTTTGCTAAATGGATTTTAAATATTTGTTGATTAAGCTTATAAATAATGCTGAAATGAATAGGAAATACGTTTTGATAGCAACTTCTTTTTTGTTGATAAGCGCTTTTGCGGTTGGTTGTAAGTCGCAATCGGGAAAGGGAATAAGCAGTAGAAATAGTTCATCGCTTGCGGAACAGAATATCAATCGGGCAATAGAGTTGCTTGATAATGCTGTGTCTGCACATTTGATTGGAGAAGATGAGTTGGCTATGGCACGATTTTACAATCCTTACACGGGCGCTCGTTCAGAGGAAACAGGAAGTGTTTGGATGTACACGGCTGTTATTGAGTCGGTGAATGCCATGTTGCAGAGCCTTCAGATGCAGAAAGAGATGGGCAATGCAGCGCTTTATGATAAGCATTATGACAAATATCTGCAGTTGCTAAAAGCGCTGTATGAAAATGCCGACTATTATCTGGGAACATTTACATTGGTTTCTTATACACAAACCTCTGAGTGGAGTGTTTATGGTGTTAATAGGGGAAGGGAAAAAGGAAAGGCAAAGGTGGAAGGCATTGAGAATGTGTATGACGACCAGATGTGGCTTGTGCGCGAGTTGCTTCATTCTTATAAGCTGACCGAAGAGCCTGCTTTTCTTGAAAAGGCGGAGTATCTTACTGATTATGTGTTGGATGGTTGGGATTGCACTTTTGATCCTGATGGCAGGGAGAATGGCGGTATAACTTGGGGACCGGGATATGTGAGCAAGCACTCTTGCAGCAATGGGCCGATGATTAGTCCGTTGGTGTGGTTGCATGAAATTTATAATGGCAAAAATGATGAGATTGAATATCGATATATATCTTCAGTGGATAAGAAAACACGCAAGACGGATAGGGTCAAGAAAAGCGATTATTACTTGAATTTTGCCAAGAAAGTATATGATTGGCAGAAAGATCATTTGCTTCGTATGTATGGCGTGTATGATGATTTTATGGGTGGATGCGAACCGGGAAAACCGCAAACAGAAACTATTGATGGAGTTGTTTATAGGAAAGGTATTGTGTGTCAAGATGTTGTTGGGCCGGCATATACATATAATAGTGGAACGATGCTCTCAGGTGCAGTAGATTTGTATCGTGTGACAGGTGAGGATTTATATTTTGAGGATGCAAGAAAACTATCAGATGCAAGTTTTGCATATTTCGCCAAACAAGGGAGTGAAGTGCCGGGGTATTACTCGTATAATGTAAAAGGGTTTAGCAACTGGTTTAATAATGTGTTGATGCGTGCGTATGTTGAGTTTCAACCTTATTATAGTGAGGTTTCGGAGTATGTTGCCACATTCCAGCAAAACCTTGACTATGGCTACGAGAAGTACTTGTATAAAGGTGTTTTGCCAACTAATTTATTGATCGGATGGGATGAGGATATTAATAAAAATAATACCGAAGGAATGTTTAGCTTTACTTTTGCTACCGAGTATGCATTGCTTTCGCAATATGAACTGACTAAGTGATAATCAGATTGTAATAGTTGTATAAAGTGATAAAGGCTTTGCAGGATTAGTAGTTTAATAAGAGTAAAAAAGGTGTTTTTTTAGTAAAAGGTTGCAAATATTTGGTCAATTAAAAAATACGTTGTATATTTGCACCCGCAATTTAAGCTTTGGCCCATTCGTCTATCGGCTAGGACGCAAGATTTTCATTCTTGAAAGAGGGGTTCGATTCCCCTATGGGCTACTAATTTTAATATAACGTAAAAATAAATATTTAGTCAACAGAAATGGCAAATCATAAATCATCAGTTAAAAGAATTAGACAGGATAAGAAAAGACGTCTTGCCAATCGTTATGATAATCGTTCTACAAGAAGTGCAATAAGAAAGTTTAGAGGATTAACTTCGAAGGAAGAGGCAACGAAGATGTATCCTGAGGTTTGTTCTATGTTGGACAAGTTGGCTAAGAAGAATATTATTCATAGAAACAAGGCTGACAACTTGAAGTCTAAGCTTGCTGCTCATCGCAACAGCTTGAGCTAATAGGTGTTTCATGAACCAGCTTATGCTTTATGAGTGATAGTTCTGCTTGTCGGTTGTTTTGACAAGATTATGTAGAGCAGAATATATTTATAAGGAGATTTTGAGAAGCTGACCATTTTTTTGGTCGGCTTTTTTGTTTTTATATGGTTGCATTTACAGTTAGAAAGTGGTGCGGATTTGTTGTAGAAACGGTTGGTCGTAATGGTTATTTTTTGTATATTTGTTGGGTTGAAAAATGTCCTACAGTACAGTTGTAATGGGTTGGTATTGTGGGGTATGTAATAATAAGGTTTAAAGAAAATGTCAGAAGAAGAAAAGAGAATGTCGGGTAGTAACTATTCTGCCCAGAATATACAAGTTTTAGAGGGTCTTGAGGCTGTCAGAAAGCGTCCGGCGATGTATATTGGTGATGTTAGTGAGAAGGGATTGCATCACCTGGTTAATGAGGTTGTTGACAACTCCATAGATGAAGCGTTGGCCGGTTATTGTGATAAGATTGATGTTGTTGTTAATGAAGATAATTCTATAACCGTCAAAGATAATGGTCGTGGTATTCCGGTGGACTTTCATGAGAAGGAAGGGAAGTCGGCTTTGGAAGTTGTTATGACTGTTCTTCATGCCGGTGGTAAGTTTGATAAAGGTACATATAAGGTTTCAGGGGGATTGCATGGTGTTGGCGTTTCGTGTGTTAATGCTCTGTCAACTCATCTGAAGGCTGAAGTTCATAGGAACGGTAAGATTTATGTCCAAGAATATTCTAAGGGCAAACCTTTGAGTGAGGTGAAGGAGGCTGGCGATACAGATGAAACAGGTACTATCGTTACGTTTAAGCCTGATGATTCGATTTTTACTGTCACAGAGTATAGGTATGAGATTTTATCTACCAGACTGCGTGAATTGGCATTCTTGAATGCAGGTATCACTCTTACTATTACCGATAAGAGAGATAAAAAAGATGATGGAACATACAGAAGTGAGAGTTATCACTCTGAAACGGGTTTGGAAGAGTTTGTACGTTTTATTGATAAGAATAAGACTACACTAATATCTGACCCTATTCACATAGTGACGGAAAAGAATGATATTCCTATTGAGATTGCAATGACGTATAATGATACGTATAACGAGAATGTGTTTGCTTACGTCAACAATATACATACTATTGAGGGAGGTACTCACCTTACGGGTTTCAGACGTGGCTTGTCGCGTACGTTGAAGAAGTATGCAGAGGATTCAAAATTGCTTGATAAGGTTAAGGTCGATATTAGTGGCGATGACTTTAGGGAGGGTTTGACTGCAGTGCTGTCGGTGAAAGTTGCCGAGCCTCAATTTGAAGGTCAAACAAAGACTAAACTTGGTAACAGCGAAGTTATCGGAGCAGTTGACCAGGCTATTGGCGAAGCTTTGAGAAATTATCTGGAAGAGCATCCTAAAGAAGCTAAGACTATTGTTGAGAAAGTTGTTTTGGCTGCTACTGCCCGTCATGCCGCAAGAAAGGCAAGAGAGATGGTTCAGCGGAAGAACCCTATGTCGGGTGCAGGATTGCCAGGCAAGTTGGCCGACTGCACGAGCAAAGACCCATCGATGAGTGAGATATTCTTGGTCGAGGGTGACTCTGCAGGTGGTACGGCAAAGCAGGGTAGAGACCGCATGTTTCAAGCAATATTGCCACTTCGTGGTAAGATATTGAATGTTGAGAAAGCTATGCCCCACAAGGTTTTGGAGAGTGAGGAGATAAAGAATATCTACACAGCTTTGGGCGTTAGCATTGGTACAGAAGAAGACTCGAAAGAGCTTAATATAGAGAAATTGAGATATCACAAGATAATATTGATGACCGATGCGGATGTTGATGGTAGTCACATTGATACATTGATTTTGACGTTTTTCTTCAGGTATATGCGTACTTTGATAGAGAATGGTTATGTATATATTGCTACTCCTCCGTTATACTTATGCAAGAAGGGGAAGGTTGAGGAGTATTGCTACGATGAAAGGCAACGTAGAGAGTTTATCGATAAGTATGGCGATGGAAACGAGAATGCTATTACTACTCAACGATATAAAGGTCTTGGTGAGATGAATGCAGAGCAACTTTGGAGTACTACTATGAATCCTGAGAATAGGTTGCTTAAGCAAGTAACCATTGAGAATGGTGCTGATGCAGACATGATATTTACGATGCTTATGGGTGAAGAGGTGGCACCTCGAAGAGAGTTTATTGAAGATAACGCCAAGTATGCCAATATTGATGCTTAGAGTATAAGTTAGTATGTTATGAGAGTTCCGGTGCCGTTGAATGTGGGTGATAAGGCGGTGATTGTATCGCCTTCGGGTTGGATAGATGACTATGTGGTAGGAGATGCTGTTTCGGTTTTGGAAGATTGGGGCTTGATAGTGGATGTTGCTAATCATGCATTGGAACGTAATGGGAGGTTTGCCGGGACTGTTGATGGGCGTCTTGAAGATATTCAGAAAGCTTTTGATGATAAGAATGTAAGACTCGTGCTTTGCTCCCGTGGTGGTTACGGTGTTGTGCAGTTGCTCGACCGCTTACGTTTTGGAGGCATACGTCGATATCCTAAGTGGGTGATAGGTTATAGTGATATAACTGCACTTCATGCAGGATTGCAGAGACATGGCATTGCATCTATTCATGGTCCTATGGCAAGGCATATGTCTGATGAAGGAGCTGATGATGTATCGGTTAGGATGCTTAAAAGTATGGTTGCAGGTCAGCGACTTAGGTATGAGGTTCCTACGAAAGACGATTTTTATGACCTGAATAGAAGAGGTAAAGCGTCAGGCCGTTTGTTTGGCGGCAATCTTGCTGTGTTATGCGGATTGATGGGCACTCGATTCTTCAATGTTCCAAGGGGAGGTATATTGGTGATAGAAGATATTGGAGAGGAACCCTACAAGGTGGATAGAATGTTGCGTCAGTTGGATTTGGCTGGTGTTTTTAGAAGGATTGGAGGGTTGATAGTTGGTCAGTTTGTTGGTTATGATGAAGATGAGCAGATGGACAGCCCATTGTATGAAATGATAAGTGGGATTGTTGAGAAATATAAGTTTCCTGTATGCTTTAATTTCCCGATAGGCCATGTTAAGCTAAACTTCCCCGTGTTGATGGGTGACGTTGGAACTTTGTTGGTTGAAAAAGATTTCAGTTATTTATATTGATGGTAATTTATACAGAGATATTGTTGTTGATTGGTTCGGCACTGTTTTTCATAAGCATGCTTGTAGGAAAAGCCGGCTCAAGGTTTGGCGTTCCTGTCTTGTTATTGTTTTTGCTTGTTGGAATGATATTTGGGTCGGACGGATTTGGATTGGAGTTTGAGAATGTTAAGATTGCAGGGACTATCAGTTCGATATGTTTGTGTATTATACTGTTTTCGGGTGGATTAGATACCAAGTTTCGTGATATTAGGCCGGTTATAGGTCCCGGACTCATGTTGGCTACAGTAGGAGTTTTGATGACAGCGCTGCTGACAGGTTATTTTATTTATTGGCTAACAGGACTTATGTATCCCACGCTTGGTATAACATTGCTTACGGCTATGTTGTTGGCATCAACTTTTTCATCTACAGATTCGGCATCAGTATTTGGTATATTAAGGTCAAAAGGATTGATTTTGAAGAACGATTTGAGACCATTGCTTGAGCTTGAAAGTGGTAGTAATGACCCTATGGCATATATGTTGACCATCATGTTTATGTCTATAATTGAGTCGGGTAATAATATAAATGTCGGCAATATGGTGCTGACCGTTTTGATACAACTGGTTGTTGGGGCATTGGCCGGTTATTTGTTTGGCAGGATATCAGTTAAGATTATAAACAAAATAAGAATGGAAAATAACTCCCTTTATCCCATTCTTTTATTGACTGTCGGGCTGTTTATTTATTCTGCGACTTACTTCTTGAAAGGAAATGGATATTTGGCCGTTTATATAGCAGGTTTGGTTATTGGAAACTCGAGGTTTGTACATAAACGTACATCGATGAGGTTTATGGATGGTGTTGCTTGGATGTGCCAGATATTGCTGTTTATCACTTTGGGATTGTTGGTTAACCCAAGTGAGTTGATTGATGTTTTGGTACCGGCGCTCATAGTTTCTGCATTTTTGATTTTCATAGGAAGACCTTTAGTTGTGTTTATTACTTTGGCTCCATTTAGGAAAATAGCCTTCAAGGATAAGTTATATGTCTCGTGGGTGGGATTGCGAGGAGCTGTTCCTATTATCTTTGCTATCATGACATTAGCTTCGGGAGATATACCACATTCGAGATGGATATTCAATATGGTGTTTGTTATAACCATTGTGTCGTTGTTGGTTCAGGGTACGTCGCTGCCTGCTGTTGCACGGTGGTTGGGACTTGCGGAAGCACCACCTAAGTATAAGGCATTTGAGGATTTTGATGTTGAATTTGCGGAAGAGATAAAATCTGCAATGACTGAAATTCATATTACAAAAGAGACTCTTGGGTATGGCAAGAATTTGATAGAGATGCCATTTCCGGATAAGACATTGGTGGTTATGGTTAAGCGTGGAGACCAGTATTTTGTTCCAACCGGACAGACAGAGCTTCATGAAGGAGATAAGCTGTTAGTAATATCAGATGATGAGTCTGCTTTGAAGGAAACGTACGAAAATATTGGTATCTATGACTATTCGTACCAGAAGAACAACTAAGTTATGCGTGGTTGGTTTGTCAGTGCAGTTTGGTTTGGTGTGGTGATGATTATGTGTAGTTCGTGTCAGATGGGGAGAGGTGTTGCGGAAAAGGGACCATACGTTAGGCTTTCGCCTGACTTTTGTGCAGATAGTGCATATGATTATGTTTTTAGGCAGGTTGAGTTTGGACCTCGTGTGCCGGGAACGGATGCTCATGAGTTGTGTGGAAATTACTTGATTGGCAAGCTGTCGGATTTTGGAGCAGAGGTGATTGAACAACGTGCCGATGTAACACACTATGACGGCAGTAATGTCGAGATACGCAACATCATTGGAAGTTATAATACCGGTAAGAAAAAACGTATTTTGCTGTTTGCCCATTGGGACAGCAGACCATTTGCAGATATGGAAAAAGAGTCTGATAAGCAACGTTTACCTATAGATGGTGCTGATGATGGCGCCAGTGGAGTGGGAGTTTTATTAGAGATAGCAAGACAATTAGGTCATAGCAACGTTAACATTGGTGTAGACATAATCTTTTTTGACATGGAGGATTGGGGCCAGCCAAGCTTTGACAGGGAGTGGTTGGAAGGCAATTGGTGGTGCATTGGATCACAATATTGGTCTGCTAATCCGCATTTTGAAGATTATAATGCAGAGTTCGGTATTTTGCTTGACATGGTTGGAGGGACGAATCCTACGTTTTACAAGGAAGGCTATTCGATGCAGTATGCTAAGAATGTTGTAGAGAAGGTGTGGAGTACGGCAATAAATCTCGGTTATGGTGATTATTTCTTGAATAAGCCGGAAGGGTATATAACCGACGATCATGTGCCTATAAATGAAAGCGGATTGACTAAATGTATCGATATAATCAACCTTAAGAAAGATAGTATGTCGGGTTTTGTGGAACATTGGCATACGCATAAGGATGATATGAGAAACATTGATAAAAAAAGTTTAGAGATTGTGGGACAAACCCTACTGGAAGTTTTGTATAAAGAAGATAAAAGAATATATGAAAACAATTGATGAGGTACAACAAGAGATAGTGGATGAGTTTTCAATCTATGACGATTGGATGGATAAATATTCGTTGATAATTGAGCAGGGTAATGCTTTGGAACCATTGGATGATAAGTATAAGACGCCTGAAAATATTATTAATGGTTGTCAGAGTCGTGTGTGGCTAAATGCTGAATATCGCGACGGGAGATTGTATTTTGAGGCAGAGAGTGATGCTATTATTGTGAAAGGTTTGTTGGCTCTGGTGTTGCGAGTTTTCAATGGAAGAACTCCAAAGGAAATAATGGATGCAGATTTGACATTCATGAAAGCTATTGGGTTGACCGAGCATCTTTCGCCAACACGTTCAAATGGTCTTCTATCCGTTATTAAACAGATAAGATTCTATGCTATTGCGTACAATGCAAAAGAGAATAAATAGACAACCTAATTAATTGTGTGGTCAGCAGTCGAGCATAGTGCAATCCTCGTTGGGGAGCTCGAGCTCTATAGTGCAATGTTGGATGCCTTGCGATTGCATGATCTGTCGAATATCTGCTTTAATCTTTTGACCTTCAGGGTAGGTTATCTCGGTATGTTTTAGTACTAAGTGTGCAGTAAGTATGTTGTATTCGCCGTCAATGGACCATATATGTAGGTCGTGAATGTCCTGTATGTCAGGGTGCGATAGAAGGATTTTTTCTACTTGATCAGCTTCGATTTTTAATGGGCTGCCCTGTAGTATTATCCTCATGCTTTGTTTGAGGTTCTTGAATACGTTAGAGAGTATGTATATTGTGATTGCGATTGACAATATGGGGTCTATGATGGGTGCGTTGACAAAGTGCATTACGGTAGCGCCAATAAGTACTGCTACCCACCCGAGAACATCTTCGAGAAGATGAAGCGACACGACTCGTTCGTTGATAGATTTTCCGTGTTGTAGTCTGAAAACGGCCAATCCGTTAATGATAACCCCAAATACTGCCAATATAAGCATACCTTTTGTGTGAGGTTGCTGAGGATCAAGAAGTCGCGGAACTGCATTAACTAGTATGATTATGCTTCCAACCAGCAAAACTACTGAGTTTATGAGTGCACCAAGGAGAGAAAAACGCTTGTATCCGTAGGTGTATGTGTTAGTTTTGGGCTTCTTAGACAGTTTCTGAAAGTACCACGATAAACCGAGAGACATGCTGTCACCAAAATCGTGTACAGCATCAGAAAGTATAGCCATACTGTTTGTCAGAGCTCCCCCAATTAGCTCTATTATCGTGAACGAAAGATTAAGGAAGAATGCAACCTTAATGTTCTGTATATCTTCGTGATTATGATTGTGATCGTGTGTGTGCATATCATTAATTATCTTGTCACAAAGCTATTATTAATAGATGAAAAATGCAATTTTTAAGGGGAATTTTGTTATCTTTGCTAGAGGAGACAGACCTATTTACGTGAGTAAAAAAGGTTTGTTTTTTGAATATTTGACTTGATAATTATGAAAGTAAATAAACTTGTTGCAATGTGTTTGATTGGACTATTGAGCATGTCATGCAACACTAAAAAAGAAGATGTGAAAATTAGTAGAGAATCAGATTTTGTTACTGCTCCTGTTGCTGCAGTTAGGCCAGACACTTTTGTGAATTTCGGAAAGGAACGCATTGACAATTACTTTTGGATGAAGGATAAAAACAACCAGGAGGTTATTAATTATTTGAATGCTGAGAATGCCTATACAGACACGGTTATGTCCTCAACAAAAGAACTTCAAGCGAAGATTTATGATGAGATGTTGGGCAGGATAAATGAGGATGATGAGACATACCCATCATTCAGAAATGGATATTGGTATTATAGTCGTACGGAAAAAGGAAAGCAGTATCGCACTTATTGCAGGCGCAAAGGCACTATGGATGCAGAAGAAGAGGTTTTGTTTGACTTGAACAAGATGGCTGAAGGGTTGCCGGCTTTTATTTTTGGAGGCTTTTATGTTAGTCCTGATTCGAAGAAAGTTGCATATCTGTTTAATGAGACTGGGTCGTATGCAGAGTTTGTGCTTAAGTTTAAAGATTTGAAAAGTGGTAAGGAAATTGGATTTACGGTGGTTGGTGCTTCATCGGTGGCATGGGCAAACGATAATGAGACATTGTTTTATAGCGTCATAGATGAGACGTTGCGGCCTTATAGGGTTGAGCGTAGAAAGTTAAATGATTTTGAGGCAACAACGGTTTATGAGGAGAAAGATGTTAAGTTTAGGGTTGGCGTTTCGGATAGCAAGCTTAGAGAGTTTATTTATATAATCAGTTACAGTACTACAACTACAGAAGAGCGTCTGTTGAGTGCCGATAATCCGGAGGGAGAGTTTAAGGTGTTTATGCCCAGGGTCCAGGATGTAGATTATTTGGTTTCTTATAATGGGGAGAACTTCATAGTCAGGTATAAGGACAGGGACAACTTGAATGGAAAGATATATATCGTTCCGAGAGCTACGTACGAAGATAAGAGTAGTTGGAAAGAGTTTGTGCCTCATAGAGAAAATGTAAGGATTGAGGGCTTTGACCAGATAAAGGATTATTTGGTAATACAGCTTAGGAAGAATGGGCTCGACGAGATAGTTGTGAAGAGAATAGTTGATGGCAAAGAGATAACCCTAGATTTCCCGGAGCCTGTTTACACAGCATCGTTCAGTGGAAATCCTGAGTTTGATGTTACGAGTTTTAGGTATTCATATTCTTCGTTGAATCGTCCAACAACACTGTATGAATATGACATAGCAACAGGTGATACAAAAGTTTTGAAGGAACAGGTCATACCTTCCGGCTTTAATCCGGACGACTACGTTGTTGAACGATTGTGGGCAAAGTCACATGATGGAGTAGATGTGCCAATGGCTATTGTCTACAAGAAAGGGTTGAAGAAGGATGGTAGTAATCCTGCATTACTTTATTCCTATGGCAGTTATGGAGTTAGCTCGGATGTTTATTTCAGTTCAAGCATGTATAGTTTGATAGATAGAGGCTTTGTTTTCGGAATTGCACAGATAAGAGGCGGAAGCGACTTAGGCGAGCAGTGGTATGAAGACGGTAAGCTGTTGAAAAAGAAGAATACATTCTTAGATTTTATCGCATGTAGTGAGAAACTTATTTCTGATGGATATACATCTGCAGATAAGTTGGCCGCTATGGGCGGTAGTGCCGGAGGCTTGTTGATGGGAGCGGTCACCAACATGAGGCCGGACCTGTATCAGACTATTGTTGCACAGGTTCCTTTTGTTGATATTATCAATACTATGCTAGATGATACTTTGCCTCTTACAACCGGGGAATATGAGGAATGGGGCAACCCTAATGAAGAAGAGTACTATAACTATATGTATTCATACTCTCCTTATGACAATATTGAGGCAAAGGATTATCCCAATATGCTGGTTACCGGAGGTCTCAACGACTCACAGGTATTATTCCACGAGCCAACTAAATATACTGCAAAGCTTAGGGCATTAAAGACAGATGATAACATATTAATATTGAAGATGAATATGGACTCAGGTCATGGTGGTGCCACAGGTAGATACGAGGGATTGAAAGATAGAGCTTTTGAGCTCGCATTTATCTTAAACAGGGTAGGAATAGATAAGTAGAATTGATGTATTAGAGTTACTGCTTTTCGTTGGTCGATAGAATATAAGTAATAAATTATTGTAAAAAGATATATTCATAAAAGAGGGTCGGATAATATTAGCCGGTGTGCTAATTAATCTGACCCTCTTTGTATTATGTATAAACTTATCAGTTATTGATAGGCTTAAGCTATACTTATTCAAGATAAGTATAGCCATACAGACCGGAACGATAGTTAGATAGGAATTCTTTACCTTCCTCTAAAGATATTTTTCCCTGTTTTACAGAGCTCATCACCCATGTTTCAACTGTTCTAACCAACTTCTTGGGACTATATTGAACATACTCCAATACTTCAGCAACAGACTCTCCATCAATGACCTGTTCGATGTTGTACCCTGATTCACTCGTAGTGATATGGACAACGTTGGTATCGCCAAACAGGTTATGCAAATCACCTAAAATCTCTTGATATGCACCAACGAGGAAAACTCCCAAATAGTATGGTTCGTCAGGTTTGTGCTCATGCACAGGCAAGAATGTTGATCTGAAGCCATCTTGAGAAGCGAAGTTTGCTATCTTTCCATCCGAGTCGCAAGTTATATCGTGCAATGTGGCAGTTCTGGTCGGCCTTTCTGCCAACCTGTGTATTGGGATTATTGGAAACACCTGGTCAATACCCCAAGAGTCGGGGAGCGATTGAAACAAAGAAAAGTTGCAGTAATACTTATCTGGCAATATGCTAGCCAACTGGAGCAATTCCTGTGGCGCATGTTTAGCCTTACTGCTCGATGCACTAATCTCTCGTGCAATAGAAAAATACAGCTGTTCAACTTGAGCTTTCGTCTTAAGATCCAACATGCCAAGGCTGAAAAGGTCCATAGACTCTTCTCTTATCTGTTGGGCATCGTGCCACGATTCCAGCATGCGAGGTGGAGTCAGCGAATTCCAGATATTGTACAAGTCTTTTACCAGCTCGTGATCATTCTCTGCTATTTCCTGGTTCTCCGGCCATTCCGGCAAGGTCGTGGTTTCAAGCACCTCAAATACAAGTACGGAGTGGTGAGCAGTGAGAGCACGTCCTGATTCGGTGATAATATTAGGATGAGGCAGATCATTCTTATTAGCAGCATCCACAAATGTTGACACAGAGTCGTTCACATACTCTTGGATGGAGTAGTTTATGCTGTTCTCGGTAAATGATGAACGTGTACCATCATAGTCTACACCCAAACCGCCACCTATATCGACATAGTCAATGTCGAAGCCCATCAAACGCAGTTGCACATAGTATTGAGCTGCTTCGCGGAGAGCAGTTTTAATGCGCCTTATTCTTGTTATCTGGCTTCCTACATGAAAGTGAATAAGTTTGAAGCAATCAGTCATCTCATGTTCTTTTAGTATGTCGATAGCTTCAAAAATCTCACTACTGGTCAATCCGAACTTGCTGCCATCGCCTCCCGAATCTTCCCATTTTCCGCTTCCGGAGCTCGAAAGCTTTACTCTTATACCTATGTTGGGCTTAACTTTCACTCGCTTTGCAATATCAATCGTAAGCTTAAGCTCGTTCATTTTTTCAATGACCAAGAAGATTTTCTTGCCCATCTTCTGTGCAAGCAATGCCAGTTCTATATAGCTTTCATCCTTATATCCGTTACACACAATAAGAGAATCGATATCAGTATTTATCGCCAATACTGCGTGCAACTCCGGCTTAGAGCCGGCCTCAAGGCCAATGTTGTATTTTTTACCACTGGTAACAATCTCTTCCACAACCTGGCGCATCTGATTGACCTTAATTGGATAGATAATATGATTCTTAGCCTTGTAATCATACTCTTTGGAAGCCTTGGCAAAACTCTGCGAAATACGTTCGATTCTATTATCCAAAATCTCGGGAAAACGCAACAGAACAGGTGTAGTAACATCCCTCAAAAAGAGCTCGCGTAAAATATCGTTAAGGTCAACAGCTGACCCAGACTGCCTTTTAGGAGTTACCTGAACGTTGCCCTTCTCATTTATAGAGAAGTATCCGTTGCCCCAATTGTTTATATTATAAATCTCTTCAGAATCTTCAATACGCCATTTTCTCATTATTGTATAATATTAAAAAGGTGATACTTTTATACTACAAAAATAATCATTTTATTAATCAAAATAGATTATCACATTACAAAAGAAAAAACTTATCTGTAATAATACCTAACACCATTTCGAAACCAAAAAAAACTCCCCATTATTTACCGACTTTTTACATGCTGATTAGACTGTCACGACAATCGAGATCGTTGCACCCTAAAACAATACTTAACTCACACATTTTCAGGTAATCCATCTCTTACTAAAACAACATACAAGATACGCAAATTACGCCAAATTGCTAACGCTTTTCTGTGTTATTATTAAACATTTTCACCCTGTAACGCATTATATTATGATAGAAAATAATCAAAACATTAAATACGCAAATTATGAAAAGAATACTACAATCATTAATTGTTGTCGTACTCGCAATAATGTTTAACGCATCATCGTGCGACAAAAAAACCGATGAAATGAACAAAGATGTACAAGAGATAAGCACTGCAGAGTTGAGAAGTGCGGAGGACAGCATAATACAGCACAACCGAAGCTTTGCATTCGAGTTATTCAATAATGTATTGAAAGCAGAACAGCAGGGCAGTGGCAAAAGCTTCATGGTGTCACCCATAAGCCTTAGCATGGCAATGGCAATGGTGTGGAATGGAGCGGAAGGCGAAACCAAGACTCAAATACAAAACACTTTGGGTTTTGAAGGAGTACCCGATCAGGCAGTGAACCTCTACTACAAAAATCTAAAAGATTCTGTTCTGTCTGTTGACTCCACAACCAAGATTGCAATAGCCAACTCAATATGGACCAACAAGAACATTAAGATTAAAAGCGATTTCTTGGATAAGAATAATCGTTACTTCAACTCAACGGTGGAATCAATGGATTTCGGCAGTCCAGCAACTGCTCAACGCATCAATCAGTGGACAGCTGACAACACCAACAACTTGATAAAGGATGTTATGCAGAGCACCAACCCTATGGACCTTATGTATGTGCTTAATGCTGTTTACTTCAAAGGTACATGGACTTCAAAGTTTGACGCATCGCAAACCAAGGAGCGTCCATTTACACTTGAAAATGGACAAAAAACCACAGTCGGCATGATGGAGCAGGAAGCCGATTTTATTTATGCCGAAGATGATGTTATGCAGGCAGTTATGTTGCCTTATGGAAATAGAGCTTTCAGCATGACGGTATTGTTGCCTAAGGAAGGCAAAAAAGTGGCAGATGTGGCTCAACACCTGCAAGATGCTGAAACATGGACAAACATCATGAGTCAATCAGAAAATTATGAGGTTAAACTGTCCCTGCCAAAATTCAAAACCGAATATAACACTGAGCTTAACAATGTGTTGCAACAGATGGGAATCACTCAAGCATTTCAATCGGGTAGTGCCGACTTTTCTGCTATGTCGGATGCCGAAGCCTTCATATCAGCTGTCAATCAGTTCACATACATAGAGACAGACGAGGTGGGTACTGAAGCTGCAGCAACCACAGTGATTGGCATTAGAACAACATCATTGCAGCCACAAAAGCCACATACCACGTTCAATGCAAACAAACCCTTTGTGTATGTTATTCAGGAAAACTATACAGGCGCAATACTTTTCATGGGTGCTGTAACCGATTTCAGCAAGCAATAAAAAAGATTGTTTTTAACACTAAACGACGCAACGTTATATTGCCTTATGCATCTATGAAGTATAAGGCAATTTTTATAAATATACATCATGAAACATAGAATAGTGAAAGCAGCTCTTTTATTAGCACTGGTGTCTTTGGGCATCACCTCATGCGAAAAAGATGACAACTCTGTCATTAACAAAAAGAAATTACCTGACCCAATAACCATAGAACTCCGTGGCAGTCAGGATATGATGGTTAAATCCAACACGCAATTTGCAACCGACCTGTTCGACCGGGTATTAAAAGAGGAGTTAAGCAAAGAAAACGGCAATTTTATGATTTCACCATTCAGCTTGAGCATGGCACTTGCAATGACCCAAAACGGAGCCAATGGTGACACCAAGACCGAAATTATGAACACGTTGGGCTTCGAAGCCTACACAAACCAAGAGATCAACGAATACTACAAAAATCTTGCGAGTGCATTCTTTAAAACTGACCCTTCCACAAAGATTGCAATAGCAAACTCTATTTGGACCAACAAAAATGTCAAGATCAAAGATGCGTTTATTACAACCAACAAACAGTTTTTCAATGCAACGGCTCAGTCAGTGGACTTTGCCAACCCCGAAACGGCAGAACTTATAAATAAGTGGTCGGCAGACAATACAAATAATCTCATCGACAATGTAATTGATCGAACTGATTCTGAAGCACTGATGTATCTTCTCAATGCTCTATATTTCAAAGGTCAATGGGCATCAAAATTCGATAAGAAACAAACATCCGATAAGCCGTTCTACAGCTATGATGGTGTATCTCAAAATGCTGAAATGATGCATCAAGAGGAATACTTCAACTACATGGAAGATAAGACAATGCAGGCGGTTCAGTTGCCCTATGGCAACAACTCGTTCAGCATGATTGTTATGTTGCCCAAAGATGGCAAAACTATTTCAGATGTATCAAGCAATCTTAAGAGTGAAAGCGTATGGCAGAATATTAACAGAGACATGAAGAGTGAGAAAGTGGATCTCAGTCTGCCAAAATTCAAAACCAGATATAACTTAACGTTAAACGACATCTTGCATCAAATGGGCATCAAGTTGGCTTTCCAACCGTTAAAGGCTGATTTCTCAGGAATGTCTGATAATTCATCTTTTATATCTTTTGTCAAGCAGTTCACCTACATCAACACCGATGAGGTGGGTACTGAAGCAGCTGCAGTAACAGTTGTTGGGATGCTTGAAAGTGCTGCACCTCCAACCAACAAGACTATTGTTTTCAATGCCAACAGGCCGTTTGTTTATGCTATTCAAGAAAACTCCACGAAGTCAATCTTGTTCATGGGTATTGTTCAACATGTAGATTAACTAACAAATAAATAGCTTCTTGCTTGTCAATAACGTAATAAAACATTGTTTTTTACACAATATTGCCCGGATGTATAAAACCATTCGGGCATTTTTTATATTACAAAAAGCTGTTGCTCTTATTTTCTTTTATAAATATTATATCTGCCTGAAATACAGTGAGAAATGGCTAAAAAGGAAAACATTTGCACAATGATATAAATATAAACCATTGATAATCAGATTATAAAATAATACTTTGGAAAACTTTGCATTTATTAAGATGACTGGTGTGGTAAATATTTTGCAGAGTAAAAAAGAATTCATAAACTCGCAAAGCCATATTTAAGAGACCATAAAACGGTAAGGAAAAACGTAAAAGTCAAATATCAATTAAATAGGCACAACAAATTTACTCTAACGAATACATATATCTAAAAAAAACTAAAGCTGATGAAAAAAAGTACGTACACTTTTGATGAAGCTTGTGATGCATCTGTCGAGTACTTTGGAGGCGACGAACTTGCCGCCAAAGTATGGGTTAGCAAATATGCACTCAAAGATAGCCAAGGTGTTATTTACGAACAAACGCCTGCTGACATGCACAGGCGATTGGCAAAAGAAATTGCCAGAATTGAGAAGAAGTATAAAAACCCTCTAAGTGAGGAGCAACTATTTGAACTGTTTGATAAGTTCAAATACATCATTCCGCAGGGAAGCCCAATGACCGGAATAGGTAATGACTTCCAGGTGGCATCGCTTTCAAACTGCTTCGTTATCGGTATGGATGGCAGTGCCGACTCTTATGGTGCAATCATCCGTATCGATGAAGAGCAGGTACAACTAATGAAACGTAGAGGCGGAGTGGGGCACGACCTTTCACACATACGACCAAAAGGCTCACCGGTTAAAAACTCTGCACTCACATCCACAGGCTTGGTGCCGTTCATGGAACGCTACTCCAATTCCACGCGCGAGGTGGCACAGGATGGTCGTAGGGGAGCACTAATGCTCAGCGTTTCAATAAAGCATCCCGACTCTGAAGATTTCATCGACGCAAAGATGGAACAAGGCAAAGTCACCGGTGCCAACATATCCGTAAGGATTGATGACGAATTTATGAAAGCCGCATCAACCAACAGCGAATATAAACAGCAGTTCCCTGTTGATGCTAAAAATCCAAAATACGAGAAAACAGTAAATGCTAAGCGATTGTGGGATAAGATAATACATAATGCATGGAAATCGGCAGAACCAGGCGTTCTGTTCTGGGATACCATCATTCGTGAATCTGTGCCCGACTGCTATGCCGATTTGGGCTTCAAAACAATTTCAACAAACCCATGCGGCGAGATACCTCTTTGTCCTTATGACAGTTGCCGACTATTAGCTATCAACCTATATTCTTACGTAGTGAATCCGTTCACTAAGGATGCATATTTCGATTTCGACCTGTTTAGAGAGCATATTCAGTTGGCACAACGCATCATGGACGACATCGTAGACCTCGAAGCTGAAAAGATAGACAAGATACTCGAAAAGATAGAGTCTGATCCCGAGAACGAGGAAGTAAAAGGAACCGAGCGTACACTTTGGAAAAAGATACAACGCAAAACACTTATGGGACGACGCACAGGTGTGGGTATAACAGCCGAAGGCGATATGCTTGCAGCATTGGGAATACGCTACGGCTCCGATGAAGGTAACGACTTCTCTGAAAAAGTACATCGCGAAATAGCTATCAATGCCTACAAATCATCAGTCAACATGGCTAAAGAACGTGGTGCGTTTGAAATATTCGATGCTCAACGCGAGAAAAACAATCCGTTTATAAAAAGACTTAAAGATGCTGATAGTCAGCTATATGCAGATATGGTAAAGTATGGCAGACGCAACATTGCTTGTCTCACCATAGCACCTACCGGAACAACAAGTCTGATGTCTCAAACCACATCGGGTATTGAGCCGGTATTCCTGCCTGTTTACACACGTCGTCGCAAGGTGAACCCCAACGACAAAGATGTAACAATCGATTTTGTTGACGAAAACGGAGACTCATGGGAAGAATATACAGTGTTCCACCACAAGTTCCTCACTTGGATGGACGCTAACGGATATGATACCGAAAAGAAATACAGCAAAGAAGAGATTGACGAACTTGTTCAAAAGTCGCCATACTTCAAAGCTACATCCAACGATGTCGACTGGTTGCAGAAGGTTCGCATGCAAGGACGCGTACAAAAATGGGTTGACCACTCAATTAGCGTTACCATAAACCTGCCCAACGATGTATCGGAGGAGCTCGTGGGAGACTTATACATGGAGGCATGGAAGGTTGGTTGCAAAGGTTGCACCGTATATCGCGATGGCTCTCGTGCAGGTGTGCTAATCTCCAACGACTCAAAAGAAGAGGTGAAAGAGAATAACGACGACGACTGCTACGAGAAGCCAATCATCGTCACTTCACGCCCTGTGGAGCTTGAAGCTGATGTCATCAAATTCCAAAACAACAAAGAAAAATGGATTGCCTTCATTGGTTTGCTCAACGGACGTCCTTACGAAATATTCACCGGTCTCAACGACGAAGATGATGGTATCATGATACCAAAGAGCGTCACCACAGGTAAGATTATCAAGGCTTATGACAACGACGGAACAAAACACTACGATTTCCAATTCCAAAACCGCAGAGGTTATAAGGTAACCATAGAAGGCCTCGACAGCAAGTTTAATCCGGAGTACTGGAACTACGCCAAGCTAATCTCCGGAGTGCTTCGTTATGGTATGCCAATAGATCAGGTTATCAAGCTGGTGTCAGGTCTTGAGCTCGACAGCGAAACCATCAACACATGGAAGAATGGTGTTGAGCGAGCACTTAAAAAGTACATACCTAACGACACGGAAGCCAAAGGCCAAAAATGTCCTATATGTAACCTCGAAACATTGGTTTATGAAGAAGGATGCTTGAAGTGTCGAAACTGCGGTGCCTCAAAGTGTCAATAGCAAAACGGCTCGACGGTCAATACACATCGCGACAAATTTGTCGATGGGGATGGGGGGAAGGCTAAGCTATACATTTGTGTTAATTGTGTAGTTAGCACTATTTAGATAATTTGAAATTAAGTGTTGTTGTACAGCTGTAAATTTTTACAGCTGTACTTAATAATTATATGCTATTATATTTTCTATTCATAACATTAATTTGACCACACTATTACTATTATTACAGCAAAGATTATCTCAAAATTCAAATAACTCCTAAACCGAAAGTTACACTTTGTGAAGTTGTCGATTATGGTTATTTTTGCTAATTATATATTCGCAGAGCAGAAAGACTAATAATACATGATAAAAGTAGAAAAATATCCAGCCAAACCGTTTGTAAAGTGGGTTGGAGGCAAAACACAACTCTTAGCTGATATACAAAAAAGGCTCCCTGATGACTTTTCAGATATAAGAGAAGTGACATATATAGAGCCATTTGTTGGCGGAGGTGCTGTTTTATTTTGGATACTACAAAAATATCCCAATATCACAAAAGCTATAATTAATGATATAAACGCCGACCTCATTTGTACTTACAGGGTGATTAAATCAGATGTAGAAAGCCTCATTGATATGCTTTCTAAGATAGAATCAGAATATATACCACTTGATAACGAAGGACGAACAAAATATTTTTTATCATTGAGAAGTCGTTTCAATGATAAAAACAACTCCGATATTGAAACAGCAGCTTTATTTATCTTCCTCAATCGTACTTGTTTTAATGGATTGTACCGTGTTAATTCAAAAGGTATGTTTAATGTTCCCCATGGTAAATATAAAAATCCAAAAATTTGTGATGAAGTTACTCTAAGAGCTGATTCAGCTGTTTTGCAGCGAGTGGATATTCTTTGTGGAGACTTTGAGCATACAGGGAAGTATGCTGATAAAAATGTTTTGTACTATTTAGATCCTCCCTATAGACCTTTGACAAAAACATCTTCATTTACCTCTTACGCAAAAAATGGGTTTGATGATGAAGAACAGAAACGCCTTCGTGACTTCTGTAAAGAAATTACGAAAAAAAAGTCTTGGTTTATAGCTAGCAATTCCGACCCTATGAACATAGACAGCGAGGACGATTTCTTCGATGACCTATACACAATGTTTTCTATTAAGCGTGTTTCAGCTACTAGAATGATAAACTCAAAAGTTAGTGGTCGAGGAGCAATATCCGAAATAATGATTTCAAATATATCAAAACCTTTTTAACATGAGAGATTTTGACGCTTGGATTAGTAGTTTCAGACCTTCGATAGCTGACTATAGGTATTATACTGATTTCAAAAAGGTTCTCTATAAAGTTGAGTCTATCAAGATTCCGCTTAATATTTTAAATGCTCTAATCGGCTCGCAAAACATAGAACGAGAGTTCGCTCAAATTGTAGAGCAATATCCAGAAACGTTAAAATGTATTCCCATACTTCTGGCCAAAAGAGAATATGATATTATGGTTATGGATGAAGAAGGGCAGATTAACTTCTTCTTTGATAAGCCAAATCGTAGCATAGAGGATTATACTACATTCATGCGTAAAACAGGATTATTTGAGTTGATGGAAAATCATCACATCAGTGATTTAGTTGATTATGTGACAGGTGTTGAAGTTGGTTTAGATACTAATGCAAGGAAGAACCGTGGAGGACATTTGATGGAGAATCTTGTTGAACGATTCTTGTGCAAGGCCGGACTTGTGAGAAATTTAACTTATTTCAAAGAAATGAAATTAAGTGAAATAGAACATCAATTCGGCCTAAATCTATCATCCATATCAAATAAGGGAAATACTGAGAAAAGATTCGATTTCGTAATCAAAAGTGGAGAGGTAGTTTTTGCTATCGAAACAAACTTCTATTCAAGTAGTGGCTCTAAGTTAAATGAAACTGCCAGAAGTTATAAGAACATAGCATTGGAATCTAAAGGTATAACCAACTTCGAATTTGTTTGGTTTACTGATGGTTGGGGGTGGCATAATGCTAAAAACAATCTTAAAGAAACGTTTGATATTATGGAACATTTATACAACATATCTGACCTGGAGAATGATATTATTCTTAAGCTTATAAGCTAAATGTTAACAGCGTATTTTAAATCATCTAATAAGGATTTTACTCTTTTAAAGGGGGATTGTATAGACTTGTTGAACTCCTTCGACTTTCAGTTCGACATGATTTTTGCAGATCCTCCGTATCACCTTTCTAATGGAGGAATAACCATTCAAAGTGGTAAAGTAGCATCTGTAAATAAAGGAACTTGGGACAAATCGGCCGGCTATGAAGATGATTATCAATTCGATAAAACTTGGATTGAAGCTTGTAGAAAGAAGTTGAAGAGTAACGGAACTATATGGATAAGTGGAACATATCATAATATTTTTACAGTTGCCAGGTGTTTAACAGAGTTAGATTTCAAAATACTCAACTGCATTACTTGGGAAAAAACCAATCCGCCACCAAACTTGTCTTGTAGGTATTTTACTTACTCGGCTGAATATATTCTTTGGGCAAGAAAGGAGCAAAAAGTACCTCACTATTTCAATTATGAACTAATGAAGAAAATAAACGGAGGCAAACAGATGCGTGATGTATGGAAGTTGCCTGCCATTGCTCAATGGGAAAAGTCGTGTGGAAAGCATCCTACACAAAAACCACTTCCTCTTTTATCGAGAATTATTCAAGCATCAACAATCCCCTCTGCATGGATATTAGATCCCTTCACCGGGAGCAGTAGTACAGGTATTGCTGCTAATTTATTAGGTAGACGTTTTTTGGGAATTGATGAGAATGAGGATTTTCTCGCTATTAGTAAAGCACGTCGCTCCGAAATTGATAACACTGCCATCAGATATAAATATGAGGAAAAATTAAGTATTAAAAATCATATGAACGAGTTCAATTTTATGAATGAACCAAACGTTCAATATGAGGATGATTTGCCATTTTAGTTGCAAAAATACCAATCATCAGTTTATAATATCGATAGTGCTGTTTTCGATGTTTTGACCTAATTAACGTAATCGTTAATCAATGTGCTATTTTATATATAGAAATACATATACCTAATACGCAGGTTCCGGTATTTCTGATTTATAAATAAGTTGATTATAACTTTGTGTGTCAATTATTTAATTCTATAAAATTATCATTTTTCTAGTTCCATATTTCAATGCAGTCGAATAGTATAAATTGATAATTATTACAAGACAAGTTTCAGTGTCATATAATCAACGGCATCCTGCCATTCATCCCTCACCACCTCCGTATCATATATACGTTTTATTTACCTTTTCGTATATATGATGAGGACATGGGGGGTAGTTGATAATTGTGTGATATGGAATACGGATAGATAATAAGTTTTTTTTCTTTAATAATAATTGGTAGAATATGAAAAAATAATCTACATTTGTCCTAATTTATCCTCGTTCTTTAGTTGGTATATGAAAGAAAAAATAAATAGGTTGAGGGGGCGTCGCATTGCTGGTCTTACTGTGCTACAAATGATAATTATCGTTATGCTTCTAGCTGCGTTGTTCTTCTTTAGTGACAACAGCATACAGAATCGCATGAAGCTCGATGCCAAAATCAGGGATTTAGAGTCGCAGATTGATTATTATAAGAAGCAAGTTGAGGAGGATAAGACCAAGCTCAATGAATTGCAAACTAACGATGAGAATTTGGAAAAATTTGCGCGCGAGAACTATTTCATGAAGCGCGATGATGAGGAGATATTTGTTTTTGAGTAGGATGAAGGATATCATTTTTAAGCTTTCAGGTGTGTTAATATTGGCTTCGGCAATAGTTTATCTCATAGAGCCGGTGGTGGCGTCGTGGGTAATGATTGTCGGGGTGTTGCTATTCTCCTTCAGTATTGTGTCCGCCCCATACAAGGGTGAGAATATTAGGATGAAGAGGCTCTATGGTTTTAGGGTTTTGTCATGTGGGTTTATGATTGCTTCTGCATATTTGATGTATGAGCAAAATTCGCTGTGGCCGTTGGTAATGATTGTTGGTGCGGTATTTATGATGTATTCGGCTTTTGCTATGCCTGGCGAGTGATTTTATTGATTAATGAGGCTGATGCCGTAAAAGTAGTGATGCAAAAAAGTATTTTAGTAGTAGATGACAGCCAGACAGTTTGTTTGATGCTTAAGTCGTGGTTGAGTAAGAAGAATTATTTAGTAGATATAGCTTCGGGAGCAGAAGACGCAAAGAGCTTGGTGAGGGATAATTTTTATGACCTTATTTTGAGCGATATACAGATGCCCGGTTTGGATGGGCTTTCGTTTTTGTCGTGGGTCAAGCGTTATGATTCCGATATATCCGTTATCATGATGACAAGCTATTCGGATGTTGACACGGCTGTGGAATCGATGAAGATGGGTGCAACCGATTATATCTCAAAACCAATTGAGCCTGACAAATTGTATGATAAGATTGACGAAGCCATTGCAAAGCAGGAGAAGGATAAAGATAAGATGATGATTCTTAACAAGATACTTGTCCCACCTGGCAAGGAGAATCAGATGCTTGTGTACAAGTTAAACGATATTGTTGAGAGCAAGCAATACACATTGATTTTGGGTGACAGAGGCACGGGCAAATCTTCGTATGCAAAATATATTTTTGATAAGGCTATAGGAGACACATTACCCTATGTTGTTTACGACGCAAGCGATATGCTGAAGAAGGAGAGTGGCACAGCAGGAAATGGGTCTACGGGACTGAAGGATGCATTTGATAAGGCCAAGGGTGGTATGCTTTATGTCAGCAGTTTTGACAAGATGTCATCACTTCAGCAGAATGATTTATTGTCGTGCATGACAAAGCAGAGCCGAGGCGATGAGTTCACCTCAATTGTAATGAGTTCAGAGAGGAGCTTGTCGGAAATAAAGGAGGGTGTGTTGCCCAAGCTTTATGATATTATTACAGAGAATGTCATCACGTTGCCTTCGTTGAAAGACACTCCGGAAGATATATTGTTTTACAGCTATAACTTTGTGAAGTTGGCAAACAACATACTCAACAAAGATGTAAAACGAATAGACAAGCGTGCCGAAAAAGAGTTGGTGGAGTTTGACTGGCCCGGAAACATTCAGCAACTTAAGAACGCTATCTTTAGTGCTGTAATTTCTACCGACGGCGATACGATAATGAGTCCCGTGATTGGTGCAAAGCCAAAGGTTGCAGGTGTGGAATCGGCAGATGATGTGGCATTAAACATAAAGAATTTGAGAAAGGAACATTACGAGAAGGACAAGATAAGCAAGGCGCTTGAGCTGTCGAAGGGTAATAAGACGTTGGCAGCATCGCTTCTCAACATTGACAGAAAGACTCTGTATAACAAGATTAAGCTGTATGATGTTAAGCTCCCGAATTGATTAATAAATTATCTGTACTATGAAAAAAGACAGCCTGTCGAGAGCAAGTGTAGTTGCAATAGTTGGGTATATCATAATTGTGATAATTATGTTGGGAGGTCTTTTTGCCATATATACAACGTTGGTAGACTTCACTGACAAAAAGATTAACAGAGATGAGATATCGGAGTTGCTGCTCGTTGGCAACACTCTGTCATTGATGTATGACGTGGAGAGCGAGCAAAACTTGCTTACGCCTGAGGGTGCAAGGCGGTATTTTGAAAAGTTCGACTCCATATATCCGTTGATTGCCGACAACATTGATGATTTGAAGATTCGTGCCAAGGACAGCATTAGAATAAATGATTTGGATTCTATCTTGCATCTTGTTGCACTGAAGAAAGACAATCTGTTGCAGGTCGCAGATTTGCTCGACTCATTGAACAGAGCCCCCGACATAGTAAAGAGTGTGGAGGAAAGTAAAGAGTCACGCGGACTGAAAAAAGATATTTCAGACCTCATAGCCAACAATGAGATGGAGACGGAGAGAGAAAAAGTGGTTAGTGACACGAACATTGTGGTGAACAAAAAGAAACGCTTTTTTGACAGGGTTAGAGATGTCTTTACAGGTAAAAATGATACAACCATAGTTATTGAGAACAGGACCTACGAAAACAATGATGTCCAGCTGATGATTGACACCATAGTATACAAGGTAAAAGAGTCGGAGAGGTTGGATTTTAGTCGTCAGAAAAAGATATATTCGGAGCTGATCACTCGGCAGGAGGAGATGAGGAATACGAACAGCATGCTGACGCTTAAGATTGATAATTTGCTAAAGGAGATTGAGCAAGAAGAGTTTATGCGGACTCTTAATTTGATAAACGAGAGGCAGGCAACAATAGACAAATCGAACAGAACATTGTCGATGACAACCACTTTAGGTGTTTTGTCGGCAATCATCTTTGCCACTATGGTTTTGTTGCTTTTCAACAGAAGTCAGAAGTATAAGCAACAACTCGAGGAGTCGAACAAGCGTATTACCGACCTGCTCGATTCGAGACAGAAGCTTATGCTGACCATATCGCACGATATAAAGGCACCTATCGGCTCAATTATTGGTTTCATTGACCTGTTGGATGACGACATCAGCAAGAAAGACAAATACTTGTCGAGTATGAAAGCATCGGCAAATCATGTTTTACATCTGGTGTCTACATTGCTCAACTTCCAGAAGCTTAACGCCGGCGTTTGGCAGTTCAACAATTCCAACTTCAATGTGTATAGAGTGGTGTCGGACACCACATGCAGTTTTGAGGCATTGGCGGCAAACAAAGGTCTTACCTACAATGTGGAAAACAGCATATCGAAGGATGTATGTTGCTACGGCGATCAATATGTTTTGAGGCAGATATTGGGTAATCTGATATCGAATGCTATTAAATACACCGTCGTGGGTGAGGTTGGAGTGACTGCACGAATGGATAGGGTAGGAGCGCATAACAGGCTGGTGTTCTCGATAAAAGATACCGGTGTTGGAATCAGTCCGTTGGAACAGGAGGAGATATTTAAGGAGTTTAAGCAGTTGAGAAAGGAGAATGAGGAGTTGCACGTTGATGGTATAGGTTTGGGATTATCTATAACAAAACGATTCATCGACCAGTTGGGAGGCAGCATCATGTTGATTTCGGAGAAGGGTGTAGGTTCCGAATTTATTATCGAGATACCTTATGATGATGCCATAAAGGTGGTTGAGCAAGAGAGCGAAAAAGAGGAAGGAGATGCCCCATTATCTGATATGAGGATATTGGTAATCGATGACGACCCGTCGCAGTTGATGATGGTGTCGGAGATGATAAAAAAATTGGGGCTGGAGTGCGTGGCAGAAAACATTCCCGAGGAAGTTGTGAGAAGGATGAGGAGTGAGAAGTTTGATTTGTTGCTGGTGGATTTAGACTTGGGTGACACGACCGGCTATGAGCTTGTGGATGAAATAAAGAGGTTGGAGGATAATAATAATAAAGATGTGCCAATAATTGCCTTGTCGGCACGTGACGACATGACTGACATGAAGATGCACAGCGCCGGCTTTGCCGGGTTCATGAACAAACCGTTCACTATTGGCGAGTTGAGGAATATGATAGGCAAGTATGTGTTGAACAACAAGGATGAGGTAATCACAAATGTTGAAACAGAGGAGTTGGTAGCTGAGGGCATCGGCAAGCTGGTGGAGTTTGTAAAAGATGACAAGGAGGCAGCAAAGGATATAATAGCTTCGTTTATCAAGGAGACAAAAGCATATTCAGAAGATTTGAAAAAAGCTTTTGGGGAGAATAACGTGGATAATGCTTCATCAATAGCACATAAACTGTTGCCACTCTTTAAGATAATAGATGACAAGGCTGTTGTGGATCTGCTCTTGAGGGTTGAGAAAAAAGAGATATTGAGTGAAAAAGAACAGACATCGCTCACCGATTATCTGGGCAATCATGTTGCAGATGCCGAGCGATTTCATTCGCAATTAGAAGATGCCGGAGGAGAATAAGAAGATAATTGACAAGTATGGTCGCTATTTGTTGCTGGAGAAGGGGCTTTCTAAGAACTCTATAGATGCTTATATGAGGGATCTGAAGAAGCTTGACAGTTTTATTTCAGAGAAAGAATTGTCGTTTAAGGAGGTGGGCAGTTCCGACTTGGAAGAGTTTTTGGCGAGCCTGTACGATAGTGGCATTACAGCTAGTTCGGTGGCACGAACACTGTCGGGGTTGAGGTCGTTTTTTCGTTTCATGATGTTGGATGACATCAGAAGTGACGACCCGTCGGAATTGATTGAGTCGCCGAGGGTGCCACAAAGATTACCATCTGTTTTAAGCATTGACGAGATTGACTCCATATTGCGAGCAATAGATTTGTCGACTGCCGAAGGAACAAGGAACTATGCAATAATAGAAACGCTGTACAGTTGCGGTCTGCGTGTGTCGGAGTTGATTAACCTTAAGTTTTCGAATCTATACTTTGATGAGGGTTTCATAAGGGTTGAAGGCAAGAGAAACAAACAGCGGCTTGTGCCTATTTCCGAGGAGGCAATAAGGCGGATAAAAGATTGGTTGATTTACCGCAACCAGATGGATGTCAAGAAGGGTAGTGAAGATATTATATTTATTACTAAGAGAGGAAGCAAAATATCGAGATCGATGATTTTTGTTTTTGTGAAGGAGTATGCGGAAGCGGCAGGCATAAAGAAGGATGTCAGTCCGCACATATTCAGACACTCTTTTGCAACGCATCTTTTGGAGAGAGGAGCAAATATCAGAGTCATTCAGGAAATGCTTGGTCATGAAAAAATAAAGACTACAGAGATATACACCTACCTCGATAGAGACTACCTAAGACAGGAAGTTGTTGAGTATCACCCACGCAATAATCATCACAATAATCGTTGAAAAAAAGGTGATTTAGAATCAATTTAATTGTGCAATAATTGTTGCGTAAATGTTTAGAGAATGAATATAAATCATTATATTTGTAAGTAATATTTTAATGAATAAATAAGTAAAAATTAAAAGATATAATCATGAAGTTTAAGGTGTCCAGCTCAACGTTGTTGAATCGTTTACAGTTGATAGGTAGAGTAATAGGTTCTAAAAGCACGCTCCCTATTTTAGATTGTTTTTTGCTTGAGTTAAAAGGTAATGTTCTGAGGGTGGTGGCTGCTGATTTTGAGATGCGCCTTGAAACATGGCTCGAGGTTAGTGATGTTGAGGGTGAAGGTAAGTTGGCGATAAACGCAAACAACTTGCTCAATCCGCTTCGTGAATTGCCCGACCAACCGATAACTTTCGATATTAATGATGAGACTTTGGAGGTTTTCCTATATTATCGCAACGGTAAGTATAACTTTGTGGGTCTCAAGGGTGATGAGTATCCGGAGCCAAAGCCGTTAGTTCAGGAATCAACCATGAACTTGACTCTGTCTGCAGAGACATTGCTTTCAGGTATCAACAGAACTGTTTTTGCAACAGCCGACGATGAGTTGAGACCGGTGATGAATGGTATATTGTTTGATATAACGCCGGATGACATAACGTTTGTGGCCTCTGATGGTCATAAGCTTGTTAAGGTGGTAAACAAAGAGGTTAAGTCGAGTGGTAATTCATCGTTCATACTGCCTAAGAAACCTGCTAATCTACTTAAAACAATATTGCCAAAAGAGTCGGGAGATGTAGAGGTTTCGTTCGATGCTAATAATGCCTATCTGACAATGGGTTCCTACATCATGGTTTGCCGTTTTATAGAAGGACGCTATCCTAACTATAATTCAGTTATCCCTAAAGACAACCCCAACAAGATTACTATTGACAGGTTGAGCCTGCTTAACGCCTTGAAGAGGGTTTCTGTATTCTCCAACCCTGCAATCGGATTGATAAAGTTCCAGCTGTCTGACAACAAGATTATAATAACTACTCAGGATGTTGACTATATGACCTCTGCCGAGGAAACGTTGGAGTGCGAATACTCAGGCAATATTATGAATATCGGTTTTAAGTCATCTTTCATCATCGATATATTGGATAATCTCTCTTCTCCTGATGTTGTAATAGAGCTGTCTGACCCATCGAGAGCCGGATTGATTTTGCCAAGTGAGAACGAGGAGAACGAAGATGTTCTTACGCTATTGATGCCAATGATGTTGAATGATTAATTAATGGCTCAGTGTTATGGAATTGAATCTTAAGAATCCGCTCGTCTTTTTTGACTTAGAGACTACAGGTATTGATATAACAAGGGATAGGGTAGTGGAGATATCTATGTTGAAGGTGTTTCCTAATGGCGACGAAGAGTCAAAAACACGTAGAATAAACCCGACGATACCTATTCCTCCCGCTTCAACTGCAGTTCACGGCATAACAGATGAGGATGTTAAGGATTGTCCTACATTCAGACAGATAGCCAAGTCTTTGGCTGATTTTATAGAAGGGTGCGATATGGCAGGCTTCAATTCGAGTCGCTTCGATGTTCCTATGCTTGCAGAGGAGTTTCTCAGAGCAGGTGTTGAACTTGACTTGAGTAAGAAGAAGTTTATAGATGTTCAGATAATATTCCATAAGAAAGAGCAACGTACACTTGAGGCTGCTTATGAGTTCTATTGTGGTGGCAAGTTAGCTAATGCGCATTCTGCCGAGGCAGACACAAGAGCAACTTATGAGGTGTTGAAGTCTCAACTTGATAGGTATGATGACCTTGAAAATGATGTGAATTTCCTATCAAGAGAGTATTCGAGTTTTAACAACAACGTTGATTTTGCGGGCAGGATAGTATATAATGACAAAGGAGTAGAAGTATTTAACTTTGGAAAACATCGAGGTCGCCCAGTTCTTGAAGTGTTAAAAGAGGAGCCGAGCTACTACACTTGGATGATGGAAGGAAACTTCCCTTTGAATACTAAACAAGTTCTCACGCAAATAAGACTTAAAGAACTCAATAGTTAGTTGGTGCTGATGCCCAGATATTTTGTAACACTGTCGTACAATGGTAAAAATTATGTCGGTTGGCAGATACAGCCTAACGGCATGAGCGTACAGGAGACGATACAAAATGCAATGTCTACTATTCTCAGACAGAGAATAGAGATAGTAGGTGCCGGCAGAACAGATGCAGGCGTTCACGCTCGGAAGATGATTGCTCATTTCGATTTTGATGGCTCTTTCAATCCGTCTGAGTTCGCGTTTAAGCTGAACAGCTTCTTACCTAAGGACATAGCTATACATGATATTTGTATGGTTAAACCGGATGCCCACGCGCGTTTTAGTGCAGTGGCAAGAATATACAGCTACCATATAAACACAAATAAGAATCCATTCATCACCGACCTATCGTATCGCATTTTCTATGAACCTAACATAGAACTGATGAACCGATTGGGGGAGGTATTAACAGAATACGATGATTTTACCAGTTTCAGCAAGAAGCACACAGATGTTTTTACCAATATTTGTGAGGTAGAATATGCCGTTTGGAAGCAGTTCGGCGACCAGTATGTCTTCACTATAAAGGCTAACAGATTTTTACGCAACATGGTAAGGTCTATAGTAGGTACGCTGCTTGAGGCAGGTCGTAACAGGCTTGATGAAAAAGGATTCAGGAATATTATAGAAGCAAAAAATCGCCAGATGGCTGGCGATTCTGCTCCGGCACAAGGCCTGTTTCTTGAAGATGTCATTTATCCTGATGACATCTTCTGTATTTAGAGATATGTTAATCGTTCATTGATACAAAGAACTCTTCGTTGTTCTTAGTGCGCCTTAGTCTGTTCAGCAGGAACTCCATGGCTTCAACAGAGTTCATATCTGCAAGGAAGTTGCGAAGTACCCACATCCTGTTCAATACATCTTCCGATAGTAGTAAATCATCACGTCTGGTGCTTGATGCAATGATATCCACAGATGGGAAGATTCGTTTATTAGATAACTTCCTATCGAGTTGAAGCTCCATGTTACCGGTACCCTTAAACTCTTCAAATATTACATCATCCATCTTCGAGCCGGTATCGGTCAAAGCTGTGGCTATGATTGTAAGTGAACCACCATTCTCGATGTTTCTGGCAGCCCCGAAGAACCGTTTAGGTTTATGCAAAGCGTTGGCATCCACACCTCCGGACAGAACCTTACCTGATGCCGGTTGTACTGTGTTGTATGCACGTGCGAGCCTTGTTATGGAGTCCAATAGAATAACAACATCATGACCGCATTCCACTAATCTTCGTGCTTTATTGAGGACGATCTCTGCTATCTTAACATGCTGTTCTGCAGGCTCATCAAATGTTGATGCAATAACTTCGGCATTAACATTTCTTTCCATATCTGTAACCTCCTCAGGTCTTTCGTCAATCAACAGAATGATCATATATACTTCAGGGTGGTTGTCTGCAATAGCATTGGCTATATCTTTTAGTAGAACAGTCTTACCGGTCTTTGGCTGGGCCACGATAAGTCCGCGTTGTCCCTTGCCTATAGGTGTGAACATATCCACAACTCTACATGAAAGGTTGTCGTTGTGTCCCTTTGTCAGATTGAACTTCTCGTTGGGGAACAGAGGTTTCAAATGGTCAAACGGCACTCTGTCTCTCACAGCCTCGGGAGACCTCCCATTAATTCTGTCCACCTTAACCAATGGGAAGAATTTCTCGCCTTCCTTAGGTGGTCTGATAGGACCTTCTACCACATCACCTGTCTTCAAACCAAACAGTCTAATCTGAGATTGTGATACATATATATCATCCGGTGACGATAAGTAGTTGTAGTCGGACGACCTCAGAAACCCATAATTGTCCTGCATTATTTCAAGAACACCTGAAGCTGTCAGTATTCCGTCGAAGTCGTATTGTTCTTCCTTAGGCTTCTGCTGGTTCTGTTGCTTATTGTTATGCTGTTGTTTAGGTTGTACGGGTGTTGTAGGAGTAACGAGGTCAAGGATAGACACTCTTTCATTAGAAGGTTTATCCTTGCCACTAATCGCCTCAGACGAAGATGAGTCATCACTAGTATCTTGTGGATCTTCAGCAATTACAAGGGGTAGGGTAGCAGGTACCGGTTTCTTACTATTGTCGTTGTTTCTCCTTTTTGAAGATCTGAAGACCAACTGTATAGGTTTGTCGCTTTTACCTGTCGTTGAAGTTTCCTTCTTAGTTTCTACCTTCTCCTCAGCTTTCGCAGTCTCCACCTTATTAGTAGGCTTTTTAACCTCCTTATCTACCGGTGTTTGCTTGGCCTCGGTCTTTTGTTGCTTATCCTCAGTTTTTGGTTGCTTCGCGTCAGCTTTCGGTTCTTCCTTAGCCTTAGGTTTTGCAGTAGTCTTCTTATCTGCTGTCTTTGTTGCAACCTTTTTAGGAGCGCTGGTCTTTTCCTGCTTCTTGCCTGTGTTGCTATTAGTCTTTTGGTTATTATCTAAATTAAGTTTCTTGGTCTCGGCAATAGCCTGTTCATCCAAGATTTTGTATATAAGCTCTTCCTTCTTGTAAGCGTCGGGTCGTCTGATACCCATCTCCTTAGCAAGAGCTCTAAGTTCTGTAGTTAGCTTCTCATTTAGCTCGATAATGTTATAAGCCATGTAGTTCTATGAAATTGAATAAAATAATAATATTGAATTGATTATCTCAATCGACATCTGACATCACAATACGTGCAAAACATAACCATCACGTGTCGTGCAAATAGCCAAATTGGATAAAGTATTTTAGATAATGATTTTCAAACAATAGCAATAAATGAACTATTGCCACGTAGATTCAGCCACAAAGTTAATATTTTTTTCCAAACTATATTAAGCTAAATCAATATTTTTTCTGCTAAACTATAAAAAACGATAAATAAACGACAAATCAATAGTCGTTCAAGTCAATTCTGTTCTTATTGCTTCTTCTTCGCTCAATTTCGTTGAGATACAACACAGCCCTTCGTCTGTCCAAAGAATCCTCACCTGTTGATTCAACTAACAAATCCTTGGCAGTCTTTGCCCATTCGTATGCAAGATTCATATCATCCATCATCTCATAAGCAAGCGCAATATTGCTCGCAACCCTTGCTTTCTCCCTTTTGTTTGATATAGAATTATAGTACGCCTCCCATTTACTTATGGCCCCTGTCCAATCCATGTTCTCAGCAAGAGTCATAGCATCTTTCATTGCCGACTTGTTGGATGTATAGTACCACCTGTCTTGAGCTTCCCAATGGGGAGCAAAGACGTTAGACATCTTCTCGGCCGCTCTCACCGCAAGCATCTTCATGGCATCCTCTCTCGATGGCAATATCTCCTCAGCATAATATGCACTCTCATTGGGAAGATCGAATCCCATCCACATCAAACTGTCGGAGTACTCCACCTTAGGAATTTTCCCTTCCATGCTTGGCATATATACCCTCAATGTTGAGTGAATGTCACCCTTCAGCTCACCATACATATAGCCTTGATATCTAAAGTGTTCCTTCATTCTTGTCTCAATCAAAAGCTTATCCAAACTTATTACTGCATCGGCACCGGTCTCTTGCCTTATCTTGTTCATCTCATCAGTCGGTAAAATCTGCTCTTGAAAATAGTCCTTATCGCCTCTCAACTGTCTGCCGTAGTAAATGACATCCAAAAAATAATCCTCCTCATTAAGAAACTGAGACATAGCCTCTGTAAAATATATAGCCACACTGTCTGCCGAGGCCTTAACGCGCTTTTCCGATTGTCCCAAGCTATGCATCCAGTGCCCCACATCGTTGGGTTGCTGAACAACGTTGCTGACAATAGCAACTCTCTGCACATTGGATGGCAACACTACTTGAGCCGGTTCGCGTGTTTCCACCGATATGTATTTCACACCCGAGCAACTGCTCAACATCACCATTGAGGCAACAACCGCAAACACATTAATCATCCATCGTTTCATAATCATTTTTCCCTCTAAATCTCATTGTAAAGATACAAAAAATAATATATCACATGAGTCATTTAACACTAAATTTTAATTCCTCCACAAAAATGATATTACCATAAACTAACACATTCCAAACACTTACCAATGGAAAAATTATTTATATTTGTGATTCCAATGAATTACTAAACTGAAAACATATAATAGAAATGACATTTAACATTATTGTCTTAGCCAAGCAAGTTCCAGACACACGAAACGTAGGAAAAGATGCTATGAAAGCTGACGGAACGGTTAACAGAGCTGCGTTACCGGCCATATTCAATCCCGAAGACCTGAATGCTTTAGAACAAGCATTGGATATAAAGGACAAATATCCGGGTTCTCGTATAACAATACTTACTATGGGGCCGGGCCGAGCCGCCGAAATACTTCGCGAAGGCCTCTTCCGTGGTGCCGACGACGGAGTTTTGCTGACTGACCGTGCTTTCGCCGGTGCCGACACGTTGGCAACATCTTACGCACTATCAATGGCTATACACAAGATAGCTGATTTCGACCTGATCATTGCAGGGCGACAAGCCATCGACGGCGACACCGCACAAGTGGGACCACAAGTTGCCGAAAAGCTCGGCATACCTCAAATCACTTATTCTGAAGAAATCCAAGAACTGACAGAAAACAAAATTAAGGTGAAAAGACGTCTCGACAATGGAGTTGAAGTGGTAGAATCGCCAATGCCTGCCCTAATCACCGTAAACGGAACGGCACGCGCATGTCGTCCTCGTAACGCTAAACTATTGCTCAAATACAAACGAGCCAAAACCGTTACCGAACGTCAAGACGAAAATTCCGACTACATTGACATATATGACACTCGTCCATATCTAAACCTAACCGAATGGAGCGTAGCCGATGTTGATGCCGACACAGCACTATGCGGACTTTCAGGCTCTCCAACAAAGGTTAAACGTACTGAAAACGTCGTTTTCCAAACAAAAGAAAGCAAACACATCAACGACGACGACTTCGAAATAGACGAACTAATGAAAGAATTAATCGAAAACCACACAATCGGATAATTCTTTTTCACACCCAAACAATAAAAATATAAAATCATAATATGAATAACCTATTTGTATATCTGGAAATAGAAGATGGAATTGTTGCCGATGTCAGCCAAGAACTTCTCACAAAAGGACGTTCTTTGGCAAACCAACTGGGCTGCAAGCTTGAGGCAATCGCTGCAGGTTCAAACCTGCAAGGAATAGAAAAACAAATCGCTCCCTATGGAGTGGATGTAATACATGTCTTCGACGACGAAAGGCTGTATCCTTACACAACGTTGCCTCACACCTCCATACTTGTGGAGCTTTTCAAACAAGAACAACCGCAAATATGCCTTCTAGGGGCAACAATCATAGGACGCGACCTCGGGCCTCGTGTCTCATCTGCTTTGGGTAGCGGACTTACTGCCGACTGCACGTCGCTCGAAATTGGCAATCACGAAGAAAAGCGCGCAGGCAAAACATACGAAAACCTACTATACCAAATTCGCCCGGCATTTGGTGGCAACATCGTGGCAACCATCATCAACACCGACCACCGTCCTCAGATGGCAACGGTTCGCGAAGGTGTGATGAAGAAAGAAATCTACGACACTCACTATCAATCAGAGGTCGTTCAGCACAACGTAAACGACTTCGTCAAAGATGAAGACTTCGTAGTAAGCATTATCGACCGACACATCGAAAAATCAGAAGTCAACATCAAGAATTCACAAATAATAGTTGCCGGTGGTTATGGTGTAGGCTCAAAAGAAAACTTCCAACTGCTATACAAACTTGCCGACCTGCTTGGTGCCGAGGTTGGAGCATCTCGTGCAGCCGTTGATGCAGGATATGCTGAACACGAGCGTCAAATCGGGCAGACGGGAGTAACCGTACGACCAAAGTTATACATTGCTTGTGGCATCTCGGGACAGATACAGCACATAGCCGGCATGCAGGACAGCTCAATCATTATATCCATCAACAACGACCCCAACGCACCCATCAATTCAATATCCGATTACGTAATCACGGGTGATGTTGAGAAAGTAATTCCAAAGATGATTAAATATTACAAGAAAAATACCAAATAACAGATATGGCAAACTTTTATACTGACACACCTCAATTTCGTCACTATCTCAATCATCCTCTGATGAAGAGAATAGTGGAGTTGAAAGAAAACAATTACGAAGACAAAGATAAATACGACTACGCACCCATAGATTTTGAGGACGCTATGGACAGTTACGACAAAGTGCTCGAAGTCGTTGGTGAAATATGTGCAGAAGTCATCGAACCAAATGCCGAAGAGGTCGACCAAACAGGCCCCACAGTAAGCAATGGGCGTGTGACATACGCACCAAAAACTCAGCAAAACCTCGACGTGCTCAACAAAGCTGAACTAATGGGTATGCGCTTTCCTCGCAAATACGGAGGACTCAACATTCCTATGGTCCCCTACATGATGAGTGCCGACATAGTAAGCCGCGCCGACGCCAGTTTTCAGAATATATGGATGCTTCAGGACTGCGGAGAAACAATATATGAATATGGTGACGAACATCAAAAAGACAAATATATCACTCGTGTTGTTCAAGGGCAAACCATGTCCATGGACCTAACCGAGCCTGATGCCGGTTCCGACCTGCAAGCCGTTATGCTTAAAGCAACCTACAACGAGGCCGAAGACCAGTGGTACCTCAACGGAGTGAAACGCTTCATCACCAATGGAGACTCTGACATTCATCTTGTGCTGGCTCGCTCGGAAGAAGGCACAAAAGATGCTCGCGGATTGTCAATGTTCATATATGACAAAAACAGCGGAGGAGTCACTGTTCGTCGCATCGAAAACAAGATGGGTATTAAAGGTGCACCTACATGCGAACTTGTGTTCAAAAACGCCAAAGCCGAATTGGTGGGTACACGCCGAATGGGACTTATAAGATACGTCATGTCTCTTATGAACGGCGCACGCCTGGGCATCATGGCACAATCTGTGGGTATATCCGAAGCTGCAACAAGAGAAGCTCTAGACTATGCTCTCGAACGCCGTCAGTTTGGCAAAACAATTATCAACTTTCCTCCCGTCTACGAGATGTTGGCCAACATGCGAGCAAAGACCGACGCATCGCGAACGTTGCTCTACGAAACAAGTCGTTATGTGGATATTTACAAGGCACTCGAAGACATAAGCAAAACTCGCAAGCTGACTCCCGAAGAACGCACCGAGATGAAGTACTACTCACGTCTTGCCGACGCATTCACTCCACTCGGAAAAGCTCTGAGTAGCGAATATGCAAACCAGAATGCTTATGACGCAATACAGATCCACGGCGGATCGGGCTATATGAAAGACTACAAGTGCGAAAGACTATATCGTGATGCACGCATTACCAATATATACGAAGGCACGACACAACTGCAGGTTGTTGCCGCCATTCGTCACGTAACCACAGGTACATATTTGCAACGCATCAAAGAATTTGAACAGATGGCTGTAGTGCCGGAACTTGAAGCACTTAAACGTACATTGGCCGATATGACCGGCATGTATGAAGAGATGGTTAGCATAGTTACAACTCCAAAAGACGAAGAGTACCTCGATTTTCACGCTCGCCGTTTGGTTGAGACAGCAGGGCACTTGATTGCCGGACATTTGCTATTGCAAGATGCCAACCAAAATCAGGAACTTTTCCGCCGAAGCGCAGAAGTATATGTTCATTACGGACACATTCAAGTCATAAAGAACCACCGGTTCATAAAGAATTCCAATGTTGACGACATGGCATATTACAAGCCTGCCGACATGGCTGAAATAGAATAAATATCTACTGAAAGTATATTTATATCTCTTTACCCAAGAGGTTGACTAACACTGCAGTCAGCCTCTTTTTTTGATGCTGCCAAATGAAACATCTACATCAAAAAATAAAGCACAAAACTTCAGTGTACCTACCGTCTATAAAGCTATCTTATCGCCTTGCTGTATGAAGCTGTTCAATAATAAAACAACAAAAAATAAATCTAAGCAAATAAATTACATCAATGCTGTTTATTGCTTGATATTCTTTTGTTTTGCGCCGTTGGCAGGTTGCGTAGTAAAAAGTTTATTCTTCAACCATGCGCGCACCGGCTCATCATATAGTTTCAGGCATGCCCATGCCAGTGCAATGGAGAATAAAATAATACCAACATTTAATGCTATATGTTGCCATACAGGTGCATTTTGATGATTGGCCACCCAAGTCACTTGCATATAAACAAGTGGAAAATGAGTGATGTAGAGAGGATAAGATATGTTCCCGAGAAACTCGCACCACTTGGTGCTCCTGCGGTCGGTTGTCTTACTGCCGGCACCTATCAAAACAATGATTGGGAACATTATGACGATGCAGAAAACCTGATACAAGCCGTCTGCCACACCTGGTTTACCGCCAATCTGTGGAATGGAGAACAGCACTACCAATAGCAGAGATGCCCACCAAAAGCCTCCACGCATTCCAAGCGGACTTCCGCTCGGGTTTTCCTTGGTCATTCTGCCTGGTAGGATACGCGAAATAAGCAGACCGCACAGGAAAGGATAAAGGAATCTGCCCATACCTACATACATTTGAGCTGGTGTGAGGCTCCATCCGCCTATCACATCAAACTTATCTGACGGAAACAGGTTGAACACATCCCAACCCAAAGTCATGTCGAGAGTAAAGAATATACTTGCAAAAGTAAGTATGCCCAAAGAAATCTTAGACAGATGTCGAAAAACGAAAACGTAAAGTATATTACCGATATACTCGAGCGTTAGAGACCAGTTTGGTCCATTAAATGAGTTTGTCTCTCCCCATCCGCGAATATCGAGCCCGGGACCTGCAGGAATCATAAGAAGCGCCATCACAAAGCACAAAAGAAACTTCCAAAGCTCTGTTTTCTCAATCAACGGGAAACTATCCCCGGCACCAAAGAAAAACAAGCATGCCCCGATTACAGTTCCTGCAATCACCATTGGATGCAAGCGAATCAGTCGACGTTTGAAAAATCCCCATGTAGTCATCTTCTCCCATCGGTCATCGTATGCATAGCCGATAACAAAACCTGAAAGTACAAAGAAAAAGTCTACTGCAAGGTAGCCATGATTGATGTGTTGAGTCCCAAAAACCGGTATGTATGTTTCAAAGCAGTGGAATAGGATGACCACCAGCGCGGCCACACCACGTAGCCCGTCCAGTATCTCGTATCGTGGTTTTGATGCTAAATAAATATCCTTTTGCGACATCCTTTGTTAAGACAAATTTAATGATTGGTCAATAGGTCATTTCATAATTCTTATTCAAACGTACAAATATTTACCTTATTTCACAAGTATCAGAGGTAAAACACGGTTCTGAAAGCAGGAAGAAAAAACAATGCTTTTTAATCTCCCTCTATCTAATAATAGGTGATATGGCTATATTTACACGATTATATAGAACTACGATAATTTTCAAAGGTGTGTGATAATCAATTCTATATCTAATTAAACAATAGGCAAATCTTCAATTAAATCACTCCCTTTCTTGCGCTTGTTAATAAATCCAAATAGTTATAATAATATATTACTCATAAAAATCTACAAAAAAAATCAGTCAAGTATTTTCTTGACTGATTCATTTACAGTTATCGAGACATCTGTCTCTACATTCACACATTGATAATTACGCCGTCAGTTCAATTCTTCAAGCTGTTAAATTCCTCATCCGTCACATGTTCCATCCATATTACACTCCCTTTGCTCTGTTGGGTGGATATAGCAATATGTTCAAACTCGCTGTCTCCCGTTGCCCCGTGCCAATGCACCACATCGGGGTATATCTCAACAACCTCACCGGCTTTTATGGGTTGAATAGGTTTACCTTTTTCCTGATAATATCCGTTGCCTTTTGTGCAAATCAATATCTGCCCTCCCGGATGTGAATGCCATCTTGTTCTGGCACCGGGCTCAAAGAAAACCTTCCCGGCTGTCAGGTCAAAATTCTCTTTGTTCGTAACCAGCATATTCAGCCAAGCATTCCCCGTGAAGTTGTCGTTGGTTATCAGATTCCCTTTAGGAAATACGTCGCCTATGGTTTCAGCAACCTTATTAGTCTCTTTGCTTCCTTCGCTGTTGCACCCAATGAAAAAAAGTGCTGTAAGCGTAAGTATAGTTATTATTCTTCTCATATTCTAAATTTATTTGTTGATTACTTTATCAATTTTCAGATAACACTTCATCAAGTACTTTCTGAGCCGCCTTGGCATCTTTCTTGCCCAAAGTGATTCTCAAAACCTTGATGAATTCTTGCATCTGTTCAGGTGTTATCCCAACGTTCAGGCATATCCTCATGTGAGAGCGGAGCATCGGTTCAGCCTTACCAATGCTACTTATAACAGAAATAGTGACTAATTCTCTCTCAGCATACGTCAATACATCTCTCTCAAAAATATCTGCAAACAGATGCTCCTTTAGAAAAATCTCTATCTCCGGAGCAAATGCCGAATATCCCGTTCTTGGCTTATCTTGAGGAACACCTGTAAGTTCTCCCAAAATATCCCTTCCTCTTTCGTACTTGCTGCGTTCATCATCTATTGGCGATGCTTCAGCACCCACAATGTCGTTGATGCCTCTTGCTACGCGTTCGTCCAAAACCTCCATTAAAGTCTGCAAACCGCGTATGCTTCTCGGGAAACCGCAATAAGCATATAGATGAACGATAGCTTCCTTTATTTGGCTAACGGTCAATCCTTCGTCGAGCCCCTTGTTAAGGTAGGGTTTTAGCTCCTCAAGGTCGCCTTTAGCAGTTAGTGCGGCAATCGAAATAAGGTTCTGTTGATTATTCGATAAAGTTGTTTCTGTTTGAGAAAACGTATTAAAAGACATAACGCCTAAAACTATTACTAATCCGATAAACTTATCTAATTTCATTTTTCTTCTCATTCTTACATAAATATTTTACTAATTAAATGCCACGAGTTTGCAGATGGTCTCTCATATTGGTGGTTTTCTCAATTACATCCAATCTTGCTTTCCTTGGGTCAGGTTTTCCCACAGGTACACCGCTTGGTTCAACATCAAGAATCTTTTGCGTTTCTGCTTCGAAACGTGGCCACTTTGGAACATCTTCTCTGTTAGGGTCGCCCGTCTTGGCAAAGTTTGTCCAGTAAGTATTCATTATTCTTGCCAATTCTAATTCCTCCTCAGTCGGCTTACCGCCAAATCGGCGCCCGTTGAGTGAATTGAATACATAGCCAACCTCCGAACCATGACCGGCACCAAACCTGGCACGCTCTCTCATCATTGTTGGAACATATTCAAAATGGTAAACATAAACCGGTAGGTTTTCTTCAGCAAACTTCTTTGCCACCATTCTGGCTGGTTCACCCCATGCCCAGTCGGTATTAAACCTTGTGATTACTTCTGCAAACTCCTTCGATCCATCGGGGTCGTAAGCAGCTTTGGCTTCTTCTTCCAGCTCTCCGAACATAGAAAATAGTTCTTCCTTCGATCTGCTGTTATTCACAAAATTTCCACCAATCTCTGCACTGCTGTTACCAATCATCAGCGGAACCATTGCCTGTCTTCTTCCATTGTAAGCACTCTCGGATGTCTCAACTACCAGCTTGCCATCAATAATTGGTCCCGAATAGGTGCGCGGACCGCCTTGACCGTCTGTCTCTTGACCGCCGTCAACAATATCTTCCACCTTAAGCGCCCTCAGCTTGGCCAACGCCTCAGCATCTGTTCCTTCAATTCCCATCTTCTTTGCAAATGTCACCCCAATAGTCTCTGCCGAAACAGTATAGAATAGGTCGGCATTCTCTTTGTTTATGGGTCTGCCTGTCAATACACCATCTCTGCCACCGCCAGACTCACTAATGGCCTTGTGAAAAAGCCCTTGTGCAGCCGGTATGGTAAGCAACGAATGAATAGATACTCCACCTGCCGAAAAACCGAAAATGGTAACATTGTCTGGGTCGCCGCCAAAAGCTTCGATGTTATCCTGAACCCACTGAAGTGCAGCAATCTGATCCATAAAAGCATAGCTGCCTTTTGGCTCTTCAGGATGTTCCTTGCTCAATGCCGGAAATGCGAAATGTCCCAATCGCCCCAATCTATAATTGAAAGTCATAAGGATGACACCTTGCTTTGCAAACGGACCTCCGTCAATTCCGGAACCGCTGCCTCCAACAAAACCTCCGCCGTGTATCCAAACCATAACAGGTAGTTTTGCTCCCGACCTTGTTCCTGATGGCACCCACAGATTAAGATATAGGCAATCTTCCGATGAACCCTCCGCTATTGTGCCTGCGGGTGCTCCCCAACCGGCTTGTGCACAACTCGGACCAAACTCCAACGCGTCTCTTGCGCCTTCCCATGGTGTCACCGGCTGTGGTGGTCTCCATCTAAACTCCCCAACTGGTGGTGCAGCGTAAGGAATGCCTTTGTAGCTGTCGACGCCATCTTCAGTTGTTCCACGTAGCAAACCTGATTTAATGCGCACAATAGGCTCATTGCCCATAGCGTGGATGTTGTAGTTATATCCGATCAAAAAACAGCAACACATCACAAAAGCTAAAATAAATATATTTGTTTTCATGCCGGTTGAGTTGTTATATGTTTGTAAACTAATTAGTTGTCACCTCGAGTAATCACTCGTGTAAACGAAAGCGAGCCAAGCTTCCAACCATCGTTCATATTGATATAAACTTCAGTAACAATAAACGGGTTAGTCACTTCATTTCCACCAACCTCTGCTAACAGGTCTATTCTGTTCAACAGAATTGCTGTGTTGTCAATGATGTTCACTGATACGCTGTGTACATCTGCCTGCTTGTACCATATACCACCACTCTCAATTATTCGTAGCTCTCGTTCAGTGTCCCAGCTCCCTCCCATATGTACAAACACTGCTTTCTCATGAAACAGCTTGGTCAATTCATCAACATTTTTGTCTGCCATCCATTGCCACTTATCTTTTGAAAGTTGTATTATCTCCTTCTCAGCGTCCGATAAGTCCTGAGTTATGGTCTGTGCAAACATACTCTGCATACCAAAAACTAATAATATAATCCCAATAATTCTCACTCTCATAATTGATCTCTTTTTATGTTATTATAGATACTTACCGAAAAATTCTTGAAGCTTATTTACTGCCTGATTTACATATTCCGGAACATAGTATGTCTGAATATGTGTTGCACCGGGAATCAAGAATAGCTCTTTTTCCTTCGTTCCGGTTGCAAGTCTTAGCGCATTGTCAGTCATATAGAATGAGTCGGCTTTGCTGCCTGCCATCATCAACAAAGGCTGATTTATCAAGTCCATGTTGCTGGTAGCATCAAACTCCATTAAATCCAGAAGACTGCTCATAGTGAAGCGGAATGTTGAATTAGGGTGAGCATGAGTTCTGCGATAATAATAATGACCTTCGCGATACAAATCAAAAGGCATCTTGTCAGCCATTTCGTCCGTTGGTTCGCTGTCCGAAGCATAGCGCACCTCTCCGGTTGCCACCTCCAATGCACGTGCCTCTGTGGCTTGTTTCAATCGCTCTTGTATGGTTGCCATGTCAGAGTTCATATATCCGTTGCGTCTTACCTCTCCTGAGTTAAACATGCTCAAAGTTGCCACAGCCTTAAAACGTTTATCTGTTTGTGTTGCCTTAAGAGTATAACCTCCGCCACCACATATACCGAGTATGCCCAAACGCTCGGCATCAACGCCATCATAATGAGTAATATAATCTGCCATACCTCTGATGTCCTCAATGCGATAGGCAGGCTTGTCCGTGTTGCGAGGCTCTCCGCCACTGGCACCCTGATACGATGCATCTGCAGCCATTGTGATGTAGCCCAGCTCTGCAAGACGCTGTGCATACAATCCCGCAACTTGTTCTTTTACACCACCATTGGGGTGGGCAACAACCACTGCAGGATATTTCTTAGCAGGGTCATAATTTGCCGGAGTGTACACGTTGGCAGAAATATCCAAACCATTTAGTTTGTATGTAACTTGATGAATATTTACCTTGCCATCCACATTCTCGGTAATGGCATCTTCATAAACCAACCCGAACGGATTGGCGGGTTTCGTCTGATTTTGAGCATTAATGCTTGATGAAATAATCATAATTGTAAGTAAGTAAAGTTTAATCTTTTTCATTATATCTATATGTTTATTATTTATCTAATCCTTTTTCCTTCAACCATTCAGATAGCAAATCGGCAATCTCCACATTGTTCAAATCTGAGAAAGGAAAGTGTGTGTTGCCTTTTATCCCTATATCGGGCATATGTACAAGAGTTACATCACCGCCATGTCGGTTAACTGCATCTCTCCACAGCTTCGCCATTTCATAACGTGCACGCCAGCCGTCAATACCGGGGTTGTCACACCACTCTTCAGGAATAAAGTCTCCGTAATATATGATGATAGGTATCTTGGTAAGCTTCATAAAGTCGTCTATGGATATAGCATTTGCAGATAGGGGACCTGATGAACTCTCAATAGGTTTAGGCACCTCACCTTCGGGAAACACAAAACCACTTCCCGGCTCATACGAGGCAATGGCCTTTACATTGCTGTTTCTTATTGCAGTCAGCCACCCGAAACCTCCCGATTGAGAGTGCGACACAAGCACCGCTTCTCCGGTCTTGTCGAACAACTCAGATATAGCAGAAACTATAACTTCTGTGTCAAAACCGCCAATGTTGGGAGTCATTTGACGAAAATACTGATTAAGTGTCTCTTCACTTTTGTCAAACTGAACACCTTCGAAAAAGTCCGGCCAAACACCCAGTCTGAATGTGCTAAACCATTCTTGTTCGTCGGTTGTGGGTAGTATGTTCGCCTCCGACAGACTACGTCCCGCATTTCCTCTTCGAGGCTGGTCAATCAGATACACTCCGAATCGGCGTTTTAGAAATATATTCTGAAATCCATCGCGTCCGTCGGGCGTAGTCTCCCAAGTTTTAGAAAACTGTCCGAATCCATGCCAAAACACCAAAGGAAGCTTTCTTGCATTGTCCGGAATCTGATAAACTATATATGCATGGTCACCATGAAAAGTCTGTCCGTCGGGTGTTCTTGTGATGGGATCAAACTCACCGGGTGAAGTAATCACACTTCCCCCCACAGCAAAACTGCCTTGCTCTTTCAACACTATGAGGTTGCTGTTATTTTTTTCGTTGGGTTGCGAACATCCCGATAACAGAAAAATAAAACTAATAGTCAAAAAGACTAAAGCTGCCACATTCTTTTTAGATATCATATTTGCTAATATTTAATGTTATAAATTTCACGATACAAAAGTAGGGAGTATAAACCAAGGAATGTTTATACCAATTACCTATTACCTACCAAAATTACTTATTTTCAATATAATACATTTTTATACAGTATTTCTTTGCTAAATTTGCATACAACGAATCAAAGAAAATATGGATACAATAATAAACTTTAACAGTATCAGAGAGTACAACGAATTTAACAACAACGAAACGTTGCACCCTCTCGTCAGCGTTGTTCATCTTGACAAGGCCGAGCCACGACAACTTCGTCGCCTGCGCTACTCTTTTTACACCATCTTTTTGAAGAAGATAAAGTGTGGCGATTTGCGCTATGGATTGAGCAACTACGACTACGAAGAGGGCACGTTGATATTTCTTGCTCCCGGGCAGGTTATCGGTCAATATGGCGAAGATTATTATCAACCTCAAGGAATTGCTCTGGTTTTTCATCCCGACTTCATATCAGGCACCTCTCTTGGCAACAAAATACACGAATATCATTTCTTTTCCTATGCCGTCAATGAGGCCCTACACCTATCGGAGCAGGAGAGAAACATCATATTAGATTGTTTCTCAAAGATTGAATATGAGTTGCACCACGCTATCGACAAGCACAGTAAACAGCTTATTATCTCAAACATAGAGCTTTTCCTAAACTATTGCACCCGTTTCTACGACCGCCAATTCATTACGAGAGACAATACCAACAAGGGCATTTTAGAGCGATTCGAAACCAAATTAGATAAATACTTCTTCTCCGATAAACCTCAGAATTTGGGATTGCCCTCTGTTACATGGTGTGCCGAAGAACTCAATCTGTCACCCAACTACTTTGGCGATCTGATTAAGAAAGAAACAGGTGTGTCGCCACAAGAATACATACAAGTGAAAGTTATTGAGGTGGCAAAGAGGCGACTATTCGATGCTAGCAAATCCATAAGCGAGGTTGCCTACGAACTGGGGTTCAGATACCCACAGCACTTCACCAGATTGTTCAAACAGCGAACAGGTATAACGCCCAATGAGTACAGGAAAGTAAATTGATGATGTATAGTATTTCAGATTACTATTTATCTCTTCTGTCTGATTGGGCAGAGTTTAAATAATATCCTGATAGTTGATAAACTCCTCGTAACTGTCGAGCTTTGATTTGTCAATAATATAATCACTTTCGCTGTTCTTATAAATGATGACACTATCAAACTCTAACTCATTAACTTTTTCAATAGTTAATAATTCTCCTTCTTTGAGTCCGAAAACCCTCCTTAATATCCAGTCAGACAACGCTTTATTTGGGTTTGTCATCAATGCCTTCGAGTTTTCTTGACAAACTTTGGCTGAAAATATCTCTCCTGTTGGTATTGTCAGATTAAATGATTTGTCTCTTGGAGGAAAAAAAGAGGGGAATCTTTTATGTATCTCTATAGGTATTTTTATATATACTTCTCCCGGGTCTCTCTTTCTTCCTGAAGCGTTCCATTGGTTCAATCCGCTTTTTTCAAAAACATATTTTTCTCTATTCTTATATCCATACAGAGGTAATACAACATAATCTACACCACGTATCAATTTGTCTTGCTCTGTTTTGTATGATTCATTTGATAGTAATTCTAACAATAAAGCATATGGGTCCTCTAATATCTCAACCGGAAGTCTGAACCCCTTTTCTGGAATAAAAAATTTTCTATAAAGCGTACTCTTTGAGTAATTGAAGCTATATTCATTAATTCCGTCGTCAAATTTTAGCCCTGACGAGCTGGTTTTAATAGATTTAATATTAGGAATATCTATAATATTATAGTCTGTCTCAAATAATATAAGTTCCTTTTCTCTCCTCGCAACGATGTGATAAACAGAGTCTTTAATGTTATACAATCGGTTTGCTAATTCTATTCTGTCGTTTCTATATTCCGCAAGTTTGACTGCAAGCTCGAGTCCTTCATATTTCTTCAGACTATTGGAAAGAGAATTAAACTCAGCTATTTTCTCTGTACTAAAGTTTTTTCCACAAACAAAAGTCTTAATACCAATACCCATTGAGTTGTATTTGGCATCGTATGCGGAGTCAGATCTAGACAGATTATCAGCATTAAAGCATTTGCAAAAAATGTTTTCTACAGCTCTGTAACTGATATAAGGTGTTCTGCTGTCGCTAAATAAACCTGATAGCTTCGACACAGCAGATAGTAGTTTAATATAATCTCCATTACTACTCTTATCTATATCAACAAATGTTTTCATGGTATGATTGTTTAAATTAAAACTTTAACTATCTCTTGACTTATTCTTTCAATCAAGGGAACAGTTACAGAGTTGCCTGCCTGCATATATAATTTGCTGTCGGCTATGTTAGGAAGTATGTATTTATCAATAGGATATCCCTGAAATCCAAAGCACTCTTTTGGTGTCAATTTTCTAATGCCATACTCATCTCTTACCAGAGGAACATTGTGTCCGCCAGTTCCCATGTTGGCAGTGAGTGTAGGACAAACATTGCTCTTGTTTTCTCTTACATAAACACGTCTCCACTGGTATAACGTGTTGTCGCTGGTCATCTCCCTATCCAATATAGGATAATACTTATGGTCAGTTTTATAATAATACTTGTCTTTTTGTTTGCCATCGCTCAAAACATCCTTGATAGTTTTTGTTAATGGTATTTCTTTCGGAAACCTAAAGCTATTGTATCTCTCAACTTGTTCAGGGTCAAATGCAACTATAAAAATTCTCTCTCTATTTTGTGGCACATTGGCGTATGTCATAGAATTCATTACTTTGTAGAATACTTTGTATCCTAATTTCTTCTCAAGAATCTCTCTTATAACCTTAAACGTTTTTCCCTTGTCGTGTGTAACAAGGTTTTTAACATTCTCCAAAAACACAATCTTTGGTCGATGCTTGTTTACAATCTCTTCAATATCAAAAAATAGTGTACCTCTTGTGTCGGAAAATCCCTTTCTATATCCTGCTATTGAAAAAGCTTGACAGGGAAAACCGGCACACAAAACATCGAACCTCTCAGGTATGTAGTTTTTAACATGCTCCTTTGTTATATCACCAAATGGAATTTGACCAAAATTCCTTGCGTAGGTAATCTTTGCCGCTTCATTCCATTCACTGGTATATGTGCATCTGCCCCCCACGCTCTGCATGGCTATTCTGAAACCACCAACACCTGCAAAAAGGTCAATAAAATCAAACTTGTGATTATCTGGTGTAGGGAATGGGACATTTTCAATCTCAAATAATAATTGACTGATTACGGCATCAGAGTCAATAAATGGTTGTTGTTTTACCTTGTATTCAGCATACTCATCAGAAACCTCATTTGCCTCTTCCTCGTATACTCCATAAAGCAGATTGTCTGTATCATGAATATAGTGAGTCAGTATGGCTAAAGCTTCACTGTTGTCATCACCAAGCCTTTTTATATATTCTTTATCAGCAAAATCTCCTAAAATGTATTTTTTTTTCATCGATATAACGACCAAACAAATTTAATGCAAGATACAAAAAATATGTACAACTCACTACACTTTATTGCGTGTCTGTACATTAAAATATCTATATCAAATATGCTTTCATTTTGATGCTTCGATAGAACATTATTCAAGGTCAATGCCCCAAATAACAGTAAAGGCCGATAACTCACCGTTATCAGCCTTTGTCGTTTCTTTGTAGCGAGACCGGGACTTGAACCCGGGACCTCATGATTATGAATCATGCGCTCTAACCAGCTGAGCTATCTCGCCATTTGCCAACCTTAGTCGCAAAGCGAATGCAAAAGTAGTACATTTTTTTTTAATTTGCAACATCTATTCAAACAAAAATAGCATCACCCCTAAAATCTTGCTCGCCAACAGCAATATTTACTACCAAAGCACTTTTATTATGCCGACTTGCTAAATAATTCCACGACCAAAACACCTGACGGAGCATAAAAACGGAGATGATGAATAACTAAACCCAGCCAACGCATAACCTTCTTCGTATCATATATACGAAAACGTATATATAATAGGGAGAAAGTGCGGGGAAGGGTGGGCGAGAATTATGATTTTTTGTTTGGCAGTTCATTTTTCAGATGTGCCAAAATATTGTATATTTGTCATCGTAAAACAAGATTATTTATTATGCAAGCAGATTTTTTGGTTAACGCGGATAATATTGAACATATCTACACTTCCACGACTGCTATAAGCAAGTGGTCTATAAACCTTTTGTCGTCAATAGGAGTGCCCGATGGCATGATTAAATACCTTAACATGGTATTTTTGCTGGCACTGCTGGTGGTGGTTGTGCTTCTGATGCAGTACGTTACAAAGATAGTTTTTCAGGCTGTCTTGGATAAGATTCAGAAAGTTACTCATGTCAAGTTTTTGGAACATCTTTCTAAACGCAAGTTTGCCTACTATCTGGCAATGATAGTTCCTTTCTCAATCGTCAAAGGGTCTATACCTATTGTTTTTGATGGTTTCCCCAAGCTGATAACTTTGGGCAACAAGGCCACGGATATTTACCTGGTTTTCTATATTATTTGGATAATCATGGCAGTTATCAATGCCAGTGCCGACTCGTTGCGATTGAAACCCAGCTTGCGCGATAAGCCGCTTGATAGCTACGTTCAGGTGGTTAAGATTATTTTCAATGTCATTGGTTTCATCATCATATTCTCCATACTTACGGGCAACAATCCGGGTGCCATACTGACGGGTTTGGGTGCCGCATCGGCAATATTGATGTTGGTGTTCAAAGATACAATACTGGGACTGGTTGCGAGCATGCAGGTGTCGGCAAATGACATGGTGAGAATTGGCGACTGGATCACGATGCCAAAGTACGGTGCCGACGGTGATGTTATTCAAATTACACTGACTACGGTTAAAGTTAGAAACTTCGACAAAACCATCATCACTTTGCCTCCTTATGCACTGGTTTCCGATTCTTTTCAAAACTGGCGCGGGATGACTGAGATGGGCGGACGAAGACTTAAGCGTTCAATCAAAATAAAACAGGGGACCATAAAGTTTGTAAGCCAGGATGAGCTTGATAGGTACAGAAGCATTGAACTGATAAGTGATTATGTGAATGAGAGGTCGAAGGAGATTGACGATTATAACGAGAAGAACGGTGTGGACAAGGCGATGTTGCTGAATGGCAGGAATTTGACGAATTTGGGACTTTTCAGACAATATATATATAATTACTTGAAGGCTAACCCTAACGTTCACAAAGAGATGACCATCATGGTTAGGCAGTTGGAGCCGAGCGGACAGGGTATGCCGTTGGAGCTTTATTTCTTTACCAACACCACTGTTTGGGGGGATTATGAGAATATAGTTTCGGATGTTTTTGACCATGTTGCTGCATCGGCTAAGTATTTTGATTTGGAAATTTTCGAAGATCTATCGAACGATTAGTTTTATTTTTTGTTAAAGAGTTACCTTTAATAGTGCATACAGGTCAAATTAAATGCTCTTGAATGCGTGAGAAGGCTAAGTTTATATATTAAATATCAAAGAATTAAATAATGAGCAAAATTTATAGTATATTCACAGGTACAGGCAGTTATGTGCCAACCAAACAGGTAAAGAACGAAAGTTTTCTTGGCAATGAGTTTTATAAATCGGCCGGCGAGAAGATTACCACTCCCAACGAGGAGGTCACTCGCAAGTTTGAAGAGATAACTACCATTGCAGAGAGACGTTATGCACAGGATGATGAGAGTACGAGCGACTTGGCGCTTATTGCTGCGCAGAGGGCTATTGATGCTGCCGGTATTGATAAGGAGGATTTGGATTATATAATTTTTGCTCACAACTTTGGAGAGACGCGCCCCGATAATCTTGCCATAAACATATTGCCTACACTTTCGTCAAGATTGAAGCAGAAGTTGGGTATAGCCAATCCCTTTACGGTGGCTTATGACACGTTGTTTGGCTGTCCGGGATGGATTCAGGCTGTTATTCAGGCCGACTACTACATTCGCTCGGGCGATGCCAAGAAGGTTTTGGTGGTGGGTGCCGATATATTGTCGCGCATTTCTGATCCTCACGACAGAGATTCGATGATATATGCCGATGGAGCAGGTGCCGTTGTGATGGAGGGCGTTGAGAGCGATGAACCTGTGGGTGTCATTGGTCACAACTCCCGCACCGATGCTTTGGAGTATTCGCATCTTCTTTTCCTGGGCTATTCGTATGATGAGGGGTTGGCCGCCAAGAAGGATTTGTACCTGAAGATGAACGGTCGCAAGCTATACATGTATGCACTTGAGAATGTGCCAAAGACTATAAAGGCAGGATTGGACAAGCTGGGATTGCATATCAACGATGTGTCTAAAGTGTTGATACATCAGGCCAACGGCAAGATGGACGATGCAATAATATCACGTTTGTTTAAGCTTTATGGCATAAGAGAGGTTCCTGAGTCCATTATGCCGATGACAATATCGTGGTTGGGCAACTCGTCGGTGGCCACAGTGCCTACGTTGCTCGACATGATTACCCGCAACAATTTGGAGAGTCACGAGATATGTGGCGGTGAGAATATTGTCCTTGCGTCGGTTGGTGCAGGAATGAATATCAACAGCATTATCTACAGAGTACCCGAGAAGTAATCTTTTTATAAGTTTTGATTGAGAGTGAGACGATACATATTTGTATCTCTCCTCTTAAAACCCATCTTCACATAGAGGTTGTTGGCGGCTTGGCGCCATGGTTGTGATGAGAGGTCGAGTTTTGTGGCACCATTGAGCTCTGCAGTTTCTATGGCGTGACTGATGAGTGCCGTTGCCACACCTTGTCCGCGAGCCTCGTCGTCAACAATCACATCCTCTATCCATGCTTTGATGCCTGACGGCACGTTGTAGAATGCGAGGGTGAGAGAGCCTAACACATTGTTGCCTTTGGTGGCGATGAACAGATAGTTGTTTGGCGACTGTATGACCTTCTTGAGGTCGTCCTTTGTGGGGATGCGTTCAGGGTCTTTGGTCAGCTCGGGTATGAATTTTTGGAAAGCCTTAAGTATATTATCGTCAATATGTGTAACTCTCTCTATCTTCATAGCAGGTAAATGTTTGTGATGTTTAACGTTTTATTTCTTCGATGAGAAGAGGAAAAGCAGGGTAGGTCATGTTGTGGCCGTAGCCTTGCAGTTCAATGAGTTTGGTCTTGGTGTGGCCAACAATCTTCATCATGCGGGCAAGATAAGCATTTTCTTCGTATCGCCCCAGCATCTCAAGTTCTCTGTCGCCAGTGATTAGTATCATCGGAGGAGCATCGGGACGCACGTGGAATAGTGGAGCATACTTGTCCACAATGGGTTGTGTATCTTTGATGCCCATATTGTCGCGAATGTTGAAGTGGGTTATTGTCTGCCCGCTCAGCGGTATGAGAGCCTTTATGTCGTTGGCATCAATGTTGTGCTTGGCAAGGTAGCTTTTGTCGAGGCCAATCATCATGGTTAGGTAGCCGCCGGCTGAGTGCCCGGATACATATATTTTGTCCTTGCTGCCGTCATATCTCTCTATGTTGTTGAAAGCCCATGCCACGGCGGCTGCAGCATCTTCGATGTAGGCAGGTGCGGTGACGTGAGGCGACAGGCGATAGTTGACGCCTATGATGGCTATCCCCTTGTTTTTGAGCGCCTCGGGCAGTTCCTTGCTTCCTCCCGTCAGTCCTCCGCCATGAAACCACACCACAGTGGGGTAGTCCTTGATGTTTTCCGGATAATATATATCCAGTTTGCAACGCTCCTCTATATACTTGTCCTTCTTTTGAGTCCCGGCGTCATAGTATGGTATATCCTTGATTGTCTTGTATGAGGTCTCTTGTGCGAGAGCTGAATATGAAAGTATGAGTAATAAACTTAGTGTTATGTATTTGATGTTCATGATTACATTTAGTTTGTTCGTAGTCGGTTAGAAGTCGTCGGGGTTAGAGCGAGCAGCCGTAGCCGTGACGTCTCTAAACTCTTTGTCGAAGTGCAGCAACAGCATTTCAACCATCTTCGTATGGAAAGTAGTGTACAGCTTATTAGAAATATGCCTGCGATCCGGCCGTTTGATGAGTCCGAAGCGCAGTTCGCTTGTGTCCACCCATATCTCAGGTTTGAAGAAGGCCTCGTTCTTCCAGACGAGAGCGCCGTAAGTCAGTCGGCCGTCGGATGTGGCAATCCACTTCTCTGCATTCTTGTTTTCTATTGCCTCATATATCTTGTCTAATAGTAGTTCCGGGTTATCTGTTTTAATGATAATAGCCATTTTGCTGTTTATATTATTTAGTTGTTCTTGTAACTGTCTATTGCATCCTTCACCGAGCCGTGTAGCATTAGCAGGTTATTGGCATGGTCGTAGCTGATGTTAAGTTCGTCAACAATCATTCGTGTACCCCTGTCAATCAGCTTTTGGTTGGTCAGTTGCATGTTGACCATTCTGTTACCCTTCACTCTTCCCAGCTTAATCATGGTGGTGGTGGATATCATGTTGAGTATCATCTTTTGTGCCGTGCCCGACTTCATTCGTGTGCTGCCTGTGACATATTCGGGTCCAACTATTGGTTCTATCCTTATGTCGGCCTCTTGTGCCACCGGAGAGTTGGGGTTGCAGCATATTGCCGCAGTGAGTATCCCTTTCTCGCGTGCTTTTTGCAGTGCACCGATGACATAAGGAGTCGTTCCCGATGCGGCTATGCCCACCAGAGTGTCTTTTTCGTTTATTTCGTGCTCAATGAGTTCATCCCAACCGGTGTTCAGATTGTCCTCGGCATCTTCGACGGGATTGCGAAGTGCGTGTTCGCCCCCTGCAATCAGCCCTATTACATAAGTGTTGGGCATGCCGAACGTAGGCGGAATCTCTGACGCATCCAGCACACCCAGTCGTCCGCTCGTGCCGGAACCAATGTAGAACAATCGTCCGCCCTTCTTCATGCGTTGCACCAGCTTCTCAACAAGCTCGTTTATCTGCGGAATAGTCTTTTCCACAGCATCAGCCACGGTCTTGTCCTCTTGATTTATCTCGGTCAGTATTTTCATCACCGACTTGTCTTGCAGGTCGTCGTAATGCGAGTTTTGTTCAGTAATCTTTTGGAAGCTCATATCTTGTCTGTGGTTCATTGTTTATAATAATCGATTAGACCTTCGATAGGGGATTTTAATACTTTCCCCATCCTGAGATTGTGTGATTTGACTACATCTTCTAATATATCGGAGTAGTGCCAAGCCACCGACCCAACGAAGCTCACCGGCAATTCGGCAGCATCATATTGCAATATGTTTCTTCTTATAAACAGGTCGAAGCTGCTACTCACTATGTTCATAATGCTTTCGTCGCCGATATTGTTCTTGATGAATGGGGAAAAGCTCGCAAGAAAACGGCTCGGGTATGGTTGGCGATATACTCTTTTGATGATGTCTGCCTCCGTAAGCGAGTATTCTTGCAACAGCTTCTCTTTTATACCCTTGGTCAGTTGGTTTTTCAGCGCAGAAGATAGTAGCTGCTTGCCCAGATGTGCGCCACTACCTTCATCGCCCAGTATGAAGCCCAATGGCGACACATGTTCCACTATTGCAGTGCCATCCCAATGGCATGAGTTGCTGCCTGTGCCAAGTATGCATGCAACACCCGGTGAGTTGCCACAAAGACTGTGGACTGCAGCCATCAGGTCGCTCTGCACAACTATAATAGGGGTGGCATTTGAACTTTTGCGGAGGGCATTCTCGAGAATATGCGTGTTCTCAGGCGTACAACCCGAACCATAGAAATATATTTCTTCGACCCCTTCGCTATTGAGCAAAGGTCCCACGTTGGTCGCTATCTCCGCCTCAATGTCTCCGGCCGACTGAAATATGGGGCTTATACCCTTTGTAGTAAAGCTATGCCCAACCTCCGAGCCCTGTAATAGGGCCCATGAAGTTTTAGTGGCACCGCTGTCTGCTATTAACCTTTTCAATTCAATCAGTAGTGATAATAATTATATCTTAATGTAAATGTCTCTCTTGTATAGCACGTGTCCAAACAGCCAGCATACCAGTACGAATAGAACAGCATATACCAATGACCCGAAGTAATCGCCCGCCCATGGTTGTATAAGCACCGAGTAAGCATAACCTTTAAGGCTGATTGTTGCACCATTGTATGCAAATCTTATGTCTGATAATAGTGTGGCAAAAACACCCGAGAACACGTATATTATCAACGGATTGACACCGAAAGAGTGGAAGAATGGTGTCCACTTACTCTTCTTGTTGATGTCAATAATCCAAATAAGCAACCCTAGCAGTTGTGCTGCAAAACCTGTGGTGGTAAGCACAAACGTGGGGCTCCATATCTTTTTGTTGATAGGGCAACCATACTGCAGCAGTAATCCCGAGAAAGCCAATATAGTACCCCAGATTAGCATTTTCTCCACTCTCTTGTGGTTGTCCTTGTTATTGATTATAAGTCCGCCGAACATGAAACCAATAAGTACGTGAGCTATTGACGGCAATGTGCTTAGCAACCCTTCTGGGTCAAACAGTATCCTTACACCATCATCTGTCCAGTCGCTGTACATGTGGTTGCCACCAAGTATGGCTTGGTCGACAATGGAGATTATATTGTCCTCCGATTTGGCAAATCCGTTGCCCACGGCCAGTATGATGTAATATCCAACCAATAGTATGGCCACCGCCCAGCCCAAGTGTTTACCTCTCGTAAGGAGTGCAATGAGGGCGGCAAAACCATACGCAAGACCCAATCTTTGGAGTACTCCCAATATCCTTATAGTGTCAAAATGATTAGCTGCTTGCAGCACCGACTCGCCATTGGCAAGTCCACCGGCAAACTGCCCGAACCAATTGAGACCGAAGCCTATAAGAAATATCACTATCGTTCGTTTAATAACCTTGTATAGTGCGTCTTTAGACGGCTCAAAGTTGAACTTCCTCAACGACAAGTAGGTCGATACACCCATTATGAACATGAAGAACGGGAACACCAGGTCAGTCGGCGTCAGCCCATGCCATGACGCATGTTTTAGTGGTGCGTACACCGTTGACCACGACCCGGGATTGTTTACCATTATCATCCCCGCAATAGTTATACCCCTCAGAATGTCGAGGGCCAATATCCTATTTGAATGTTTCGATGAAGCGATTGTATTCATAGCATCTCTATTTAAATTTATTAATTTGTTTCATTTATTGTGTTATCATCAGTCTTTTTCGCACAGCCATAATTCTTATCCACCTTCATAAATGGCACAATCACCAACGTAGGTATCGTACATATCATGATGAATATGAAGAAGTTTACATAGCCCAAATGCTCTTGAATCCACCCGGCAGCCATGCCCGGCAGCATCATACCCAGCGCCATCAGACCGGTGCATATAGAGTAGTAAGCCGTCTTGTGCTGACCTTGAGAAAAATATATGAGGTAAAGCATGAATGCCGTGAAGCCGAAGCCGTAACCAAACTGTTCAACGGCAACGCCAACGTTTACCCACACAAAGTTGCTCGGCTGATATATAGCCATCAGAAGATAGGCAACGTTGGGCAAGGTGATTGCCAGAGCCATGGGCCACATCCAGTATTTCAACCCCTGATGCGACGCAACTATACCACCAATGATACCTCCCAATGTCAGCGCAACGACGCCTACAGTGCCATAAGCAATGCCCGCTTCTTGAGTGCTCAGCCCCAGACCACCGTCGGCAATAGGGTCAAGCAAGAATGGGTAAGCAATCTTCACAAGCATTGCTTCGGCCAAACGATACAGGAATATGAACGCAATCGCCATTCCTATACCTTCCTTTGTAAAGAATGTTTTGAATGTGTTTAAGAACTCTTCGAGCACCTGCTTCGGCGTATTTAACGACTCGCCACTGTCTGATGCAGGGTGGGGTAGAATGAACTTGTGATATGCAAAGAAGGCTATAAACAAACCTGCCATAACGAAGAACGTCAAGCTCCATGCGTAGGAAATGTTGCCTGTTTTATTCTCAAGAAAACCTGCGAAGATGATTAGCAATCCTTGCCCAGTTATTGACGCAAGACGATAGAAGGTGCTTCGAATTCCAACGAAGAACGACTGTTGCGAGTCATCCAGCGCCAGCATATAGAACCCGTCGGCGGCAATGTCGTGCGTGGCCGAGCTAAAAGCCATTAGCCAGAAGAAGGCAAGTGATGCCTGCAACCAGAACGGAGTAGGCAATGTGAATGCAATACCCGCCAGCCCGGCGCCAATGAGCAGTTGCATCATGACAATCCACCATCTCTTTGTCTTAAGTATATCCACAAACGGACTCCAAAAGGGCTTTATCACCCATGGCAGATACAGCCAACTGGTGTACAGCGCTATATCGGTATTAGACATACCCAGCTTCTTATACATGATTACAGATATGGTCATCACGGCCACGTAGGGTAACCCTTCAGCAAAATACAGCGTTGGTATCCATGCCCATGGGTTGCGATATGTCACTTTATTACTATTCTTGTTGTTCATTGTATAATATAGGTTTAACAAACATACTATTACTAATACATGCTTGTGAGCTCCGTATCAGTAAAATAGTGTTGCAATATTCTGTCGTGGCTGTAGCCTTCTTCAGCCATCATGGCTGCACCTATCTGACACAGGCCTACGCCGTGTCCCCAGCCGGCACCATAAATCTCAAACTTTTGTGGTATGCCCTCGTCGTTCTCATCCAAAGGTTTAACGACAAAAGCTGAACTGTAAAGATGCTTGCGCGACAATACTCGTCTTATTTCCAGCTCTTTGCCAAACGTAAACACTCGGTCTGTTCCTATCACTTTCAGCTTGATTAATCTTCCTGAATAACCTCTTTCAATAGGTTCAAGGTCAAGAATGTTACCAAATTCTATGCCCGACTTCTCTGCAATTATCTCTGCAATCTCCTCCTGAGAGTAGGTCACTTTCCACCTGAAGAAGTCTGATGTTTCCGTGTCGTAGTCGTTAAGCACCTGCTTCAGCACCTTAGTGTTGTTGGTGTTGCAAAACGATTTGGGTGACGACATTATCCACTCTTCCGCCTGCTCCTCGTCGCACAGGTTGGGTAAATCGCTTTCCTCCATCGCATCGCGTTTAGCTTGAAGGTATGGATGCACAACCGGCTCCCACACATTCTCGAAGGTCTCCATCATACCGCCGCAACATTTCGAATAGCGCGTATCGCATATCTTGCCATCATAAGTGACCACCATCCCGCGAGTTTCGTCAACGGCACGGCCTACAATATCTGTGGTCTGCCTTGTAATGCCTTGATAGCGCTGGCAGTGGTCGTCTGCACAAACATCAAATTGGTCGTGATCCTCTCTGTCATACCATATTATTCTCTCCGTGGATGTTTCTTTCCACGAGCCTTCGCTGTCCGCCAAACTCTTGCCGACTGACTTTTCCTCTTTGCATATTTGCGACATGAGCCAACTGCGTGAGATAATAGCGTGAGCCTTCAGCAACTCCAACGAGCTCGTAGAACTCATCTCCGACGAGATTACACTCTTCAGATAATCCTCAACAGAAACTATGTCCACCGCCGACAGGCATGGCTTCTCGTCTTTATATGATACGATAAACTTAAGCGAACCCAAGAACTGCTGATTCTCCTTTCTCTCCCAATGGAAGTTGACACCTATTATCACATCCTTCAGTTCAAAGTAGTCTTTGTGAGGGTTTTTTGCCTCAAACAGCAGCTCGTCAAACAGCTCCCCATTGAAGGCTATTCTGCCGTCGCTTATTTCCACGCGATAGTCGCCCGGCTCCATCTCGTTGCCTTTGACAACGTAAGGCGTGTGCAGATTAAAGTCTACAGACTGCACATCGAGCAATATCCCTACCTGAATGACAGGTTCGCCTACTTCATCCTTTTTCTTGCTTGTAGTTCCCATGTTCTTATTCGGTCTTTATAAAGGTTATACCGGTTAGACTTTTCCAAGTCCAATGATGCATCAGAGTTATCTTCCCATCTTCTGCAGGTGTACAAAACATCATATATGCGACCAATCTGATGGTTTCGCGATATCCTAAGCCCTAATGCGTAATCCTCACCATAGCTGGTGTTTGGCAGATTTATCTCCCTCAATATAGGTGTATAGAAGGCACGAGGTGCACCCAATCCGTTAATGCGCAGAGCATTGTTCCTGCCATTCTCGGGTGTCCACTCCCTATGGTCAATAACACCGGGAGGTATTACCTTAAGGTCGAAGTCCGTTATCTGATATGTACCCACCACCATGGCGCAGTTCTGCTCATAGAAAGCATCAACTATCTTCTGCAGAGTGTCCTCTCCACTATACAGGTCGTCGCTGTCGAGTTGCACGGCAAACCTTCCGCAATCGGGGTGATGCACTGCCATGTTCCAACATCCGCCGATGCCCAAATCATACCTGTCGGGTATGATGTGAACCAGTCTGTTGTCCTCCCTAAAATCGTCAATGGCTTCTGTGGTGCCGTCGGTAGAGTGGTTGTCAACAACCATCAGGTTGAACCTGAAGTTGGTTTTTTGTCTCAATACCGATGATATGGCATCCTTGATGGTGCGCACTCTGTTGCGAACGGGTATAATCACCGATGCCTCATAGTCAAAATATTGACTGCCAAACACTATAGGTTCAAACTCCGGCGCCAGATAAGCACCCACCTCCTTGAGGTGCTGCGTGCAGGCCTGTTCCATTTCAAACTGAGCCCTGCGGTTTCTCGGGTCAACATAGTCAAATATCCTTTCGCCCGCTTCAGCCTCATCGTTACTCATCTCCGTGTAGAGGTACTCGTTGATGTGAACCAAGTTGCGCCGTTGCGACACCCTAAGCCTCAAATCATACAACCCGGCATACTCATATTCGTCGGCCTTCATCTTCCTTGCCGCTCTTCTCATCGTCCTGGTGTTGAACAAGATAAGCGAACCAAAGTCGAAGTCGTCTCTCAAACTTCCCTCCTGATAGTCGATTACCGGATGCTTAACAATCATGTCATCCTCAACGGAATAGTAGTCGGAGTAGACCATACCCGCCTTGGCATCCTCTGCCACCTGCATCATCCTCTCAAGTGCCAGATAACCAACCTTAAATTGGTTTGTGCTCAGATATATAAGTGTGTAGTCGGCTTTAGATCTCTTTGCAATCGTCTTAATCGTTGCACTGCTGTATAGGTTGTCTACAAACAGACGTTTGCACCCTTTTATAGTCTTACCGGTTTGTTCCGGTGGCGTCAGCAAATAGACATTATCTATTGCTCCACATTCTTTTAACTCTTTCACAGACCTGACCATTCGTTCAGGTTCCGAGAACGGAATAAAGGCATCTATCTTTTTCATGTGTATATTTTATTCAATGATTACTTCATCTTATCAGATTGTCGCATATACTTAATAAACGAATAGTCGTACTTATGTTTCTCGTCGGCACGATGGTCATCCTTCCAAACCTGTTTCCACCCTCCATTGTCAATCTCGGGGAAGAACGTGTCGGCATCTTCAAAGGTGTGGTGTATTTGGGTGATATATAGTGTGTCGGCCATTTCCAGCGTTGCTTTGTAGAGCTGACCTCCCCCAATGATGAACATCTTGTCGTTGCCACTCAAAGATATAGCCTCCTCCACCGAACGCACCACCTCGCACCCGGGGTAGTTATCTGCCTTGTCCGATGTTATCACCACATTCCTGCGGTTGGGCAACGCCCCCTTGGGCAACGACTCGTATGTCCGTCTGCCCATGACAATAGTGTGACCCGTGGTCACCTCCTTAAAATGCTTCAAGTCGTTGGGCAGATGGCATAGAAGGCCGCCATTTCGGCCAATGCCATTCTTCTCGTCCACTGCCACTATTATAGCAATCTCTCTATCCATCTCGATTAGTTTATTCCTACACCGAAACTTGACCCTTTATCGTTGGGTGAGGGTCATAGCCTATAAGCTCAAAATCCTCATACTTAAAGTCGAATATATCCTTAATGTCGGGGTTTATTTTCATCTGCGGAAGAGTTCGAGGTTTCCTTGACAGTTGTAGCTTAACTTGTTCTAAATGATTTAGATAGATGTGCGCATCTCCCAATGTATGCACAAACTCGCCTGCTTCCAATCCCGTCACTTGTGCCATCATCATCAGCAACAGCGAGTATGAAGCAATGTTGAACGGAACACCCAAAAACAGGTCGGCACTTCGCTGATAAAGTTGTAAACTCAACTTACCGTTCACCACGTAGAATTGGAAGAACGCATGGCAGGGCGGAAGATTCATATTGCCCAAGTCGGCCACGTTCCACGAGCTTACAATCAAGCGCCTTGAGTCAGGCGTCCTCTTGATGTCCTCCACAACCTGTTTTATTTGGTCGATATGCCCACCGTTGTAGTCGGGCCACGAACGCCACTGATAGCCGTAGATGTGACCCAAGTCTCCATTCTCGTCGGCCCATTCGTCCCAAATCCTAACGCCGTGGTCTTTTAGATACTTGATGTTTGTGTCGCCCTTCAAGAACCACAAAAGCTCATAGATTATCGACTTCAGGTGCAATTTCTTGGTGGTAACCACCGGAAAACCATCACTCAGGTCATACCTGCTCTGATGACCAAAAACGCTGATGGTACCCGTGCCGGTGCGATCCGATTTCTCCACACCCTCATCAAGTACCCTTTGCAAAATATCTAAATATTGTCTCATATCATTAAACTACTGTAATAAAAAATATAACAAACTGCCAATCCACAACAAACAATTCTTATTCACTACATCATCAACCACCTCACGCAATCCCAGAAGATGTGTCTCAGCCATAGTAAAAATTAATTGTTTCCATATCAGTGATAAGTCTGTTTCTTATATAAATAAATGTGCAGATCGAGTTTTCATTTGTATTCTACAAATATAAGACAAATATTTTCATATATAATCAATATGCGCGACCATTACAGCTAAAAATTATTTACTCACATGCCCAACTGCCTGTCTGTTGCACTTTTTTCTCATTACCACCTGCACACCTTCCCATTGTCTTCTTCGCATTATATATACGAAATCGTAAATATGATGTGGAGGTGGTAGGGTGTGAAAGTGACGGAGGAGCATTATTTGTCTATGGAATTGATTGATAGTAAAAAATAATTGCTAAAGAATGGATATTCGGCAAATTAGTGTATATTTGCAACAATAAAACAAATCAATCATCATTGAATAACTTAAAAAAATAAGAATCATGGATAAACCCTATGTAATAGGTATTGATGTGGGCGGCACAAACACGGTTGTCGGCATCGTAGACAAGAGAGGTGAGATTTTAGTTCAAGGCAGTATTAAAACTGCAAAACACACAGAAGTAGAAAAATACATTGATGAACTTGCCGAACTGATAAATGACATTATTGGAAAGATAACCACAAAGGACCACATTAAAGGTATTGGAGCCGGAACACCAAACGGCAACTATTTTACCGGTAGCATTGAGTTTGCGCCCAACTTGCCATGGAAGGGTGTTATTCCTTTTGCACAAATGCTTGAGGACAGAACGGGCATTCCTGTGGCATTGACAAATGATGCCAATGCAGCCGCTATTGGCGAGATGGCTTATGGTGCAGCAAAGGGTATGAAGGACTTCATAGTTATCACATTGGGAACGGGTGTGGGTGCCGGTATTGTGATTAACGGACAGTTGGTTTATGGTCACGATGGTTTTGCAGGTGAGCTTGGTCACGTAATCGTTAAGCGCGAAGGACGTGTTTGCGGTTGCGGTCGTCACGGTTGTTTGGAGGCTTATGCTTCTGCAACGGGTGTGGCTCGCACAGCACGCGAGATTTTGCAAGAGAGACCCGACTCACAGTCACTATTGAGACACATCCCACTTGAAGACATCACTTCAAAAGATGTTGCCGAGGCAGCATTGAAGGGTGACGAAATAGCTAAGGAGATTTTTGCTGTTACTGGTAAGATTTTGGGTGAAGCATTTGCCGATTTTGTTGCTTTCTCAAGCCCTGAGGCTATCATATTGTTTGGCGGATTGGCTAAGGCCGGTGACTTGATTATGAATCCTGTAAAGGAGAATATGGAAGCATCGTTGTTGCCAATTTTCCAGAATAAAGTAAAGCTTATGTTCTCTAATCTTAAGGAGAGCGATGCTGCCGTTTTGGGTGCAAGTGCACTTGGCTGGGAAGTTAGATAACATTTGGTTTTTTAACATACTGTCATAAGTTTTGAAAGGTGTTGCT